>DYJZ01000008.1 GCA_020722885.1 Thermoanaerobaculum aquaticum
CTTCCATTTTAAAGGACATTTCTAATTAGTTTAAATAAGGACATTAATATAGTTACGACAGGTAAACAACAAAAACTTGCAATTTAAAATTTTTTAAACTATTATAAAATGCAGGAGGAAAAATGGCAGAGCTTACCGGAACCAGGAAATTTCCAAGAATACCGATTGAATATCCGCTGCTTGCAGAATTGGTAGAAGAACCTGAAGAAGGTGGATTCGGGCTGACAAATGTTGTTGGATTAGGTGGATGTAGTTTTCTTGCCAACAGGAAATTCGGACAGAATAAGCTTTTGAAACTTACAATATCTTTTTCAGGAAGAGTTGTTGAAGCGGAGGCGAGAGTCGTTTATGAAAATCCTGCAGAAAAAGAAAAGTGGGAAATTGGAGTAGAATTTGTAAAAATTTCTCCCTTTGACAGGTATTCTATTGAATCTCTTTTTCACAATAAGGAATAGGGATTTACTTGGGAATAGTGACAAAATCGGGCGATGATGGAAAAACTGCTTTGCTTGGGGGGGAGCGAGTGAGCAAAAGTAGTACTCAGGTAGAAGCATACGGAACCATAGATGAACTGAACAGTTTTATAGGCTTTGCGATTTCGCTTTCTGAGGAAGGTCTTTTTGTAAAAGAACTTGTTGAAATACAGAGAGACTTAAATCTTATATCAAGTCACCTTGCCCTTTCTGAAAAAGCGAGCAATGAAATAAAAAAAGTGTTACCTCCCTTTGAAGAAGATAAATTCAAAAAGATTGAAAATATAATAGAATCACTCGAATCTCAAATTCCACCATTAAATAATTTTATTCTTTACGGCGGGCACAAATTTGCTGCAATTCTTCAAGTTTTAAGGTGCATTGCGAGAAGGGCTGAAAGGAGAGTAGTTGAACTAAATGAAAAAAAGAATGTAGAAAAAAACATTATTATTTATCTAAATCGGCTTTCAGACCTTTTATTTCTTATGGCAAGAAGTGTCAATCACCATTTTAAAGTAGAAGAAAAACTGTGGAAAAAAGAATAAATTATCTTTAATTCAATTTTTTAAATTTTGGTATTATAATAGTATCTTTATAAAGGAGAGGCAAGATGATTATAGAGACTATTATTGGAAGAGAAATTCTTGATTCAAGAGGAAATCCAACAGTAGAGGCAGAAGTTATTCTTTCTGATGGGACATCAGCAATTGCATCAGTTCCTTCAGGTGCTTCAACTGGTGAGGCTGAAGCACTTGAATTAAGAGACAAAGATAAATCCAGATACAATGGTAAAGGGGTTTTAAAAGCGGTTGAAAATCTTGAGAGCATTATAGCAGAAACTCTTGAGGAGAGGCTGGCAATAGACCAGAGGGAAATTGATTACGCAATGATAAGAAAAGACGGGACTCCCAATAAAGAGGTTTTGGGGGCAAATGCAATTTTAGCAGCTTCGATCGCTGTAGCAAAAGCTGCGGCTTTGTCTCTTGAAATGCCTCTTTACAAATATCTTGGAGGGGTTTACGCCCACAGGATACCCGTTCCTATGATGAATGTTTTAAATGGTGGGGCTCATGCGGATAACAATGTTGATGTACAGGAGTTTATGATTGTTCCGATTGGGGCAAAGAGTTTTAAGGAAGCATTGAGGATGGGTGCGGAAACATACCATTCTCTTAAGGCAATTTTAAAAGAGGAAAAACTATCATCCGCAATTGGTGATGAAGGGGGATTTGCTCCCAATCTTAAAGAAGATGAAGAGGCGCTTGACCTTCTGGTGAAAGCCATTGAAAAAGCAGGTTACAAGGCTGGAAAGGATATATTTCTTGCAATTGATACAGCGGCTTCAAACCTTTATGACGAGGAGACAAAGACTTACAGAATAGGAAGGCCAAGAAGAATAGATGAAGTAATTTCTTTATATAATGGCTGGATATCAAAGTACCCTCTTATATCCATTGAAGATGGCGTAGGGGAAAAAGACAGGGATGGATGGATTGCTCTAACAAAATCAATTGGCGACAGGGTTCAACTCGTTGCTGACGATTATGTCGTTACAAATCCTGCTCTTTTCAAAAAGGCGATCTCGGACGGGATAGCCAACGCAATGCTTATAAAGCCAAATCAGATAGGAACGGTAACTGAAACCTGTGAAGCAGTTGAGATTGCAAAACGAGCAGGGTATGGAGTCGTTTTCAGCCACAGGTCCGGGGAAACGGATGATTCTTTCCTTGCTGATTTTTCGGTGGCGGTAAATGCAGATTTTATTAAGACAGGAGCACCTTGCCGGATGGATCGCCTCTCAAAATACAATCAGCTTTTAAGGATAGAAGAGGAACTTTCTGATTCAGCGGTTTATGCCGGGGAAGAGGTTTTAAAAAGATTAAAAAGATGAAGAGCGGGTTTTTTAAACTTGCTTTATTGATGGTTCTTCTTGTCTGGATTATTGTGGGACTTGCATTAGTGTGGGGTAAAGGAGGTATCCACGAAATCCTGAAAGCTAAAGAAAAAGAAATTCAGCTAAAAAATGAACTCAATAACATTAAAAAAGAGAATATTAAGTTACAGAAAGAAATTCATATTCTTAAAACCTCACCTGAGGCTTATGAGGTGTATGCCAGAGAAAAGCTTTTTATGAAAAAACCTGGTGAGATTGTAATTTATCTGTCGAAGGATGGCTCTAAAAACGGGAGAAAGTAAAAGTTTTTTTTGCTTCTATTTTTTTAGAAATTTTATAAATTTAATTTTTCCTCCTGGAATATGCAGAATTTGTGGAACAAAGGTGAATTATGGCTTGCCTCAGATTTGCTTTTCCTGTCTAAAAAAAATACAGAAGGTTAAGGAGCCTTTTTGCAATATTTGCGGAAGAGCGATGGCTGAAACAGCGGAAATAGGGGTCTGCGGGGATTGTCTGAAAGAGCCTCCTTCTTACGAAAAGCATATAAGCCTTTATCTTTATGAAGGCGCTATAAGAGAAATGGTTCTTGCCTACAAAGTTTTAAAAAGATATCCTTTTTACCGGATTTTTGGGAAAAGCATAGCGAAAAATGTCAAAAATAAAATGGGAAATATTGCTTTTGATCTTGTTGCATTTATACCTACACCTTTTATCAGAAGAATTATGAGAGGTTTTTCTCCTGCCGAATTGATTGCAAAAAAATGTGGGAGAGAGTTAAATCTTCCTGTAAAAAATATTCTCAAGTTAAAAAAGCGAACAAAGCCTCAAAAAAATCTTGGCGCAAAAGAGAGAAAAGAAAATCTCAAAGGAGCCTTTGATTGTAAAGAAGATTTGAGGGGGAAGAATGTACTTCTCATAGACGATATTTTCACAACGGGAACAACTATTGAAGAAGCTTCCAGAATATTAAAAAAATGTGGAGCAAAAGTGTATGCCGCAACTTTTGCTATCAGGAAAAAAAGAGAAATAGATTTGCCAAGTATAGAGGATTGATAAGGAGGCGAAATGGTTAAAAAGTTTATGTTTATTCTGTTTGTCTTTTCTTTGTCTTTATTTTTTATGGTGTCAATTTATTGTCAGATTCCGCTCGAAGTTGAGAAAAGTTTTCCTCTTGATTTTAAAACGCCGACCGGTTTATGTTTTGACGGTAGTTTTCTCTGGGTTTCCGACCTTGCTACCACAAAGATAGCAAAGATAGACCCCGAAAACGGGAAGGTAAAAAAGGTGTACAATTCACCTTCTTTTAATGTAAATGCTCTTGCTTCAGATGGAAAACATTTGTGGATACTCGATTCTAATGAAAAAAATTTATTTGCTTTTGAGCCTGAGACGAATTTAGTAAAAACGCTTCAACTGGATGTTGATGACCCACAGGGAATCGTATTTGACGGAAAAGATATCTGGATTTCTGACGGGGCTTCTAAAAAAATTGTAAAGATAGACACAGAGGATGGAACCACCATCGAATCTTTGACCGCGCCAACTGCAGGAACGGGCGGAAGAGGCCAGCTCACTGGAATGACATATCACAAAGGCTATCTGTGGGTTTCAGACAGGATGAGAGATGAAATATATCAGATTGATACTGAAAATGATTTTATTATAAACATTTTGAAAGCACCAGGGCCATACATTTCTGGATTGGCATTCTACAAAGATTTTATGGTTTGTCTTGATTATCAAAAAAAGTGTATAGATTATGTAAAACTTCCTCAAACAGGTAAGGCAATAAGATATAATCCGAGAAAGGAGACATTGACTTTTGGTGAAAGTTACTGCAATTTTGGTCCTGGAGATATTGAGGAATTAAATATTTTTATTGCTGTCCCGAAAGACTTGGTCTTCCAGGACCTGCTGTCAAATATAAAATTCGAACCAGATAACTATGTAATTGAAAAGGACGAATGGGGGCAGGATGTTGCGATATTTAATTTCAAGAATCTAAAGCCTCTTGATAAAGTTTCTGCCAGATTTAATGTGGACTGTACTCTTTACAATGTTTCCTATTTTATTGATCCCAGAGAGGCAGGAATGCTGGAAGATATTCCCCAAAATTTAGATCAGTATTTGAAAGACGATACAAAACTTAACATTCAAAATGATGTTATAAAGAATGCTGTAAAAGAGGCTGTTGGAAACGAGAAAAATGTATATTATATTGCAAGAAAAATTTACAGGTATATTCAAGACAAAATGCATTATGAAATGGTAGGGGGGTGGAACACAGCTCCTGTGGTTCTTTCGAGGGGTTCTGGCTCCTGCTCTGAATACTCTTTTGTAATGATTTCAATGTTGCGTGCAGCTAAAATCCCCGCAAGGTATGCTGGTTCGGTTGTTGTAAGGGGAGACGATGCCTCAAGGGATGATGTTTTTCACAGATGGGTTGAAGTTTACATTCCGCCTTTTGGATGGGTTCCTGTAGATCCTTCAGGGGGTGATTCGCCTTCTCCATCTGAGCAGGCAAAGTGTTTTGGCTCTCTCCAAAATAGATTTTTGATAACAACAATTGGTGGAGGGGGCAGTAAATACCTTAAATGGGACTATAATTCTTATTCTTCTTATATCGCAAAAGGAGCGGTAAAGGTTTCAACACTGAAAATAGGTGATTGGGAGCCTTTTTCAAATTTTAAGAATGAGCCCCAAATTATTAAGGAAAATAAGAAAACAAAGGTGGGCGAATAAAAAAGGGGGAGTAACCACTCCCCCTTTTAAAGTATAGTAAAACCAAATTTAGTTCTTTGGAACTTCAATAGGTGCTACCGCAGTAATTTCAACTCTTCTATTCTTTGATCTTCCTTCTTTTGTGTTGTTATCTGCAATAGGATCCGCTTTCCCTTTTCCTTCAACTTTGGCGATTCTGGATTCTGAAATTCCGTGTTCAATGAAATATTTCTTTACAGCTTCCGCTCTTCTCTGGCTCAAAGTAAGGTTCCATCTGTCGCTGCCAAGTTTGCAGGTATAGCCGGTAATGTTGATGTCAAGGGCTTTGTATTTGTTTAGTTTTTCAATTGCAGCGTTGAGAGCGGGTTCACCGTCCTTTGGAATTGTCCAGCTGTCAATTTTGAAATTAAGAACGCTTTCATCAAGTGTAATTTTAATCATTTCAGGCTTTGGCGGTGGTGGTGGCGGTGGTGGTGGTGGTGGCGGTGGTGGTGGAAGAGGTTTTCTTGCTATTAATGAAAGCCCTACCATCAGTTCGTAAGTGAAGAAATTCTTTTCCTTGAAGAAAGATGGAATTGTGGAAGTGCCTCCAGGAACATACCACCAGGAATAATCGTTGTAGTAGTTGTCACTAAAGTCGTAACCCACAACACCTTCAACCTTAAAGGTGGTTCTTGGTGACAGAAATTTCTTAATTCCAAATCCTACATGGGTTAGAAAATCATTTGAAAAAACTTCATCAAATTTGTCTGGTTCCTGTGCTCTACCGCCAATTCCGAATTTGAAATAAGGAACTAAAGAATTTTCCGGCTTAACATTGTAAATTGCAGAAAACCTTAACCCGCAGAGGTCAGAGTCAATATGGCGCAGATTGGTGTCGGTGTAAAGAAACTGCGCTTCTCCAGCCCATTTTTCTGTGAAATTGTAAGCAAATGAGAAAGAATAGTTTGCACCTCTTTTCAATTCCCTGCCGGGGTAGGACATCCCGACCATCGGGCTGAATTCCCAATCGCCATCCTGAACCTGGGCTAAAATCGGAAGTGCTGTAGCGATGAGCAGAACCAAAACCCATAAACTTCTCTTCATTAAATCCTCCTTTCTTTCAAAAACATCCATCTTTCTTTATAACACCAAAAAAACTAAAAATCAAGCAAAAAAACATTAAACTTTTTTTAAATTTTGAAAGGCAATAAGCAAAGGATCCCAAACAGGAGCAAAAGGAGGAGCGTAGGATAAATCAAGATATTTTGCCTCTTCAAGAGATATTTTCCCGAGAATAATAGCGGAAAGCGTATCAATTCTTCCTTTTACCCCATCATTTCCAACAATCTGTCCCCCAAGAATCCTGCCATCTCTGTCTGCCACAATATTTATATCAATGGTTCCGTTGCTCTTTAAATAATGGGCTATAGTATCTGATGTGATATATATTTCTTTAGGGGCAAATCCCTCATTTTTTGCTTCTTCTATGGTTAATCCTGTTTTTCCTATTTCCAGTTCGAAAACTCTAATAATTGATGTTCCCAAAATACCTTTAAATTCTTCTCTTTCACCCGCGATGTTGGCTCCAGCAACTCTTCCCATTTTATTTGCCGTTGTTCCGAGTGGAGTATAGGTGTATTTATTTGTTATAAGATTTTTCACTGCGCAGCAATCGCCGCAGGCGTAAACATTGTGGAGGTTTGTTCGGCATCTTTCATCAACTTTTAGTGCTCCATTTAATTCAAATGAAATTCCTGAATTTTTAAGAAATTCAGTGTTTGGCGAAACACCCGTTGCGTAAATAAAAAAGTCACCGCCTAATTCTCCTTTGTTTGTTTCTATAGAAGTTAGCGTATTTCCTTCTTTGTTTATTTTTGTAATTAAGATCTCGGTGAAAACTCTTACTCCTTTTTCCTGAAGATGTTCGGCAACTTTGAGTGAAAATTGTTGGTTTAAATTTCTGAGGAAAGCAGTTGTATTGGAGATTAGAGTAACTTTAACGCCACTTCTGGCAAGGCATTCAGCCATCTCAAGACCGATGTAGCCTGCACCGATTACAACTGCAGAATAGACTTTATTTTTGCTCAAAAAGTTTTTTATTTTTATTGCGTCACTTAGGGTATGAAGTGAAAAGAGATTTTCTGCTTCAAAATTAAAAACATCCGGCTTTTTGGGTTTACTGCCTGATGCAATTACAAGGAAATCGTAGTTTTCTTCTGTAATTCTTCCTGATTTTGTGTTTTTAAAAACTACCCGTTTTCTTCCAGGCATTATCTGAAGAGCGGTTTCATTTTTCTTTACGATTATTCCTCTTTTAAGAATTTCCTCATCTGAAAGGGCAAAAAGATCATCAATTTCGGAAACTTCTTTTGAGAAAAGGTAGGGCAAACCACAAGCCCCGTAAGAAAGAAATTCGGAGGAATCGAAAACAAAAACATCAAAATCACTTTTAGTTCTTTTAATTTTTGAGGCAGCACTCATACCTGCCGCGTTTCCGCCTATTACAACCACTATTGGCATTTCAGTTTATGCCTCTTTGGCAAGAATTTCCCTATAAAAAACATCTTTAAGGGTTTCAAATTCGCTCGTCCCCTCTTTTATATTTCGTTTTATAGAGAGGACTTTGTTTTTAGCCATTTCCTCCCGCTTCTGGTCTTTTCTTACTTCGTTTTTGAGTGCAAAAACTATCTCTTTGACAAGCAGGTCGAATTTTACGAAATATTCAATCTGGTCATCAGATTTAAAAAATTCTGCAAAATCTCTCGAAAGTTGCCAGATTTTATCATCGGGAAACTTTGATTCCCCACTCCACAAAACATACTTCTCCTTTGAGGCAAGATCTTTTCTTATTTTTGATAAAAGTGTCCTGTAATCAAAATCGCCTTGAGATTTCAGCCCCTCAAGTTTAGAATCAACAATTGCTTTTGCCTTCTCAGTATATTCACTGTCTTTTTCAAGGTCCATTTTGAAAATTTTCTCAAGTTTAAGAAGAGTTTCTCTCTGATTTTCAGATGAGATTACTTTTCTTTCAACAAGTTGCTTTAATATGCCCCTGCTAATTATAGTTATCAGTTTATCAGGCAGTCTCATTTTTAAAATTAAGACTCTTCATCAAGATAGAGGAATCTCTGACATCCTTCGCAGTAAACAATTTCTTCCCCATAATGAAGATCCTGCACAATTTTTGGCCTTACTCCAATGAAGCAGCCCTGGCATATTCCCCTTCTAACTGGCGCCACGGCAAGACCATTTCTCGCTGATGCAATATGAGTATATTTTTCAAAATAATTTTTTGGAATTGAAGGGAGAACCAAATTTCTCTCTTCTTTTTTCTTGATTAGAAGAGATTCAATTTCTCTTTTTTCCTTTTCCAGTTCGTCTCTTTCTCCTTTTACACCGTTTTCCTGCTCAAGATATTTTTTTTCAAGAGAAGGAAGCTCTTTCTCGAGAGATTCAATCTCTTCAATAGTTGTAAGTTGCTCCTCTTCGAAATCATCTTTTTTCTTTTTTGCTGTGTCCATTTCCTTTAAAAGAGCGCTATATTCCTCGTTAGACTTTATTTTGGGCATTTTCAACTTCAATTCTCTTTCAGACACTTCAAGTTTGATTACCTCTTCAGCAAGGAGGTCTGCTTTCTTTTTAAGTTCATCAATTTTTTTCTTTGCTTCTTCAAAAGGAACTTTTGTTGATTCAATCTTCCTGTCTATTTCTAACATTCTTTTGGGAATCTGCTGAAGAGCATGCCCTAATTTTCTTATTTCAAGGTCAAGTTTCTGAAGCGTAACAAGTTTTTCCAGAAGATTATTCACTTTTCGACTCCAAAAAAATAGGGGTGCACTCTGGCACCCCATTGTTTTTACCATAAAATTGAAAGGCAAGCCTTTTATCCAAACTTACTCCTTTCGTAGTGGTGGGCCCTCCAGGATTCGAACCTGGGACCTGCCGGTTATGAGCCGGCAGCTCTAACCAGCTGAGCTAAGGGCCCAGCCAAACTAATATAATTTAACACATTTTTCAAAAAAAAACAATCTCTTGAAGAAGTCCACAACATTTAATACCAATTTGACATCTGTCGTTTATGAATTTGTAGGTAAGGATACCTATCCTTGCCCACGCCGGGATATGTATCCCGGCCTACGGGCGGAATTGATTTGTCTAATGTTGATGTCAAATTGGTGTAATACACAATAAGGAAGATTGCTTCGCCTGAGGAGGCTTTGAAGGTGTGCTCGCAATGACTGCGTTGTTTTTTAAGAGGGAGATTGCTTCACGGGAGAATGCCTCGAAGTAGAATTCGCAATGACAGCGTTTTTCTATGAGGAAAATTGCTTCGGAGGAGGATGCTACGAAGAAGCACTCGCGATGACTGCATTGTTTGTTAAAAAGAGGAAGATTACAATTTCTTCAAACTGTCGTTTTTTATATTTTTATGCATCACATCTGTCCAAAATAAATTTTGACATAACCATCTAAGAAGTCAAGGGGAAAAGAAAAAGGTGAGCCATTTTCGGATAAAATAATTTTTGCCTACTAAAAAGAGAACTATAAAACACTGAAATGAGGCTCAACAATTGCTGGATAAGGGTACTCTTTGAGGAAAAACCAAAATTTAAATAACTATCTCATATGCCTTGTTTTCTAACCCCTTTAATACCCGTCCAAAACCCTCAATTTTTCAGGATTCCATTTCGGCTTTCAAATTATCCTCGACAGCAGTGATTACACAGTATCTTTTAGTATCTTGAGGTACTTTTCGTAAGGCAGAGCTTCCCAGCTTTCTGCACTTAGAGCACCAGAAGCTCTTGAAATCAGAGAAACCTTATGGGCAGTCTCTATGTCTTTTGCCTCATAAATGTCCATAAAATCATATGGGCCAAGAATTGAATAATGAGCAATCCATTTAACATCGGGACATGATTTTTTTACCTTTTTAATCCATTCCTTGCCCTTTTTTGCTCTCTCTTTGGGATTTTGAAGAACCTCCGGTGAAAGTCTGGTCATCAAGATAAAAGTTGCCATTTCTGCCTCCTTTTCATCCAATTTTCCAAACACTATCAAGAAGCGTTCCGTCAACCCATTTTACAACGGCAACAACCTCATCACTCCTTTTTGGAGGATTGGGCTTACCGCCGCAAATTTCATAAACCTCTTTTTGTAATACCCTTATATCCTTTATTGGGAGATGTGATTTTTGAGCCTTCTCGAGAAGATCTTTTCTCTCTGGATTTATGCAAATCCCTCTTTCTGTCACTATAACATCTATCAATTCAGATGGTCCTGTCAAAGTTGTTACTTCGTCAACCACAATCGGAATGCGGTCTCTTATGGCTGGAACGGCAAGGATGGTACAGCCTGAGAAAAGGCAATTCTGCCACCCTCCAATTCCGTGAAGAAGTCTTCCGTCAGAGTGGGTGACAACATTAGCATTAAAATTAACATCTACCTCTGTGGCTCCAAGAACAACAGCATCAACAAATTGTCCGAAAAACCCTTTTCCGTTGTAATTGTAACTTGTAAAAGGGCTTGTAGCAATATGCCTCGGATTGTCTCTCATACTTTCAACCCCATAAAGGTCAAAAGTTTGTCCGTCAAGGATATAGTCTGTAAGCCCTTCATTTAACAACTCAACAAGGTATTTAGTTGAACCGCCTCTTACAAATCTTGCCTTTATGCCCCTCTTTTTCATTTTTTCTTTAAGAAAGAGAACAAAGGCAAGGGCAATTCCTCCTGCGCCTGCCTGAAATGAAAAACCATCTCTCATTATCTCTGTTTCTTCAAGTAAATCTGCCACATACTGCGCAATTAAGAGCCTGTCCGGACTTTTTGTAATTTCGGTTGTTCCCGAAACAATCTTTGATGGGTCACCTATTTTATCAACCACAACAACAGCATCAACATAATTGCCCTGAATCTGCCACGGAACACAGGGGAAGGGAATAAGATTGTCTGTGACAACAATTACTCTATCGGCATACATAGAGTCAGCAAGGGCAAAGTTTAGAGAACCGCAGGCGGCTGGCCCGTTTACTCCATTGGCGTTTCCAAAGGGGTCTGCACAGGGAGCGGCTATAACTGCAATATCAATATGGACTTCTCCGTCCTGTATCGCCTGCCACCTTCCACCATGAGAGCGTAAAACTCCAAGTCCATTCATTTTCCCTAAAGTGCAGTAATCGCCAAGAGGGCCATTCATAGAGCCTTCTATGTGGTGAATTATCCCCCTGTCCATTAGTTCTATAGCGGGGGAATGACAGGGAAAAGAGGCTGAAGGAAACCATACGAGGTCTTTGAGCCCCATTTCTTTGAAGACTTCAAACATCATATTTGCCACGAAATCACCATTCCTGAAATGGTGGTGTGTTGAAATCGTCATCCCATCCTTAATGCCGCAAAGTTCAAACGCTTCTTTTAAATTTTTTACTACCTTGTTTCCGTTTTTTGGATAATCAGCAGAACAGGATATGGGAGGAGAAGCCTTTCTTCCTTTAGGTTTAAATTTGTCAACACCGAGAAAGGGAGTTTGTTCTTTTCCATTTACCACGGTTGGAACCAATCTTCCGACAGCATTTTTTACAAGCTCTACTTTAGCCATTTTCTATTCCTCACGCCAATTATTTTTTAAAATACCAGTTTTTTCCGCAATCGCAATTGTTTTTAAAGCCCTTTTAACGACTGGTGGATCTACCATTTTTGAGCCAACAGCAACAACTGACAACCCTTTTTTTTCTGCTTCCTCAAAAGCAAGGACGATTTTTTTCGCTTTTTCAATTTCCTTTTCTGAAGGGACAAAGGCTTGATTTATAACAGAAATTTGCCTTGGATGTATGCACCCTTTGCCTTCAAATCCCATAGATTTTGATTCTATGCAGGATCTGTAAAGCCCTTCGAGATCATTTACATCAGAAAAAACAGAGTCAATTGGCGAAATGCTGGCAGCCCTTGCAGCATTTACAACAACAGAACGTGCCCAGAAAGATTCCTTTCCTTCATTTGTCCTCTCTGCTCCTATATCTAAAGTGTAATCCTCAAGACCAATTGTAAGAGCAACGACATTGCTCGAGGATGAAGCGATATAACTTGCCTCAAAACATCCGAGCGCACTTTCTATTATGGGCATTAGAAAAATCTCGTTTGCAAGACTTTTTTCTTTTTTTATGGAAGTGATTTTTGTATCAACTGCCCTTACATGCTCACCCGTTTCAACTTTTGGGATCAAAATGATGTTAGGATTCTGTGGAATAACTGCTTCAAGGTCAAGAAGCCCCAGTGTTCCCTGATTTATTCTTACCATCCTTTCGCATTCGCCAAAATCAACATTTCTTAAAGCGTTTCTCACAAGAATTCTTGCAGCGTCTTTTTCATTAGGAGAGACGGAATCCTCAAGGTCAAGAATGATCCCATCGGGTCTGTGCAAAGATGCGTTTATAAAAAACTTTGGCTCATTTCCAGGAAGATAAAGTCTTGATCTTCTCAATCGCTCTCTTTCGCTTTTTTGTTCAAAAAATGAAACGGCAGGCAAAAGAAATTCCTTTTTGATGTTAGAATCAGCCCTTTTTACCGCGCATTCAACCCTTGCTGCAATTACAAAATCGAGGGCACCATAATCTTCTACATAGATATCGCAATTTTGGACTCCAAGTTCGTCAAGTTCTTTTTTAATCAAATCTCTGATTTTGTCACCGTACATACATTCAACTTTTGATTTAAGGGTAATATGTATGCCGGGAGAGTCTTTTAATTCGACTTTTACATAACAGTCTGACCTTATACTTTCACCTCTTCTTCCTGCTTCTCCAATTTTACCCATTATCATATCCCCCTTTGCTCTAAGAGCTTTTTCCTTGCATAATTGATTAAGCCTCCAGAATCTCTTATCTTTAATAGCTCTGCATTTAAAGGTGGTATCTTAAAAAAATTGTTTCCAACTTTTATTTCTCCTTTTTCTGGCAGGATTTCAACCCCGTCACCTTCTTTGTAACTATCAACTGCTTCCCTGCATTCAATAAGAAGAAGCCCCTGATTTATTGAAGCCCTGAAGAAAATTCTTGCAAAACTTTTGGCTATTATTGCTTCAATTCCTATTGCCTTAAAGCCGAGTGCGGGTTGCTCTCTTGAGGAACCACATCCAAAGTTTTCACCGGCTATTATAAAATCATCCTTTTTAACTTTTTTTGCAAAATCGCTATCCAGATCTTCGAGAAGATGTGGAATAATCTCTTCTGCTTTTGAACATGTATAAGTGTATCTACCCGGAAAAAGAAGGTCTGTGTTTATATCATCTCCATATTTAAAGACAGCCATTACATTACCTCCCCTGGATCTGTTATTTTTCCAGTCAAAGCGCTTGCTGCAACTGTTAAGGGGCTGGCAAGATAAATTTCGGCATTCTTGCTTCCCATTCTTCCTTTGAAATTCCTGTTTGAGGTACTTACACAAACTTCCCCTTCTGCAAGAAGTCCCTGATGAGCACCGAGACAGGGACCGCAGCCTGGAGGTAGAAGAATACCACCTGAATCAATTAAAGATTGAATGGTTCCATTTTCCAGCCCTTTTTTTAAAACGTTTCTTGAGGCAGGCAAAATAAGCAGTCTTACATTTTTGGCAATTTTTTTCCCTTTAAGAATTTTTGCAGCAAGTTTGAAATCATAAACTCTTCCATTGGTGCAGGTTCCCAGTAAAGCCTGATTTATTATTTTTCCTTTAACCTCCTTAACAGTTGCGCAATTGTCAACCGTGTGAGGTCTGGCAATCATGGGTTCAAGTTTATCAAGATTGTATGAAAGCACCCTTTCATACACAGCGTCATTATCTGCCCATATAGGTTTATACAAAAGAGGCTTTTTGATACTATCAAGAAACTCTTTTGTGATCTTATCAAACGGGAAAACTGCTATTTTTGCTCCCATCTCAATTCCCATATTTGCTATTGTAAATCTGTCATCAATTGAAAGATTTTCGATGTTCCCATGGTATTCCACAGCCCTGTAATTTGCACCGTCTGCACCAATCTCGCCAATTATTTTAAGAACAAGGTCTTTGCCAGTTACATAATCGTTTAACTTTCCCTTAAGTTCTATTTTTATGGTTGAAGGAACCTTAAGCCATGTCTCTCCTGTTAAAAGAAGTACAGCCGCCTCTGTCCTGTCAATACCTGTTGCAAAACAATTCAGGGCACCATACATACAGGTATGGCTATCGGAACCGAGAATCAATTTCCCAGGAAGAGCAAACCCTTTTTCAACAACAAGTTGATGGCAAACACCTTCACCCACATCGAAAAAATTTTCTATTTCATATTTCTCAACAAATTCTCTTATTTTTTTATGTCCTGAAGCAGTTTTTTCATCAACTGCCGGCACAGTATGATCTATAGCAATTATTGGCATAGATTTTGAAATAATTCCATATTTTTTTAAATCCTCTTCGACCTTTGAAACTATAGCGCTTGTGTTGTCGTGTGTCAAAAGATGGTCTATGTTTACAAAGACAATCTGACCACATTCGATTTCTTTAAGACCAGCCTTTTCCATTAAGATTTTTTCGGCAAAAGTAAATCCCATTTCTTAACTCCCGCTTTCAAGCAATCCACCTTTTAAATAAATCTTTTTCTGAATTTCTGACCACTTTTCACTTTTTACGATCTCACCGTTTTCCCTCTTTATTTCTCCCTTTTCAAAATCAATCTCAATCATTTCGCCATCTTTAATTCCTTTGTCAATCAGGTCACTAATAACTACAGGGAAACCAGAATTTATTGCATTTCTTTCATATATTGCCCCAAAACTTTTTGCTACAATGGCGCCAATTTTTAAGGCTTTAAAACAATCAACCGCCTGCTGCCTGGAGGAACCTGCGCCAAAATTCTGTGAAGTAACTATTATATCACCCTCTTTTGCTCTTTCAGGAAAATCTTCATATCCGTTAAGATTTCCAAAAGTGTACTGTCCCATTTCCTCTATCTTTGTTATTGCAAGATGTTTGTTGTGGAAAATCATATCTGTATCAATGTTGTCTTTTTTTATAACCCAGACTCTTCCTTTTATTTTCATTTGTTTGGACTTTATTTTTACAAACTCTTTTTTCTCCTCAGATTTCTTTTCTGAAGTTGGTGGAATAACTTTGAACTCTATTTTTTTATCAATATTAGAAGGATCTGTTATAAATCCTGCAACAGCTGAGGCTGCTGCAACTCCTGGACTGGCAAGGTAAACATACCCTTTACCCTGTTTTCCTAAAAAATTTCTGTTACCAGTAGAAACGGTAACCTCATTGGGACCGTTTTGTCCAACCTGTCCTGCCGCACATCCTCCGCAACCAGCATTGGAAATGAGTGCTCCTGCATCTTTGAAAATTTTGAACAATCCTTCATCCATAGCTTTTTTCCAGACTTCATCGGTTGATGGAACAATTTTTAGAACAACACCCTCTGCAACCTTTCTGTTTTTAAGAATTGTGGCTGTTTTTCTTAAATCTTCGATTCTTCCATTTGTACAGGAGCCGATAAAAACACTATCAACTTTTGTCCCTCTAACTTCGCTTAAACAAACAGCATCTTCAGGATGGCCCGGTCTTGAAATCATAGGTTCCGCTCTCGAAATATCAATGACATCTGTAAAATGGTAACTGGCATTTTCATCAGCATAAGCGGGCTCAAAATCTTTCTTTAAAGCCCTTTCTCTGCAGTAACTAATAATCTCCTCGTTTGGGGGAAAAAAGAGAATTATGGCTCCCATTTCGGTAGCCATTGAAGAAATTGTTATTCTTCCAGCAAGAGAAAGCCTGTCCACATAATCTCCGTAAACTTCTGCAGATAAGCCCAAAAGGCCGTTTGCACCATAATGTTTAAGAAGAAGAAGGGCAATATCTTTAGGTTCAACCTCTTTTTCTGGCATTCCTTTAAGAGTAATTTTTATGCTTTTTGGAATTTTGAACCAAACTTTTCCGGAGGTGAAAGCTGCTGCAATATCTATATCTCCCATTCCCTGACCAAAAGCACCTATTGCTCCAAGTATGTTTGCATGGGAATCTGTGGAAACAAATGTTGATGATGGATAGGCAAGCCCTTTCTCTATTGCGAGGTGCGTGCCGATACCTGCATTTATATCATAAACTTTTATTCCCCTTTTTCTTGCGAAAAGTCTGCATTTATGCTGATTTTCTGCGTATTTCTGATCTGAGCCGGTTGGATTGCAATCAAATGTAAAAAAAGTCTTTGATGGATCATCTATTTCCAAACCATTTTCCTCAATATGTTTTACAACATTTGCGCCGCCAAAATCTCTTGCAACCCTTGCGTCTATTTCGACATTTACTATCTCTCCCGCCTCAACCTTTTCTTTTTTGCTATGAAGAGCGATGATTTTTTCAATAACAGTCATTTCAATCTCCGATTAAAATTCCTTTTTCAAACATTACAAGAGGATCAAATGTGGCAAAATCAGCTTGATGGATAAATATTGTCTCAACAATTTTTGGTGCTCCCTCACCCTCTTTTGCATGACAGGCTATGATATTAAGAATCTCATCGGGAACACCAGCCTCTGAAGCAATTACTATACCGGACATTGGATGGCGAAGGAGTTTTCCATTTCTACTTTTTCTGTAACCCCCCTTTCCGTCGGGTTCTATTTCAAGGATTTTTCCAACATCGTGTAATAATGCTCCCGCTATCAACCTGTCAAAATTAATTTTATAAGGAAGATTTTTAAAATACTTTTCCTGAGCCTTTGCCAGATGGTATGCTCCTGATGTTACTGCAAGTGTGTGGTCGATGAAGGTTATTCCCCTGCAATCAGTAAGGATTGAAAAAGGCATTTTAACCACTTCTTCAATTCCCCTGAATTTGCTTCTTTTAATAGCTATTTCGTAAGTTTTTATTACAGACTCTTTTAATTTTTTGCTTTCAATTTTCATAAGCCATTCTTTAAAAATTTTCTCAATTTCCTTTTTCAAATTTTTTTTCATCAAAAACTCCTTCTTCCTAAACAATATTTTGCCATTTGAAATTAACTTTGGCAAATGGTATAAATAAAGTGGTAAAAAATACAATGGAAGCTATAAATTTGAAAGGATAGAAAAGGAGGCAAAAATGTTTTTTGAGCTTTTAGCTTCAACTTTTATTGTTGCAGTGCTAACTTCAACTATAGGAGTGCTTCTCTTTTATAAGCCTATTAAAAAAGTTTTAGGAAGGCTTGTTTCAGAGGAACTTGCTTCAGTGTGGCAAAGGTATGTCCTTTTTGCAATCTATGCTGTTGGAATTTCAGGGGGCATAAGAGTCTGGGAACTGGATAGATATATAACACCTGATATGAATGGTTCTATTCTTCAACTTGACGAAGACAGATGGGTATTTGAGATTTACAAGACTATTATAGGCTCTCTTCAGAGCATAGCATGGTTGCTTTTCGTTTTCTTTCTGTTTGCTTTAATTGCTTATGTTGTGGTTAGAGGTTTTGAGTTAAAGAAGAGCCTAGAAAAAAGTGAGAATGGGGAAACTAAAAATTTAACTAAATAAATAGACCACATCTGTCCAAAATAAATTTTGACATAAACGTGTAAGAAGTCAAGAGCAAAAGTGTCAAGACTATTTAGAAATACTCCGTTGTGAGTGCTCACAAACCGTGTCATTGCGAGCCCTTCTTCGAAGTCTCCTCAGGCGAAGCAATCTCCCTCTTGCTCACAAAGCCGAAACGGAGAGCCTTAGAGGGGTGTTCAATAGGGGTTTGCAAAAATTATTTAATCTTTTTGCGGTTTTTCCACTTCCGTTTTAGAGGACATTTCTAATTAGTTTAAATAAGAACATTATCATATAGTTATGACAAAGTTTTTCCCAAAAGTTGAATTTTTTTTCAAAAAGAGTAAAATTACTCTTTTGAAAAAGTCTTTTTAGGGGGCAACCCATAGGGAGTTAAGATGAACGGTTCTAATTTCAAGGCAATCGGAGTGAATCTTTTTACGAGATGCCCTTCAAATCCCATAGTTACAACGCATAATCTTCCTTACCCTGCAAATTCAATTTTTAATGCAGGAGCTGCACTTGTTGACGGGTGGACTGTTCTTCTTGCAAGGGTTGAAGATATGAGGGGTATCAGCCACCTGACTGTTTTGAGAAGCAAAGACGGCATTTCAAACTGGATAGCAGATGGAAAGCCCTCTTTTCCACCCGACCCTGAAAAGTGTCCGGAAGAACTCTGGGGGATAGAGGATCCAAGAATAACTTTTCTGGAGGAGCTCCAGGTTTTTGCAATCTGCTATACCGCCTATTCAAGAAGGGGTCCGCAGGTTTCACTTGCTTTCACTAAGGATTTCAAAACCTTTGAAAGAAAAGGGGTGATTCTTCCCCCTGAGGACAAAAATGCCTCCCTGTTTCCCTGTAAGTTCAATGATAATTATGCAGTTCTCCACAGACCTGTTGCTGTGGGACAGGATTCTAACATCTGGATATCATTTTCAACAGATTTAAGGCGGTGGGGAGACCACAGTATGATTCTTGAATGCAGAAGAGGGGCATGGTGGGATAGTCACAGAATAGGTGCCTGTCCTCCTCCTCTCAGAACCGAAAAGGGGTGGCTCCTTGTTTATCACGGCGTAAGAAGCACTGTTTCAGGAGCGATATACAGACTTGGTTTAGCCCTTCTTGATTTAAATGACCCGACAAAGGTTTTAAGAAGGTCTGATGAATGGATATTTGGCCCCTCCGAGCCCTATGAACTTATTGGAGATGTTCATAATGTAGTGTTTCCTTGCGGGTGGATTTATGAGGAGGAAAGCAGAAGAATAAGGCTCTACTACGGTGCAGCAGACACATCCATAGGACTTGCCACAGCAAATCTCGACGAAATTCTCGAATACCTTGAAACCTGTCCCCAGCCGAAGCAACAGTAAAATAATGCAATTAGAACAGGTGAGTGGGCGAGGAAATTTTATCCATTCAGACTTGAAACTTCCTGAAATTTGATTTTTCCAAAAATTAGATATAAGCTGCCCCAGATAATTGCAGGTAGAAACATCATTGCGTGTCCTAAAATGGCTACGGAAACGGCGGTTTCCTCGCCCAATCCATAAAAAACAACGAGCGCTATATATATCGCTTTATGAACTCCGCCAACACCTCCAGGTGTTGGAATTGATGCGCCTATTGAGACAAGTGAAAGAATCAAAAATGCAGAACCCCATGGAAGTTTAATTCCCACAGCCCTTGGAGCAAAGTAGCATGTCAGGGAAACAAAACCCCATGCAAGAAGTGAAATAAAAACAAGAAGAATTATCATCCTTTTCTTTCGAAAACTTAAAAGTCCATCGGCAAAGATAAAAAAGTGTTTTACAATCTTGCCTAACATTGGTGATTTCAAAAGGTATTCGCTCTTCCTGGCTTTGTCCTCAAAACTATTTTTTCTTTTAGCAAACCACAGGAGGAAAATTATTGCCACCAGAGAGAGTGCAAAGATCAGAATGGAGATTTTGTTGAGCATCGAAATGTAAACACCGGCATCCTGAGAGACATTTTTAGTTCCTAAGAGAATAAAAATAAACCAGAAAGAAACAAGCGCGATTAGATCAAGACCTCTTTCAAGAATTACAGAAGCGGCAGATGTTGTTAGCGGAACTCCTTCCCACCTTGAAAAAAGAATGGGCCTTAGAACTTCCCCCAGTTTGGCGGGTGCCACTCCGGATACAGCAAAAGAAACGACTGTGGCTTTTAAAAGATTTGCGCTTGATAGCTTTCTTTCAAGTGGAAGAAGAAGCAACTTCCAGCGAAGAACACGGGTTAAAATAAAAAGAATTTCTCCAAAAACAGCCAGAGTGACGAAATAAAAATTCGCTTTTTTAAGTTCGTTAAAAACTTCCTGCCAGTTTGCCTTATAGGCGAAATGGTAAAAAAGCAAAATTCCAAGAATTATGCTGAATCCCCAGATGAGGAAGTTTTTTAATTTTTTGCTCAATTCCTATTCTTTCTCTTTTGAGTTTTCTTCATAAGGCGGGAAATGAGTTTCAAGCATTTTATATTCCTTTGTGCTGAGAAGGTTTTTAGGATTCAGTATGTAATAAAGCATGTCTCTCACAAGAACCATTCCTTCCATAAAAGGAAGAATAGTCTGATGAATTACTAAAGGGGTCGGCTTAATCTCTTTTGGAGAGGTTGCAAAAACCTCCGTAACTCTGTCGACAAGAATTCCAAGCATCTGGTTTGAAATTGTCAGAACAACTATCCGCCCTTGTTTAGGATGAACCGTTCCGAGTGAAAATCTCTCTTTTAAGTCAAGAATTGGAAGAATTGTGCCTCTTAACTCGATAACGCCTTTTAAGAAGGTGGGAGTTTGAGGGAGGGTAAAAATCTTCGGGATTTTAAGAATCTCCTTTATGTAGTTTATGTGAAAACAGTAAGCCTGATCGGAGGCCATAAATCCCAGAAATAAAATTTCTTCTTCTTTTTTTAAAGACTTTATTTGACTTGGTGCAAATGTGAATTCAACCATTATTGTCCCTGTATTTTAAAGTGGGCGATTTCCTTTCCTGCCTCTTCAGCCCTCTGGGCAAGAACTTCGACTTTTTCACTCGCTTTCTTGATCAGAAGCTCATTTTCTTTTGAAATTGTCCTGAATGCGGTGACAGAAGACTCAACTCCAAGAGCCGCCTCTTTCTGGTTTTTGGTGAGGTTTAAAACACTTCCTACCGAAGATGTAAGTTTATCCATCGCTTTTCTTATAAGGGATGAGCCTAAACTTTGCTCTCTTGTTGCTCTTTTCACCTCGTCGGAAAGAGCCCTTATTTTGTTCACGGCTTTGAGAATCTGGTCGCTTCCTATGCTCTGTTCTTTTGTGGCTCTGCTCAATTGATGAGCCTGATCTCTCAACTGTTCTATAGAACGAAGGACAGAAGCAGTTCCTTTGCTCTGCTCCTGAATAGATCTGTTTATCTCCTGAGTCATCATAACTGCAGGCTGGACGCTTTTTTGAATTCTTCTAAATGAACTTGCTGTTGCTTCGGATGCCTTGACTGTTTCTTCTACAAGAGATGATTGGGAGTTAACGAGGTCAACTGCCCTTGTGACCTCCTGCTGAACCGTGTCAATCAGGGTCGCAATTTCTCTTGTTGAAACAGATGTCTTTTCCGCGAGGCTTCTGATCTCCCCGGCAACTACCGAAAAAGCTTTTCCCTGCTCCCCTGCCTGGGCTGCAATTATGGCAGCATTCAAAGCAAGAAGGTGGGTCTGCTCCATAACTTCATCGATTACACCCAAAATATTCCCGATCTCTTCACTTCTTTTTCCAAGATTTTTCATCGCCTGAGTGACTGTCATAAATGAACCTTGAAGCTGAGTGATTGTGCTTGCAGTGTGTTCAACAACCTCAACCCCGCTTGCTGCCTCCTGAGACGCCGTTTCAACAGATTGCCTTGTTGAAGATGAATTTTGTTCTATTTGTCTTATGGAAGTTTCCATCTCGGTAATGGCTGAGGAAGTATCTTCAATAAACTTGTTTATCTGGTCTGCAGATGCGTCTATTTCCTTAATTGCCTGACCATTTTCAGCGAGTGTCGTTGCAGAAGTATTCACAGCTTCAGTGAGGCCGTCCGCACTGTTTGCTATCTGGTCAATGCTCGCTATCATTTCAAGAACTGAAGAACTGACTTCTTCTGCCAATGCGGCAAGACCTTCCATATGTTCCGAAACTGCTTTAACAGATTTTTGAATTGAGGAAATGTTGTTGGCGACAACCTCCGTTGCTTCTGATTGCTTGTTAGTGTTCTCAATTGTTTTAAGGAGTTGCTTCCTTACGGCTGTAGTGTCAACTTCCACTTTTGAAAATGCATCTCTGATTCTTCTGATAGTCGAAGCGAGCTGAAGGGACATTAGCTTAAAAGCGGAAAACAACTGCCCTATTTCCCCTTTTGTCTCAACAGTGCCCTTAAATTCTGTAAGGTCTCCTTCTGAAACCCTCTTTGCAAGCTCAATAGGGGCGCTGAAAGATTTAAGAAGATAATTTGAAAAAGCATAGGCAAAGGCACCTCCTGTTAATGTGGCGATGACAAGAAGAACAAGCCCCAGAAGAAGATAACTTCTCTGGAGGCTTTTTAAAGCATTCAACCCCACCAAAATTCTCACTTCACCAAGCCGAGCAGCTTTTTCTGATGGTGCTTCCGCCGCAGGGGCAAATCCAAATTCGGGGCTTTCCTGCTGGACTTCCATTTTGCCCTGAATTGTTCCTGTTATAGCCATCACTTTTCCTGTTGAAGTCGAAACCATTTTTGTTGACACACTGCTTGAAGAATTTTTACCTATTATTTTTTCGGTAAGACCCTGTTCATCAATAGATTTTTGTAAGGGGCCATGTCCAGCTATCAAAGAATTTGAAGAATCCACAAATTCAACCCAGAGTATATTTTTGTCAGACTCAACCATTCTTTTGGCAAGTTCAGGAATCGCTTTTTTGTTGAACTGAATGTCGTAAACAGTAGAACTGCTTACCATAGCAGCCAGACTCATATAGGACTCTTCCATCTGGGAAAGAGAAATGGCTTTTGCTCTCGAGTAAAAAACAAGGGCGAGCATAAGAGACAAAATAAAAGAGATTAGCACAATAATAGTTATAATTTGATTTCTTATGCTTCCGAAGAGAAGATTCTTGATGCTTTCTTTAAATTTATTATTCATAAATTACTCCGATTTTTAATCCAGAGGGAATTTTTAACTTAAAAGCATTTAGCATTCCCCTGTTTAATGAAGTTTCGGAATCTTTTGGGAAACGAATTTCTTTGGATTGTGCCTTCCCCGTTGCTGTTACTTCTTTTACATTTTGTGCACCTGCTTTTCCTATTGATTCGGCTGAAAAATAGGAGGCAAAAAAGAAGCCTGAAGAGACCATTTTATCATTCAGGGCAAGGGGAAGAATACCAGAAGAAAGGCACTCTGTGGCGATATATCTAATCACATCGCTGTTGAGTGTAGTTGTATCGGGCAAAACAAGAAGCGCCTGAATATTTCCTTTTACTTCCTGAAAAATTGCCTGTATTTCGTCTTTGTTTGAAAAACTGTAATCTATAACTTCCATTCCTGTTGACTTTAATTCAGAGATATAAAGATTTGCCGATTCTGAAATCTGAGAACTGTGAAGAATCCCTACCTTTTTGACTTTTCTAAATGCCTTTATTTTCTCCATTAAATCTTTCGCCGAACCAAGAGAAGCAATTATAACCATTTTTTCATCAGGATAAATCTTCTCCACTTCTGGATAGTAAACCATTGCTGCAACAATGAGGACATCGGGCATTGTCTGGCGCACTTTTTTTGCAGCATACGAACCTATTGCAAAAATTACCTTCGGGTTTTTTTCAGCAATTGCCTTTAAAACTGCTGAATCGTTGGCGCTTTCGTCGAGATAGTATGGTGAAGTGTCTAAATTAGAAATTTGTTCAACAAACGAAAATTGAATAAAATTATTTTTAACCATTTCATAAGATTCAACATTCTTTTTTAGAACTATATAGACTCCCTGCCCCCATATTGAAACAGTCAGGAAAACTGAAAAAATGAGAAATAAAACCACAAAAAAGAGGTTACGATTCATCTATCACCTCCTGCACACCTATAATTTAGAATATCACTCATTTTTATTTAGGTCAATCTTTCTTTTTCTAAATTTTGATACATACACCGCACCCAATTTCCCCTTTACCCTTGCAAGGTATTTTGCTTTTGACGAAATTACTTCAATAATATTGTCTTTAGGGGCAGAAGAGTTCTCTGCGGCAATTTTTAGAGCCATTTTCTCAACTTGAAAGGGAAGTTCCTCCTTTCTGTTCGGGTTTCTTACGACAAGGTGAGCCCCGCTATAATCAGCGACATGAAACCAGAAATCTTCCCCATTCGCAATTTTGAAGGAGACAACTTCATTCCCCCTTGCGTTTTTGCCAAAGTAACCTTTAAACCCCATAGGTAAATCAATTTCGACGACATCCTTTAACAAAGTATTTTTAGCCTTTTTCTTTGTTCGGGGCTTTTGCTGTTTTTCTTCCTCTTTTTTTATAAAATCGTCAAGAGAATCATTTTCTTCAATCTGTGCTATTTTGTCTTTTAAAAGGTCAATTTCCTTTTCCGTCTCTTCTATTCTTTCAGGAAGGAGTTTTGTTCTCTCTTTCCCTTTTTTTGCAAGTTTGAACCATTTTTGGGCATTTTCGTAGATGGAAAATTTGGGGTCAAGTTCGAGAACCATTTCCTTTGGCGGAGTAACCAGATAATCAGTTACAACAACTGTTTTTTCTCCTCTCCTGTGAATATCTTTCAAACCTAAAAGAGTTTTTCCGAGGATTTCGAATTTGAGAAAGTTCCTTCCCTCTTCGAGTTCACTTTTCATAACGGCAATTTTTTTTGATAGAGTTTCTATCCTTGAAAAAAGAGATTTTTTTTCCTGATTTTTAAATTTTTGAAGAAGATAACTGTAAATTTCAGAAAAATCTTTTTCAAGAGGGAGTTCATCTTTCAAAACATTCTTTGAGGGTGGCAAACTCCATTTTTCAAAAGGCAGCCCCCGCCTGAATTCACCCTTAAATGTCCTTAAAGCCCATAGAATATTTTCATCTTCACCAAGGAGAATAATGTTAGCGTACCTTTTGAAACCCTCAAAAACAAGTGTTCTTTCTTCAAAACCTTTAAAGACAAATTTGAAAACCGGTTCATTCTCAACTTTCTGGCATTCTGAAAGATAATGTCCGAAAAGATTTTCCTTAAGAAGATTTATTTCTTCGCCTATGGCGAGAAGTCTTGAAGTCAAACATAAGCCAACAGTGGAAGGGTGGGTAGAAAAAATCAAACCTATTTTGCAGTCAAAAACTAAATTGACAACAAAATCGTCTAACTTGATTGTGTTAATAACTTTCTTACCTCTAAGTTCCCTACTTAAAAGTTCTGTCAATTCGAAGTTGTTCATTTAAGTCTTTGAAATTTCCTTCTTCTTATCCTGTATTTTATCTCTTCCCAAAACCGCTTTATCCTCCAGAGTTTGTTGCAGTAGATAAAAGCGAAGGCTATACCTCCAAGATGAGACAGATGAGCAATGTTTCCACCTCCGCCAAAGACAGAAAAATAGATTGAAAGAGCCACCAGAAGATATATGAAATGACGAACTGGAAGTGGGATTAAAAAGAAGAGAAAAACCTTAGAATTAGGAAAATAGATAGAATATGCCGTCAAAACGCCGAGCACTGATGCACTTGCGCCAACCACCCAGAACCCTTTCACAAAAAAGAGAGAAAAAAGACCTCCACTAATAGCTGAAAAAATGTAAATTATAAGAAATCTTCTAACCCCGAGGTAAATTTGAAGAGAACCTCCGAAAAAATAAAGCGAAAGCATATTGAATAATAGATGGCTCAAACTTCCATGAAGAATTGAATAGGTAAACAATGTGTAAATTCTATAGGGGAAAACATCTTTAGTATAAAGAGCCAAAATAGGTGTCAAATTTTTAAAGGTTAACTGTAAAAAGAAAAAAAGGGTATTTATTATTATTATTAAAAGAACTGTTTTAGTCAAAAGGTTGCCAAAAGAAACTTTTCTTTCAAAATACATTTAATACTCCAGACTAAAGTCTAACATACATTGAATAAAGAGAATAATGTAATTTTAGGGAAGGACAGAAAGAGAAGAGGTTTAGAGGCTTAAATTAATTAACTTTTATATGTTATTATAGTTTTTATATAATTAGCCCTCTCAAATGCTTCCGGAGCAGGACATTTTAATTGACTCAAAACACCTTTCATTTCATCTATATAGTTGTAACCTTTTTTCTCTCCAATATTTTGAACTCCTTGAACAATCTCTTTAAGATACTCAATGCCGTTTTTATAAAGAGCAGCACAAACCTGTACAGAGCTTGCTCCTGCCATAATTGCTTTGGCTGCATCTTCAGCCGTATGTACGCCGTTTGTTGCCGCAAAATCGAGGTTCACTCTGTCATAGAGAATTGAAATCCACCTTAAGGAAAGCCTTAAAGAAGAAGATGAACTTAATTCAAGGTGAGGTTTGACCTCAAGGTCCTCAATATCAAAATCTGGCTGGTAAAAACGGTTGAAAAGTACAAGACCGTCAGCTCCTGCGTTATTAAGTTTGTAAGCCATATTTGCAAAACTCGAAAAGTATGGTGAGACCTTTACTGCTACAGGTATATGTACAGACTCTTTAACAGATTTCACTGTTTCAAGGTAAATTTTTTCAATATCCTGTGCAGTCTCGTCGAGTCTTGTGGGGATGAAATAGATGTTCAATTCTATTGCATCTGCTCCTGCATTTTCCATCTTTTTAGCATACTTTGTCCATCCCCCTTTAGAAATTCCATTTAAGCTTGCAATAACAGGAATTGAGAGTGATTCTTTTGCCTTTCTTATGAGTTCAAGGTAATCATCAGGTGTGGTTCTATATTCTTTGAGTGAGGGGAAATAGGATAGTGCCTCTGCGAAACTTTCAGCCCCTTGATTAATATAAAAATCAAGAATCTTTTCTTCCTCAATAACCTGTTCTTCAAATAGCGATCCTAAAACTACTGCGCCCGCACCATAATCTTCCATCTTCTTTAAATTTGAAAGATCCTCAGTGAGCAATGAGGCGCCCGGCACAAGAGGGTTTTTGATTTCAAGTCCAAGATACTTTGTTTTTAGATCCATTTTGATCTCCTCTCTAACATATCTAAGTGTTACAACAAGTTATACAAAGAAAAATTCCCAATATTTTTTGTGTTACATTATCGTGTCTTAAGCAGTCATTGCTGGCCCGTCTTCGCAGCCTCATCTCCCGAAGCAATTTTTCGCTTTTAAAACAAAGGAAGATCACTTCGTTTGTGGACGCATCGAAGTAAATCCCGCCAGGACATTAGCATATGGTTATTACAATGTTCATTAGCGCTCTTGACAAACAATTTTTATTTAGTATATTTTTATAAGTGGGGAACTTTATGATAAATCTCTTAGCTGCTCTAAAAGAAGTTAAAGATTCTTTGTTAAAAGCTTCATCTCTTATTTTACCCCCCCCTCCCCCACGAAAAGAACAAATTATACATAGTTTCAAAGCAATGGAATTTAGAAACTTTCCAAAAACCTCCTCCTGAAAACTGACAGGAAAATCTGAAGGTCAGGCGATGGTGATCCATAAAAAACTTCGCTTTTCAAAGGAGGAGAAAATGATAAAAAGAGGAAAAATGTTGTCGATTTTGTTGTTATGTGCTTTTGTGCAACTGCTTGTTCTGGCTCAAGTGGAGATGCCATGGTTCTGGGATTTTGACCATCCTTCAACTTTTACAGACATTGACCTTGTTAACTGTCCGGCAAATCATTCCGATGAGTTTCCCCTTGATTTTTTTGAATTTGAAACTGCAGCTGTCGATGTTCGTGACGGCTCTATTGTTCCTTGTGATATGAGCTTCAGAATCTACTTTTCCACCGAAGGAGTGACCGATCCTAATCTACTGACGATGTGGCAGGGTGGTCATATGCACCAAAGGCAGACCGATAAGGCGCATAGAAGGGTTACATTGGGGGAGATTGAAACGGTGCCAGCTTCGGATGATACGAACCCCGCTACGACAGAGGTTCAAGTGAGAATCGAAAACCATTTCGAAAAAATAAAAGTATTGAGGCCTGAAGCAGCGGGAGTCATAAAAATACGTGCCGACAGCAGAACCCGACCCAATCTGAACTATTGCGGCATAGAAAATGAATACTGGCATAAGGCTCCTGACAATTCCAATCCTAATTGCTGGAAACATGCATATGGCGAATGGGCAGAATTTTTTCTGATTTTGGGTTTGCAGGAATTGCCGGAAAGCGGAGACAATGTCTATTATAGAAGAGACAGAATAGCGGAAGGAGGAAGCAATCCATATCATCCGAACCCTCTTGCCTATTATGGAACACAGGGAATGATTAACGCTGTAATGCGACTTGCAAAGAATTACTATGAGGATGAAAAAACAAAAGAGCAAAAATTAAAAATAAAAGATATGAGTTTAAAGTGGGGGGGGGATATTTGATATTAATGGGGATTGGAGTTGTTCCCATGTTCGTCACAGAACGGGAAGAAGCGTTGACATAAGTAGAACTACTGTTAAAATTGAAAATGGAGTGGAGGTTCTTAAACAAATTGAAATAAATAAATTAAGAGAATTGGCAACTAAAAACAATCTTCGCCTAAATGAGAACGAATGGAAAAAACTGGGACTAATTCACTTAGACTATATAGGGAGGTAAAAATGAGAAAACTATCCTTAATATATTTTGTTGTCTTTGTGTTTTCATTGACTTTGTTTTCGCAACAGTCGCCTGACCAGATCCCAAAACCAAAGTTTGACAATATCGTTGTAACCGCTTCTGTGGAAGAAACAACTTTAGAAGGTAGTTCGGCTTTTAAATATTCCTATATGGTATTTAATCCCCCGGATAATGAAGTTCCAATTGGGATGGGCGGCATTGAAATTTTGCTACACGGAGGGTATGTATTTGGTCTTTTCGAGCCAGAGGGGTGGAGCAGTGGTACCGGAGAAAACCGCACACATTCTGCAGATGTTCCTCTTGACACAACGGCTTCTTTTGATTGCGATGAGTACGGTGATGGCACTTTTGGTGCAAATCGCCCTTTGCCTGGCACGACAAGCGGCCCGATGGGGTTTTACTCATGGGACAGGCCACCTATGATAACCGAAGTGTGGGTTACGCCTGACATTGGAAGTTACCTCGTTGCATTTTATGATTGGTATGAAAATCAGCCGGACAATCCTGAGACCTTTTTATACCCTCCAAAAGAAGGGGATGTCATCGCTTCTTTTGTAAAGAAAATTCCGACGCTGTGCCCTCTTGGAGACAATATTTCGGTCGGGGAGTTCCAGCACTGGGACAGGCTGATTTCGGACACGGAAAAAGCGGGGCAACTTGGCTGGATAATGGATCAGGCTCTGCTTGCCTCCATATTGCAAAACCTGAAAGAAGGCAGAATTGCGCTGCAAAACAGCAATGAAATTCTGGCGCATCAAAAGCTGGATGCGGTAATTGCCTTGATCTCCTCTGCGTCATCCTCTCAAGTAAAAAGGGAAGGGAAAGACCTTGTTTACTTAAATGCAAAGGTTTTAAATCAATATACGCCCTGGCCGTATGAACCTGTCTTAACGGTTACGCCATCATCAACAGAGCTTTCCCTCGGAGAGGAATTAGTGTTGACGGCAAAATTCACAGATGTTGCGTTAAATCAACCAATTCAAGGCGCGAAAATAGTTTTTGAGGTGACTGAAGGCCCGCATTATGGAATGGAATGCGAAGATATAACCGATAACAACGGAACCGTAATTTTTAATTACATTGGCTACTATGAAGGGGAAGATACGATAGTATGCTATGTTTCAAGAGAGGAATTGCCCTCTGTTTATGTAAAAGTGCTATGGGAGGGAGGTCCAGATTTAATGCTTTCATTTTTTGTCCCCTCATCAATAACAGTTGAGCCGGGAGGAACCTTCTATATCTCGGACAAAGTTGTTAACACAGGAACATTACCTGCACCCGCGACCTATGTCCACTATTACATTGGAACAAAAGAGGATTTGAGCGATGCAAAATATTTCGGTGAAAGACAAATTGCAGCGCTTAAACCTAAAGAAAGCGACATGGTAACAATGAGGCCATATATTCTACCTCCCGAACTGCCGCCTCAGAAGTATTATTTTTCTTGTTGCGTCGATCCAGAAGATTTGATTGCCGAGCTCAATGAGGATAACAACTGTTCCGATACAAATATCTGGGCAACGGCTGGAATAGTTCCCGTTCAAAAAATCCCCAACAACCCCCCTGATTGTTCGAAAGCCACTGCAAGCCCGAATAATCTCTGGCCGCCGAATCACAAACTAAAAGATATTTCGATAGAGGGAGTAACCGAGCCCGACGGGGATGCGGTGACAGTGACCGTTACATCAATCACCCAGGATGAGCCGGTGAATGGTTTAGGAGAGGGGGACACATCACCCGACGGGTTCGGAGTGGGGAGTGCCAATCCGCAGGTGAGGGCAGAGAGATGCGGGAGTGGAAACGGAAGGGTTTACAGGATAAACTTCAAGGATGTTGATGCAAAAGGCGGAGAATGCACTAATTTTGTGACGGTCGGTGTTCCACACGATAAGAAAGATACCCCGATTGATGATGGTCAGAACTACGATTCAACATTGCCGTGATATAGTCGTGTTCACCAATTAGCCAATCAAGTAAGGGCTTTATTTTTAAATTGTCAGGGCTGCAATTGCTGTATCTCTAAAATAACACTATTTGTGAATTGCCGTTATGAAAGATAGTTCAATGAGGAAGATTGCTTCGTAAGCAGAGGCTTCTAAGGAGCACTCGCAATGACAGGTTAGGAGAGGGATCGTAGTGACATTATCACCACTCCAATTCTTCTCTTAAAAAGTCCAATATGATATGGAATTTTACAATCTGCTGACAAATGAAATAGATTGCTATATAATCAATATTGAAAGGAGAGACCTTTGTCACAGGATACGCCGACGATCCTGCATATAAATACTGAAAGAGGATTCAGGGGGGGTGAGATTCAAACTCTTGAAATAGCAAGGAGAGTGAGAGAACTTGGCTTTCCTACCATAATGCTCTGTCATAGAGAGGGACAGCTTCTTGAAAAAGCCAAAAAAGAGAATATTCATACAATCGAGTTCAATCCAAAGGGAGAACTTGATATTTTTTCTGCTTTGAAATTAAGAAAAATTGTGAAAGAATTTTCTGTGAATATTGTACACTGCCATACTTCACAGGCACTTGGAATTGCTTATCTTTCAGCAATAAGAAATAAAGGGGTTAAAGTTATTGGAACCAGAAGGGTCTCCTTTTTACTTCATTCAAAATGGTCTATTAAAAAATATCTTGCTGCCTCAAAGATAATTGCAGTTTCAGAGTCAATAGCAAAAAGCTTAAATGAAAAGGGGGTTCACGCTGAAAAACTTGCGATAATCCATTCCGGGTTTGATATATCCAAATTCAGGAAGCTTCTTGACCCTCAGGTAATAAAAGAGCGTCTTGGGGTATCCAGAAACTTTCCTGTGATAGGAGTGGTTGGTGCTCTGGCTCATCATAAAGGACACAAAACTTTTTTGAAGGCTCTTTCAAGAGTTTGGATAAGTTTCCCCAACCTCATTGCTATCTTTGTCGGAGAGGGCCCGGCAAAGGAAGATCTGGAAAAATCTGTTGCTTCAAAGGCTATTCCAGCCCTCTTTCTCGGTTTTGTTGAAAATGTTGCACCAATCTACAAAAGTTTTGATGTCTTTGTTTTACCTTCTGTTTCCGGGGAAGGTTCTCCTGCTGTTATAAAAGAGGCTGCTGCAGCTGAAGTTCCTGTTGTTGCGACAAACATTGGTGGGGTTGAGGAGATTTTAAGAAATGGAACTGAAGCAATTCTTGTGCCTCCTTCAGACCCAGCAAGATTATCAAACGCAATAATGACCATCCTTAATGACAGAGATTTTTCTTTTTCGCTTGTAAAAGAGGCAAAAAAGAGGGTAGAGCAATTTACTTTTGAAAAAGTTGCAGAAGGGCACGCAAAGCTTTACCTGGAAGTTTTCAAGCGATAAGGTTTTTCCCCTCCCTCAAATATTTTTTTAAAGGTTTTGTTAAGTTCTTCTTCTGAGAGAGGTTTTTGAAGAACATCATAAAATCCACTCTTTTCTGCTTTGATAATTAAATTTGGACTTAATTTTTTTGCAAATCCAAGAAGCACAGTATCAGACAAACTCGCTTCCTTTCTGATTGCTTCTCCCAATTCTTTGTTAGAAAATTTCTTTGAATCAAAATCGAGAAGAATTAACCACGGCTTTAACTTTGCTGCTGTAATTCCACATTCTATCTGATTTTTTATGAAAACAAAATCTAAAGGAAATTTAAATTTCTTTATTCTGGCTATTTCTCTTTCGTTATCTGTAACTAAAAGGCAGACATTTTTTTTGTGTTTATTGAATTGAGGGATTGGCATCCTGTTTTCTTTTAGAAAGCTCACCAAATCTGTTATTTTGATTCTTCTATGTCCTCCTGCGGTTTTGTATCCTTTAAGTATTCCCTTTATCAGCCAGAGTCTAATTGTATATGGGCTTATCTGAAGCAGTTTCGCCGCTTCAAATGTTGTTAGAGTTTCCTTCATCTTTTTTTGCCAGTTTCCTCAGGAAGAATTTTTGTTCTTCCTTCTGTTTCTATTTTGCCGGCAAGTATTCCACCATCTTCAACAAAGAGGTGTCCTGTTTTAAGGTTTCCCTGAATTTTGCCAAAAGAGAAAACTCTGGCACATTCCTCTGCAAAAACATCTCCTTCTATGATTCCAAAAACATCTATCTCTCTGCATTTTAAAGGTCCCCTCACAAAAGAGCCCTTCTGGATGGTAACTTTTGCAGTCGTTAAAATTTCTCCTTCAAACCTTCCTTCAACTATAATTTCCTCTTTTGAATCAAGTTTTCCCTTTGCGAAAGTTCCTTTATCAATTCTTGTTGCCATAGAACCTCCCAAAAAATATTTTACTATAAAACATAAATTTGTTTCAGTAAAAGATTCTAAAGTGTTATAATTAAAATTCAGGGAGGATCTGTATGAACAGAGAAGACCTTGAAGGAGCAACGGAGGCGATACTTTTTATTGCAACAGAACCCGTTTCTGTTGACACTTTTTTTAAAGTGTTTGGCGGACAGGTAACTCCTTCAGAAATAGTTGAAATACTAAAGAGGATTGAAAGAAAGTATGAAGAGAATACACTCGGCATTATTTTGAGGCAGGTGGCTGGAGGGTATCAGTTTGTAACGAGGGCTGAGCACTCCGTTTTTGTTAAAAATTATCTAAAAGAACACAACACAAGAAAACTTTCAAAAGCAGCGGTCGAAGTCCTTGCTATCGTAGCATACAAACAGCCGATTACAGCGGCAGAAATTGCTGCAATTAGAGGAACAGAGTCACAACAGGTTATAAAAGGGCTTCTTGAAAAAAAGTTGCTCAAAATTCAGGGGAGAAAACAGGTGGTTGGTAAACCGCTTCTTTACGGCACAACAAAAGAGTTTCTTGTCCATTTCGGTTTAAATTCACTTGATGACCTTCCAGGTTTTGAGGAACTTGAAGAAGTCTTTAACGAAAACGTCAAACAGGAAAGCCTTTTCAAGGATATTAATGGTTCAAACAATGAAGCAGAAAGAGAAGAAGAACAGGGATCTAAAATCCAGTAAGATAGAAGGAATTAGAATAAACAGATTCCTTGCAAGGTGTGGAGTCTCTTCAAGAAGAGAGGCGGAAAAACTAATTGAAGAGGGAAGAATTTTTCTTAACGGTGAAAGGGTAGACTCTTTTTCTACACTTGTCGACCCTGTAAAGGACAGAGTCGAGTTTGACGGCGAAAGAGTCAGGCTTCCCAAGAGGTTTTCCTATTTTATATTTTACAAGCCTAAAGAAATTGTAAGCACAATCAATGACCCGGAAGGAAGAGCTTCAATAAAAAGATTTTTTCCTTCGGGAATAAAAGGACTATTTCCAGTTGGAAGGCTTGATTACCACAGTGAAGGGCTTATGCTTATAACAAACGACGGGGAACTTTCGGCACGACTTCTTCATCCAAGATACAAGGTCATAAAAACTTACGAACTAAAAGTCAAGAAAAATCCTTCAGAAGAAAATCTTGAAAAATTGAGGAATGGAATTTTTCTTAATGGCAGGAAAACACTTCCCGTTGAAATTAAGAGAATTATAAGGAGGGAGACTGCTCACACCTGGTTTGAAGTTAAAATGAAAGAAGGAAGAAAGAATCAATTGAGGGAAATGTTTTTCAGAATAGGTCACCCGGTAATTAAACTCAAAAGAGTGGCTATAGGAACTATAAGAATAGGAAAAATGAAGCCAGGTGACATAAGGGAATTGACAAAAAAAGAAGTTGAAGAACTTATGTTAAGTTGCGGATTAAATGTATAAGGAGCCAAAATGAAAATACCACTTTCAGATCACATCGAAAACTTAAGTCCTTACCAGCCGGGTAAACCTATTAAAGAGGTTGAGAGGGAATTAGGCATTAAAAATACCATTAAACTCGCCTCAAATGAAAATCCATTTGGCCCATCCCCAAAAGCAATTAAAGCAGGAAGAAAGGCGCTAAAGGAGATTCACCTTTATCCCGAAGGTGGCGGATTTTATCTCTGTGAAGCCCTTTCCAGGTTTTATAAGGTTCCAAAAGATTGGATAATTCTCGGAAATGGTTCTGTAGAAATCATTGAAATTGCTGCTAAGGCACTGATCTATAAAGGACTGAATTCTGTAATGAGTGAAGGTTCTTTTGCAATGTACAAAATTGCCACCCTTGCTATGGGAGGAGAGGCAAGGGAAGTAAAAATGAAAAACAGAACCCACGACCTGAAAGAAATGGCAAAGGCTGTCGATAAAAACACAAGAATAGTAATGGTGGCAAACCCAAACAACCCTACCGGAACTTACAACTCTTACAGGGAAGTGGAAGACCTTCTTGAATCTGTTCCTGAAAATGTTCTTGTGATTATTGACGAAGCCTATAAAGAATATATCGTCAGAGAAGACTATAAAAGTGCAAAGTACCTTATTGAAAAATATCCCAATCTTCTTGTTCTTGGAACATTTTCAAAGGCTTACGGTCTTGCCGGTTTGAGAATAGGATATGGATTTGGCAATCCTGAAGTTCTTGAAATTCTTCACAAAGTTCGTTCTCCCTTTAATACGAGTCTTATTGCACAGGAGGCATGCTTGGCAGCACTTGAGGATCAGGAGTTTGTAAAAAAATCGGCAGAATTGAACCTGAAAGAGATGGCTTTTGTGGAAAACGAATTGAAAAAGCTTAAACTTTCCTTTACCCCTTCGGTTGGGAATTTTATTCTTATTGACCTTCCTATAAGTGGAAAGGAATTTTTTGATAAACTTTTAAAAGAAGGTGTAATCGTAAGGCCAATGGCTATGAGTGGATTTCCAAACTCTGTTAGAGTTACAATTTCAAAGAGAAAGGACAACAAAAAGTTTATTGAAGCGACTAAAAAGGTCTTGAATCTATAATTGATGGTATCAATAAACCCTTCAGATATTCCAGAGGTTTTCGGATGTTACATTTTCAAAGACGAGAACAAAAAAGCTCTCTATGTCGGAAAAGCCAAAAATTTAAGGGCAAGAATTAGGTCATATTTACTTAAAAATGTCTCTGAAAAAATCGTAAGGTTAAGAAATGAGGCAGCAGAAATAGAATTTATTGCCACAAATAATGAATGGGAGGCATTTCTTCTTGAAAACAATTTAATAAAACAATTTCATCCAAAATACAATGTTCTATTAAGGGATGACAAAACATATCCCTTCCTTAAAATAAACCTCAAAAAGAATTTTCCAAAAGTAGAATTTACAAGAAGGATGGAAAAAGATGGCTCACTCTATTTCGGACCATTTGTTCCTTCATCCAATGCCAGAAAAAACCTTAAAGCTATTCAGGAGTTTTTTGGCGTTGCAACCTGTAAAGATCCCTTAGACCAGTCAAGAAGCAGGCCCTGTCTTCTATATGAAATGGGAAAATGTCTTGCCCCCTGTGTAAAAGATAAAATCTCAAAAGAAAATTATAGAAAAAGGGTTGAAGAGGTTCTTCTTTTTCTTGAGGGAAAAGATGAAGAACTTTTAAAAATTTTAAAGAAAAGAATGACTGAAGCAGCTGAAAGGCAGGAGTATGAAATTGCTGCAAGTTATAGAGACCTTCTTTTTGCAGCTGAAAGCCTTAAATTAAAGCAAAATGTTGTTTTTCAAAGTTCAGGACACATTGATTTTTATGCCCTGATTGGAGAAGGAGACACTTTTGTTGCAGAAAAATTTACAATCATAGAGGGTAAAATAGTTGAAAGAAAAAATTATTTTTTTGAAGATGTGGAACTAAAAAAAGATGAATTGTGGGAAACTTTTTTAACTCAAATATATTCAAACACAAAAACAATTCCTGTGGAAATATGCGTTTCGGAAGAATTTAAAAGCCTCAATCTTGTCTCCAAATTTCTTTCAGAAAAATTGCAAAGAAAGGTTCGAATCTGGAACCCGAAAAGCGGGAAAAAGTGTCAAATATTAAATACATTAACAAAAAATGGTATTTTTTCCCTTTCTATGCGGCTGGGTGAAAGTGCGAAACTTGAACTATTACGAAAAATTTTAAAACTTCAAAAGACAATCAAACATATTGAATGTATGGATGTTTCACACTTTCAGGGAGAGGCTCCCTATGTTTCTCTTGTTGTATGGAAAGGAGGGAAGTTTGAGAAAGGTGAATACAGAAAATTTGCACTCAAAGAAGCATCTGGAGGGGATGATTATGGTGCTATTGAAGAGGCGGTCTTTCGTAGATACAGAGATGTTCTTGAGGAAGGAAAAGAATTGCCTGACCTCATTTTAATAGACGGGGGAGCAAATCAGGCGCAGTCTGCCCTTAAAGGACTTAACAAACTAAATCTGAATGTATCTGTTTTAGGACTTGCCAAAAAGGAGGAAAAACTTTTCTTACCGGGTAAAAAAGAGCCCTTAAATTTTGAGAAAAACTCTCCACTTATGCTTATTTTAAGAAAGATACGGGATGAAGCACACAGATTTGCCATAAAAACGAGCAAAAGAAAAATGGAAAAGACAAGAACAACTTCTCCACTTCTTTCTATTAAAGGAATCGGAGAAAAGAGTGCAAAAAAACTTTTAAAATTCTTTTTGACAACAGAAAATGTCCTTAAGGCAGACAGGGAAACCCTTGAAAAAGTTGTTGGGAAAAGAAGCGCAAAAGCAATTCTAAAATGGAGGGAAGAAAAGAATCTCTGAATATTCTATTCAAAGTAAATTCTTGCATAAACAAATAGTGTATAAATCCATAACATTTGGGGTTTTTGAAGAAGGATAAGATAAACCATCTTCTGCAGGACAAATACAGAAAATTGATGGAATCATTAAAAACAAGTAGGTCTCAGAAAAAGCCTCTTTTAAACCGCAAATTCTACTTTTTCTTTTCCTTGTCCTGAGTGGCTTTTGTTTGTTCCACCTTTTCGGTTTTGGCAGCCTCCCCGCTGTTTCCTGTTTTTTTGA
>DYJZ01000087.1 GCA_020722885.1 Thermoanaerobaculum aquaticum
AATACATTACTCTATCTTTGATGTCAAATAGGTATTAATCCCGACTTGCAGTGACAATTGTTTCCCTTTTTCTTTTCTTCTTTATTTCTTATATTCTTATGTTAGAATTAGTTTTGGAACGATATTTATCAAATAGAGTTTTGAGATTTGCTTTCTTCTTTCCTGTTATATTTATTCATAGCAAAATTCCAGCCCTTAAAAAGAGCATCCTGTAGGGCTTCAGCAGCTTCTTCTACTCCCATTAAAAGTAATTTATAACACCGCTCATCCAATTTTGAAAGAAGGTAGTTAACCGTCTCATCCCTGTTGATAGCTTTATTTTGAACACCAATTCTGATTCTGGGGAAAACTTTTGTTCCTATTTCTGAAATTATGGATTCCATTCCATGATGCCCCCCGGCCCCTCCAGACAACCTCAATTTGATTGTTCCAAATGGAAGGTCAAGATCATCATAACAAACTATTAAATCTTTCGGACAGAGATCAAATTCATTTAAAAGTTTTCTTACAGCAATTCCACTGTTGTTCATATAAAGTTGAGGAAGTGCAAGGATAACCTTTTCTCCTTTTATATTTATAAAGCTAACAAGAGAGTCTTTATGTCTTTTGAATGGTACTGTTTTTAAATTTTCAGCAAACTTACGGATTATTTCAAAACCTGCATTGTGCGGGGTTTTCTCATATTCTGATCCAGGATTTCCTAATCCAACTAAAAGTTTTACTGCCGGCATCTAAAAGAAAAAGAAGGAAACTATTTTTTCTCTTCTTTCTTTTCCTTCTTCTCTTCCTCTCCGCCTTCCTCTTCGACTTTCTTACCCTTTGCAATAACTTCTGGTTCAGTGGCTTCACCTTCAGCAGGAGCTGCAGGAGCGACTTCGACTTCTGTCTTCGGCGGGATTATGTGGACAATAGGCTGGTTTTTGTCTTCCGCAAGAATCTTAACCTTCTCACCAAGGTCAACCTGACCAATCTTTATGGACTGCTTAATTCTCAAGGAAGAAATATCAAGAGTTACTTTGGCAGGAATAGAGGCAGCCTCACATTCAACTTCAAGTTCTCTGATAACCTGATCGAGAAGACCTCCATCCTGCTTGACACCTAAGGGCGTTCCAACGCACTCAACGGGAATTTTGACTTTTATCTTTTCTTCAGGGTCTGTCCTTCTGAAATCAGCATGAATTAATTTGTTGGTCAAAGGGTCAATCTGAAAATCTTTTATCATAACATGTCTTCTTCTCTTTGTTCCTTTTAAAGAAAAGAGCAGAAGACTATTCATTCCCTTTTTGGACTTCAAAATTTCAATTATCTTTGAGGAATCAACATAGATAGATATTGGCTCTGTGCCCCCTCCATAAACTATTGCAGGTATTTTTCCTTCTGGCACTCTTCTTCTTCCCGCTTTTCCAAGAAGTTCCCTTTTTTCAACCACAATTTCCTGAATTTGATCTGTCATATCATACTCCTCAACATAAGATGTTTTAAAATATTTATTTTACAATGAATTTACTTTTTTTTCAAGTCCTTGTAGAAGTCCTGTCATAACTATATGATAATGTCCTTATTTAAACTAATTAGAAATATCCTCTAAAATGGAAGTGCGAAAGCCGTAAAAAGAATCAACAAGTCCTATAAGCCACCATTGAACCACCCCTAAATACCTTTCCGTTTGGCTCTGGAAACAAAAGGTTAAGGAGTTGAAAATAAAGAAACAAGGCTGTTGAAATTGACGAATTATGGAAAAGCCTTCGGCTTTCCCACAGTTCTTTGAAAACTCTTGCAAGGTTTCCCACAATTCCTACAGCCTCTACTATAATTCAGGGAACATTTCTAAATAGTCTTGACAGTCCTATTCCATTGATTCAAGAGAAAATTCGGGAAAATCATAAAAATAACCGCTTCTGTTAAAGTAATCCACCTCTGCCCTCACAAGAGATGTGTGCGCCTCTTCTATTTCAAGAAATTTTTCAAAGAGTTTTTTCCCTTCCTTTCCAAGTTCTTTTACAAGTCTCTCATAAACCCTTGTTGCCTCTTCTTCAAGTTCAAGAGCCCTTAAAAGTCTTTGCATTTTACCTTCGCTCGAATGTTTCTTCCCCACATTTTTCAAAGATTCTTCGCTTTCAATGATAAATGAGTCTCTCCTGATTAAAGTGGGAAGTTCTCTATCTTCAATTTTGCCATTTTCTTCAAAATCTTTCTTCATTCTGAAAAGGTAGGAAACATGTCCCTCTTCCTCCTTAGCAAGAAAATGGTAAAACGCTCTTCCCGCTTCTTCTGACGCTTTCTCGGCTGATTCACTATAATACGCCGCAATTTTCTTTTCAAGTTCTAAAGCAGTTTCAATTCCTTCTTTAAGGTTCATATTTCCTCCTGATACAAATTCTTAAACTAAGATGTTATAATGAGCTAATTTGAAGGTCAAGAGTATGGCTGAAATAAATATTTTAAGTGACCTCGTAATCAACAAAATCTCCGCTGGCGAAGTGGTAGAAAGACCTGCCTCTGTTGTAAAAGAACTTATAGAAAACAGTCTTGATGCGGATGCAGATTCTATTCTGATGGAAATTCTTGATTCAGGCAGGAAACTAATTCTCGTTGAAGATAACGGAAAGGGTATGACTGAGAAAGACATACCACTTTCGATTATGCGCTATGCAACATCAAAAATAAAGGATGAAAGAGACCTTGAAGCTATTTCCACCCTCGGCTTTAGAGGTGAGGCACTTGCGGCAATTTGCGCAGTTTCAAGATTAAGAATTGAAAGCAGGCAAAGAGGGAGTAATAGCGGCTTTGCAATGGAGACAGAAGGCGGAAAAGCAGGAGAAGTTTTTCCGGTAGGAATAAAAGAAGGAACAAGAATAATTGTCAAAGACTTATTTTACAATACGCCAGCAAGAAGCAAGTTCTTAAAAAGTGATCCTGTTGAACTTTCCCATATAATTTCTGTTGTAGAAACTTACTCTCTCTCAAAACACAGCACATCTTTTGTTCTAAAATCAAACAATTCATCTGTAATAGAAGTTTTTCCTGCCAAATCAGAAAAAGAGAGATTTTTTGACCTCTTTCCCGAATTCAATTCTTCTGATTTCAGAGAAATCTCAGCAAAGAAGGGAACAGTTGAAATTACAGGACTGATAGGAGATCCTTCAAAAAATTTTTCTTCTATGAGATACATATTCACATCTGTCAATGGAAGATTTGTAAAAGACAAACTCCTTAGCAGCGCAATACTTAAAGCCTATGAAGAGACCTTTCCAAAGGGAAGGTATCCAATAGTTTACCTTTCACTGAAACTTCCTTTTGAGGAGGTTGATGTTAATGTTCATCCAACAAAAAGAGAGATAAAATTTAAAACTCCTTATGTTGTTTACGATTTTATTTGTAAAACCATTTTTAATGTTCTTCATCCTTCAAACAGGGGAAGCCTTTCATTTGAAGAAGCCAAAAAAAATTTAATAAAATCAGAATCTACAAACCTTTCAGGACAAAATTATGAGGTTAAAGAACCTTTTTCTCTTTTTGATGGCGTCTTAAATACCTTGTCAGAAAAAGAGAAATCTATTGCACCTCCACCATCACAATACAAAGTACTCGCTATATGGAGAAAAGGGTTTATAATCGCAGATTCGCCTAAAGGTCTTTCTATTGTTGACCAGCACACACTTCACGAAAGAATCAGGTTTGAACAACTTAGAAATTTTATAGAAAAGAGGGGAGAAAAAAAACAGTTTCTTGAAGTAAGGTGTTACTCCGTACCGAGAAATTTAAAATCAAGAATTGATGAGCTTTGTCTAATTTTAAACGAACAGGGATTTCAGGCTGAAAGTGTTGGGGAAAATGCAATAGGTATTAGAAGTTATCCCGCATTTTTTGAAGAAAAAGAAATAGATCCTTTGATTGAGGAGTTTATTTCGGAAGGGGGAGAAGTTTTGAAAACACCCAGAGAGCATTATAAAAGTGTTCTTGTTATGCGTTCCTGCAGGGGAGCGATTATGCTTGGAGATGAAATTTCAATAGAAAAAGCACAGTATCTTTTAGACAAATTATTCTCTCTCAATGCCCCTCTAACCTGCCCACATGGAAGACCCATTTTTTATACATTAAGTGAAAATGAAATTCTTGCAAAATTCCACAGAAGGTAAAAAAATGAAAAAAATAATTTTATCTTTACTTTTAGTTTTGCTTCTTTTTTCCTGTTCAGAAAATTTCAAAAAGAAAAAGATACCACCAAAGTCCCCGGATAACTGGAAAGAAGCTAAGGAAGTTGAAAAAAAATGAAAAAAAATAAGAAAACAGGTAGCAATTTTTCAAACTTTGCCAAACTCGTTGAAATTATGGAAAAATTGCGTGGACCAGATGGCTGTCCCTGGGACAAGGCACAAAAAAGGGAAGACTTAAAAACTTACCTCCTTGAAGAGACATACGAAGTACTTGATGCAATTGAAGAAAAAAGCGACGAGAAACTGAAAGAAGAGCTTGGAGACCTTCTTCTCCAGATTGTATTTCACGCCCAGATTTCAAAGGAAGAAAAAAAATTTGATATTGAAGATGTCTGTAAAGAGATAAATGAAAAATTGATACGAAGACACCCTCATGTTTTTTCAAACACAGAGGCAAAAACACCTGAAGTGGTCCTGAAAAACTGGGAAAAAATTAAAAAAGGAGAAAAAAGGGGAAAATCGGCGCTTGAAGGTGTACCAAAGACACTGCCTGCACTTTTAAAATCATACAGACTTCAGGAAAAGGCTGGCAGGGTGGGCTTTGACTGGGAGGAGACGAAGCAGGTTGAAAAAAAAGTCAAAGAAGAACTAAAAGAACTCAAAGAGGCAATGAATAAAGGAATAAAACAAAAAATCAGGGAAGAATTAGGAGACCTTCTTTTTGCCATTGTCAATCTTTCAAGATTTTTGAAAATAGACCCGGAAGATGCTCTCCAGAGTGCCAATGAAAAGTTTATTCGAAGGTTTAAAACAATTGAAAAAAAAGCAAGAATTAAAGGCAAAGAACTTCACGGTATGACCCTTGCTGAAATGGATACCCTCTGGGAAGAGGCAAAAAATGATGAGCGAAAAGAAAAATAAGTTTTATATTAAAACCTGGGGATGCCAGATGAATGTCCTTGACGGAGACAAAATTGCCTCTCTTCTTGAATCTTCAGGATATGAAAAAACAAATTCTTTAGACGAAGCAAATATAATACTCTTAAACACCTGCTCTGTCAGAGAGGGACCAGAAAACAAAGTTTTTTCGGAACTTTATCGACTAAAGGCTTTTAAAGAGAAGGAACTTGAAATTCTCGGTGTGGTAGGATGTGTGGCACAGCAGGAAAAAGAAAAAATCTTTCAAAAGGCACCATTTGTTGATATTGTTATGGGGCCAAGGTCGATTATGCACCTTCCAGAACTTATAAAACAGGCAAAATACCAAAAAGCCCTTAAAGTTTCTTCTGACGAAGATACACTTCTCTTTCCACCAGAAATACTCAACAGAAACAGTAAGACAAAAGCCTCCATAACAGTTATGGAAGGGTGCAATAAGAGGTGTTCCTACTGCATTGTCCCTGAGACTCGTGGTAGAGAGGTATCCCGGCCTTTATCTTCAATAATTGAAGAAGTAAAAATGCTTATAGACAGGGGATACAAAGAATTTGAACTACTGGGACAGAATGTTAACTGTTACAAAGATGGTAAGAACAATTTCGTTGACCTTCTTGATGAAGTAAGTTCAATAAAAGGTGTGAAACGTTTGAGATTCATCACAAGCCATCCTAAACATTTCCCCATTGAAGCAGCAAAACTCATTGCTGAAAGAAACAATATCTGTAAATATCTCCATATCCCCATGCAGGCTGGCAGTTCGAGGATTTTGAAACTTATGAAACGCCAGTATGACCAACCCTTCTACCTTGAATTAATAGATAAAATAAGGAAGATTGTGCCAGAGATAGCTCTCTCAAGCGATTTTATAGTAGGCTTTCCCACAGAATGCGAAGAAGATTTTGAAGAAACAATTAAATGTGTGAATCTCATAAAGTTTGACACAATTTATGCCTTCAAATACTCTCCACGTCCAAACACCTTAGCTTCTAAAATGGAAAGTGTACCAAAAAATATTGCCAAAGAGAGGCTAAACAGACTTCTTGTTACTCAGCATGAAATACAGAAAGAGCTATTCCAATCGTTTGTGGGAAAGACTCTTCAAATTCTTCTTGAGGGAGAAAGCAAAAAAGGAAATCAATATACAGGCAGGACAGATTGCAATAAAATCGTCAACTTTACTTCTGAAAAAGTTTTAAAGATAAACAATTTTTACAATGTCAAAATCACAAGGTCGCTTGTCCACTCGCTTATTGGAGAACTCTAAACTTATTTTTTTAAGAGCATGCCAAAAAAATTTTAGGAATTCATTTTACACAGAAGACTTAAAAAAACTGCAATTGAAAAAAGTTTAAAACAAAAAGCCGCCTGAGTTTTTTTCTCTAAAAAAAATTTTAAAAGCGGTTTCTGCTCTCAAGGGTAATTTGAAAGTAGAACCGAAATCCTGAACAATTGAAGGTTCTGGAAAGGTTTAAGGATGCTTGAAATTAAAGTTCAGGGTTTTTGTTCTGTATATGACATTATACTTCCAATTAGTTCAAAGACTTTGCTCAACAATTTCGCGCTCAACGAGAGGTGTTTGAAGATGACACTTAATAGTCAATGCAGTCATTGAGAGCCTTCTCTAAAGCAGTCATTGTGAGCAGACGTAACCTGTCATTGCGAGCCCTCTCTAAAATTGTCATTGCGAGTGCTTCTTCGTAGCCTTGTCTTACGAAGCAATCTTCCTCTTTTCAAACAAAGGAAGATCACTTCGTTTGTAAATGCTTCGAAGCAACCCTCGTGATGACAGTCAATTGTTATTAACGCAGTCATTGCGAGCCCCCCTTCGTGGGAAAGACCCCCGAAG
>DYJZ01000009.1:0-12314 GCA_020722885.1 Thermoanaerobaculum aquaticum
CTGGCTTCTTGTGTCCAAGCGAGAAGTTCCTCCGGAGAAAACCATGAACTTAACTTCAAAGGGGCTTTTATATTCACCTCCGCTTTTAAAATACATTACTCTATCTTTGATGTCAAATAGGTATGAGAACTTCTCCAGTTACTGTCACTGCCCATATGAATAACGAAGTTACAACTTATCCCACACAAGTAGTTGATTTCCACCTTGATAGTAATCCTCAAGACCCCAACCCAAATGGAATACTAATTGGAACTTCAACAACAAAAGATGGTAATAACAATTTCTCAATTATATGGGACGCTTCTTCAACAGCACCTGGGCTACATACTTTGACCTGCTGGGCATACTATTACGGGTGCTGTTCTTCCTACGTACGCTCTGAATCCATCTCAATCAATCTTGTCGATTCAATTCAGCCTCCACCGGAAATCCCAAGAGGTAATTCACCATCTGAGGCGTTATTGTTTGGTGAAGACAAAGTGAATATTAACTGGCAGGCAGAATCTCCGGCTAATGGTTACGGACTCTACAGAGGAACGCTGAGCGATTTGCCATTTTTACAGGACAACAATATTGATTCCTGTACAAGATATGATGGCTCATCTATCTCTGTTGATTTATCTTCGGATGACCCATCAGCAGTTTCAGGAAAGCTCTATTTTTATCTTGTGACAGGGTACAACAACGGAGGCGAATGACCTGCGGGCAACTCACGAATAGTCAATTCTTCAGGGGTTTGTATGTAGGAACAGAAAAAGAGAAGTTCTACACCTCTTTAAGCGCTCCCATTCTGTAGAACTTCTCTTTTCTTTGTTTTATGAGTTCTTCAATCTCTAATTGAGAAAGTTCTCTTAACTGCTCTCTAAGTGTCTGCTTTATGTTTTCAAAAACAATTTCAGGGAAGTGGTGTGCTCCACCGTAAGGCTCTTCAATTATTCTATCAACAAGTCCGAAAGAGAAGAGGTCTTTTGCAGTCAACCTGAGGGATTGTGCGGCTATATCAGCTTTTGAGGCGTCTTTGTAAAGAATCGCTGCACACCCTTCCGGTGAAATTACAGAATAAACAGCGTATTTAAGGATATTCACTCTGTCTGCAACACCAATGGCAAGAGCCCCTCCACTTCCACCTTCTCCAGTAACAGTTGAAATTATTATTGTTTTAAGGGCTGCCATTTCTCGCAAATTTACTGCTATTGCCTCCGCCTGTCCTCTCTCTTCTGCATCCATACCTGGATAGGCGCCTGGAGTGTCAATAAAAGTAAGAACGGGTAGCGAGAATTTTTCTGCTAATTTCATAACTCTTAGCGCTTTTCTATATCCCTCTGGTTTAGGCATACCGAAATTCCGAAAAGCCCTTTCTTTGGTGTCATGCCCTTTCTGGTGACCTATAACTGCGCAGTTTATCCCTTCAAACCTTGCAAACCCGCAAACTATGGCTTCATCATCCCCAAAATGTCTGTCGCCGTGAATCTCAACAAAATCTGAAAAAATTGCTCTTATGATGTCGAGAGTTTGAGGCCTTTTGGGGTTTCTTGCAACCTGAACCGTCTGCCAGGGTGTAAGATTTGAATAAATTGTTTCCATCTCTTTCTTGAGTTCTCTTTCAAGTTTTAATAGTTCTTTCTCTTTTTTTTCGGGCTTTTCGTAAAATTTTATCTGCTCAATTTTTTCTTCAATTTCTCTTATTCTGGATTCAAAATCTTTTACTTCCTGCATCTATCCTCCATTCTGTCTGTTGATTTTGAATAGATATTTTAGCCTGTCTTTGCCTGCCATCTCTTCAACAGCCTTTTTAAATTCTTCAGAAACCCTTATGCTATATTTAGGTGAAACATCAATAAGGACGCTTGTGTCTTCGTCCTCTTTAACAAGAAACCTTAAAGAAGTTCTTCCCTTAAACCTTTCAATCATATTTTTCAAGGAATTAATAAAATCATTATCAAGAAGAGTTACCGGTAATGTAATCTGAACAGAAGAAATGTATTCCTGAAGTTCTTTTTCCGCTTTTTCGAGAGGAACAACCGAATCCGCAAAAATTCTTACACTATCCGCCTCAACTTTTGTTTTTCCTATAACAAGAACTACACTGTTTTTTTCGATATTTTTAATGTGTTTTGTGTAAGCCTCTTTAAAAATCATAACTTCAACGGTAGCCTCCATATCTTCAAGCAAAAACTGCCCGTAAGGCTCTTTTTTCTCCTTGCTTTTTTTGGGAGAACTTTTGATTATAACTCCTCCTATTGAAACTGATTCAGAATCTTCAATGTTTTTTAATTCAGATAATCTGTGGGTGGTTAAAAGATTCAAAAGAGATTTTTTTTCAGTAAGGGGATGTCCCGTCAAATAAAATCCAAGACTCTGTTTTTCCCTGTGATAAATCTCCAGTTTTTCCCATTTTTTTGCTTTTGGATATAAGACCTGCCCATAACCGTCTTCTTCCTCCTCAAAAAGACCGAATTGCCCTCTTTTCCTGTCAGCCTGACTTTTTGCCCCAGCCTGCAGGGCAGAATCCACTGCTTCAAATAGATCCCACCTATCGGCACCAAAACTATCCATTGCACCAGCCTGAATTAAATTCTCAACTACTCTTTTATTAATGCTTTCGTGATCCACTTCTGAACAGAATTGGTATAGATCTTTAAATTTTCCTGCTTTTTTTCTTGCACTTAATATCGCCTTAACAGATGCACTTCCTACATTTTTTATTGCAGAAAGTCCATATCTTATTGCGTTTTTCTCGAGAGTAAAACTCTCTTCACTCAAATTAACATCAGGAGGAAGAAGTTCTATTCCATTCTCTCTACAGGTGTTCATAAACTTTATAATATCGTCGGTTTTGTCCATAAAATTAGAGAGGGTTGCAGCCATAAATGCCTCTGGAAAATGGGCTTTCAAATATGCTGTCCAGAATGCTACAAGTGTGTAAGCGGCTGAATGGGATTTGTTAAACCCGTATCCTCCAAAATATTTAATCTGATCAATAAGAGGGTCTATTACCTCCTTTTTATATCCTTTTTCGCTTGCTCCATTTCTGAATTTCTCTTCAAGAAATTTCATTTTTTCTGAATTCTTTTTCGATATAGCCTGCCTCAACAAATCTGCTTCACCGAGAGAAAACCCCGCTATTTTATTTGCTATCTGCATAACCTGTTCCTGATAGACAATAAGCCCGAGTGTTTCTTCAAGAATAGGCTTTAGCTCATCAAGAAGATAACTGATTTTTTCCTGGTGGTGAGCCCTTTCAATATAATCATTTAGTATTCCAGCTCCGAGTGGTCCAGGTCTGTAAAGAGCATTTAAAATTATCAACTGTTCAAATTTTGTAGGTTTAAGTCTTCTTAATGCATCTTTCATTCCGGCAGACTCAAACTGGAAAACAGCATCTGTGCTTCCTGTAGAAAAAAGTTCAAAGGTCTTCTCGTCATTTAGAGGTATCTCTTCAAGCGTCGGGGGAACTCCCCCGTTTTTTCTTATAAGATCAAATGTATCGTGAATTATAGTTATTGTTCTTAAACCAAGAAAATCCATTTTGAGAAGGCCAATAGCCTGAATGTCGTCCTTTTCAAATTGGGTTACATCCTCTCCCTTGCTTCCTCTGAAAAGTGGACATAAATTGTTAATCGGCTCCGGCGCTATTACGACACCAGCAGCATGCATTCCAGCATGCCTCGGAAGGTATTCAATTTTTTTTACATAATCAAGAATTGTTCTTGTTTCTTCATCTTTCTCATATATTTCCTTCAGGGTTGTCTTTATGGCATTTTCTATTCCCACAACACTCCCCTGCTCAACGGGAATCAGTTTTGCCACTTTGTCAACCTTTTTTAATTCCATTCCCAGAACTCTGCCAACATCTCTTATCGCACTCTTTGCCTTAAGTTCTCCAAAGGTAATTATCTGGCTAACATTGTCATTGCCATACTTCTTTTTAACATATTCGATCACTCTCTCCCTTCCCCGAACACAGAAGTCAATGTCTATATCTGGCATTGAAACCCTTTCAGGATTTAAAAACCTTTCAAAAAGAAGGTTGTATTTAATGGGATCTATATCGGTAATATCAAGACAATATGAAACAAGTGAGCCTGCAGCACTACCTCTTCCAGGTCCTACCGGAATTTTGTTTTCTTTTGCAAATTTAATGAAATCTGAAACAATAAGGAAGTAGCTTACAAAATCCATTTTCACAATTAGTTCTGTTTCAAAATTGAGCCTTTCTTTATAAACCTTTATGTCTTCCTTCCTTATTTTTGGAGAGTTTAAGACTTTTCTTTCAAACCCTTTTTTCACAAGTTCGTCAAAATAATCTATGGTTGTGTAGCCTTTCGGAACTTCAAATCTGGGAAAATGGAGAGAACCAAAGTCAAATTCAAATCTGCACCTTTTTGCTATTTCAACACTGTTAAGCAAGCCCTCTTCATACTCTGCAAATCTATTCCACATCTCCTCTTTCGTTTTGAAATAATGCTCTTTTGTGTAAGCTTCTTTACCCCGACTCTCTCTCTCTAAAAGGGTGGTCTTTGTCTGAATGCACAAAAGAATTTTGTGGGCTTCAAAATCTTCTTTTCTCAAAAAATGGACATCATTGGTGACCAGAAGGGGAATTTTTGTTTTCTTGTGAATGTCCATTATTGCTTCATTAACCTCTTTCTGCGATGGTAATCCGTGTTCCTGAATTTCAAGGAAGAAGTTATCTTTCCCGAAAATCTCCCTGAATTCCTCTGCAGAACTAAGTGCTTCATCAATTCTTCCCTGCCTTATTTTTCTTGGAATCTCTCCCCCAAGACAGGCGGAAGATCCTATAAGTCCCTCGCTGTGTGAAGCAAGAATTTCCTTATCAACCCTCGGTTTGTACTTGTATCCCTCCTGATATGCAGCAGTTAAAAGTTTACATAGATTTTTATATCCTGAACCATTTTCACAGAGCACAACTAAATGCGAATAGGGTCTTCTACCATCTATTCCTAAAACATCGTCATCAAAACGGGACCTCGGAGCAAGGTATAATTCGCACCCGATTACAGGTTTTATCCCTTTGTTTTTTGCCTTCTGGCAAAATTGAACTGCAGCAAATATGTTTCCGTGGTCTGTAATTGCAACCGCTTCCATATCATTTGTGAAAGCAGCATTTATTAGTTCATCTATACGAATCATTCCATCGAGGAGAGAGTAACCTGTATGAAGATGAAGATGAACAAATTTATTTTCACTCATTTTTGACTCCTTTCCAGTAACCTCCTACACCATATATATACACAAGAGTGCCCTTTTTTTTAAATTTTTTTTGTTTTTATAACTCTTTAATTCTTTTTGCAACAAGTTGCGCCCCCAATTCAAAGGAATTTGATACAAAGGGGTCGTATTCCAGAAAGTCTATTTTACCTTTTTTCTCATTTTTAAGCCTCTTAAAAAGTTCGTCGGTTTGATTCTTTGTGAGAATTACTCCCGAGAGAAAACTTGCTATGAGCAAGACATCAAAATCTATTTTTTCATCTTTTGCCATAGATTCTAACTGATCTTTATGCCCCAAAAGATAACTCAATTTCACCTGAGCATCTGAAAAAGAGAGATCCCCACAGGGAATTCCCCCTGCCTCAATAAGTTTTCTTCCACTTTCGTACTCTGCATCGTACAATTCAAGAGGAACCTGCGATGTAACCGCCACAGTTTTTCCCTCTTTTACAGCATTCTTGAGAGGATTAAGGATTGACCTCAATGATTTTTCACGGGTGTTAGCATTTCCCGCACCATAACCAAGCAAAATCGAACCCTTTCCGCAAAGAGAGAAAATCTTTTCATAATCATTAGATGAAAAAAGAGGGTTTACAAATATCGGCTTTATACCCTTATCAAAATTTGAATCACACTCACAAAGTCCGAGTTTTTCAATTCTTCTTGAAATTGCTTCCCACTCTTCAAAAGACATATCTGAAGAATCAAGAAAAAAAAGTTCGTACCTGACAATGCTTTTAAAATAGTCTTTAAGGTCGCTTTTTATATACTCAAAAACAAAATCTCCCTCCGGAGCAAGCCCCCCTTTTTTGCTCTTTCGGGATTCTATTGTCCCACCCGTTTTCAGAAGGTAAAGTTTTTCAAGTTTTTGTTCCTCGTAGGGAATTAAAACCCAGTCTTTTCTTAAAACTTTCAATCCTTCGTGAGTAACCTTTGCCGCAAGTCTGCCCTCAAAAGCCTCCACATCCCATTTTCTGAATTTCGTCAATCTTCCTGAAAAGACATCCTTTCCATTGTTAAAAACGGCAAAAAGGTGCGGAGGCTTTAATCTGTTGAGTAGATATACTGCAGTTCTTAAATTTCCTATCGCATCAGATGGAGAAAATGTCCCTTCAAGAGGAATCTGCGACCCGGTAACAGCCACATTTGTTTTGAGGCTTTTCAGAGAATACCTTAAATATGCAAGAACCCACGAGAGAGTATCCGTTCCGTGAGTAATTAAAATTCCTTTTTCATTTTCAACTCTCCCACTCTCTTCAAGTTTTTCTTCAATCTTTTTCTCAAGAGTTTCAAAATCATATCTATTTTTCAGTTCAAGAAAATAACCAATTTTACTATTATTGCTAAACTTTTCTGTTTCATCAGGAAAGGAAGAAGAAAGAAAGAGTAGTGGAACATTTCCCGCTTTTTCTTCAATTCTTTTTAAAAGCACCAGAAACTTTTTATCTCTTTCAGTATTTAGAAAGACGATGATATCTGGCTTTTTTCTCCTAAGCAATGAAAATATTTTTTGCCTGCCTTCCGTAAAAATCAAATTCCAGTTTTTTTTCTTATTTTTAAAAAACCTCAGTATGTCCTCTTTTTTCCCTTCAAAATCCTTTCCTATAAGTATCACATCCTTCAATTTTTTCATAATCTTCTCCGAGAGAATGATTTTAACACATTTGAAACGGTGTTGCCTTTTTCAAAATTGGAAGATTTAAAAGTAAAAAGTGTTATATAATAATTTCTGGAGGAAGAGATGTTTAGAAAATTTTTTATTTCGGTTTTTTGGTGTTATTGATAAGTCCAATAATTGCTCAGGAAAGTGTCTCTTTTGACCCGGGAATTTTTTATTTTAAAAGGAATCTTGATGAAGAACAGTTCACTCTTTTTCTTCATTTCGAACAAAAACCGGACATTAAAGAAACAATAAAGGCAATCAAGATAACCTTTGAGCCAAGTGGAACGGTTGCGGCTCTTATTTATGATGAAACCTGTTCAGAGGAAGAAGTGGAATTATTTCTTGATGGAAAAGAATCTCTTTCTCTTTTAAAAACCACTTCTTTTTTGAGGCTTGACCCGATTATCTTTTTTTACCCTCAAGCAAGTTACCTTGCGAATGAGACGAAAGTAGGTAATTGAATGCTATATTGAAAATGATGAGGATGATTTATTGGGTTTTAAAGGAGGAGAACTCTTCCTTAAAAAACCATTATTAAAATTGGAAAAGGAAGAGCCAGAAAATCAGTCTTTTTAAATACTATTTAGAAATGTCCCATTATAAGTATAATTAGTAGAGGCTGTGGAAATTGCTTCCACAGCCTTGTTCCTTTATTTTTCATCGCTTTAACCTTTTGTTCCCAAAGCCAAACGGAAAGAACTTGAGGGGTGATTCAATATGAGCTTGTAGAAATAATTTTTTCTTTTTGTGGCTTTTTGCTTCCCTTCCTCAGCCACTATTACCTCATAAAGCCGTTTTTCTCCTTTTCAGTCTTGATTAACATTTTGGGGAACATCACTGCTGTCGGGGATAATTTGAAAGCAGAAGGTTTATCCTCAAAAATTGAGGATTCTGGACGGCTTTTATGGAGGTTTGAAAACGAGGCTCACTGTTTTTAGGGTTGTATATGTCATTATGCTGTCCAATTAGTTCTCAAAAAGGCCGGGCTTAAAGGTTTCTGATTTGATGGTTGGTGTTTGAAAAAACCTGTCGAGCCATTCCCATAAGTCACTTTTCAAAGCTATATGATAATTTTCTCTCTTAAACTAATTAGAAATGTTCTCAAAAATGGCAGTGGAAAAACCGCAAAAAGCTTAAATGATTTTTGCAAGCCCCCATTGAACCACCCCTCTAAGGCTTTCCGTTTCAGTTTTGTGAGCAAGAGTAAGATTGCTTCGCAAACGGAGGCTACGAAGAGGGGCTCGCAATGACTGCTCAAAACTTAAAAATGAATTTTTCCTGCTGCCTTTCCTTCCCAAAAAGTCTCAAATGTTGTGGACTTCTACAGGTGCTGGACAAAATAAATTTTTTGATGTATAATTACTTTTTGATTTTTCCTTCCTCCGCTAAAAAAGCGGGGGCTTAGACCGAAAGGAGGTTTTATGAAGCACTACGAAACCATGATTATTGTCCCCCCGACAGTATCAGAAAGCGAACTAAATTCTATGGTTCAGTCATTTTCAGAAGATCTAAAAAGCAGGCATGGAGCAAGTGAAGCAAATGTTCAAGTGTGGGGAAAGCGAACATTTGCATACCCCATCCAGAAGTTTACCGAAGGCTACTACATTCTTTGCGATTACCGTTCAGAAAAAGAAAATACAGTATCCGAATTTGAAACCCGCCTGAGGTTGAGTGAAACAATCATCCGTTTTATGACCATTAGAAGAGACATCGAGGAAAAGGCAGAAGAAAGACTGAAAAAGAAACTTCTGAAAAGAGGAAAAAGCGGAAGCGTTGAAGAACCTGTTGATTATGAAGGTTTTGCTGAAGAAGAAAGCGATCTTGATTGAGGTGAAAAATGCCAAGAAAAAATATGGATAAGAAAAAGAAAAAGACTTTTGTAAAAAAGGAAAACCTTTTCAAAAGAAAGAAATACTGCAAACTCTGTGAAACAGCGGTTGGTTATGTCGATTACAAAGATGTGAATCTTCTTCAGGGATTTTTGCGGGAAAGAGCAAAAATAGTTCCCAGAAGGATTTCAGGCGCTTGTGCGATACATCAACGACAGATTACCAGCGCTATAAAGCGCGCACGCCAGATAGCCCTTCTTCCTTTTACAACCGACTAAGGAGGGAAAATGAAAGTAATTCTTAAAGATACCGTTGAGAATATAGGAAAAAGAGGAACAATTGCAGAGGTCAAGGACGGTTATGCAAGAAACTACTTGATTCCCAAAGGGCTTGCAATGAAATATACCGAAGGGGCAAAGAAAGTTCTTGAGCAGGAGCATCGTATGTATGAAACAAAACAGCTCAAAGCAAAAGAAGAAGCTCTTGCGATTTCTGAAAAAATTTCAGCCCTCGAGCTTTCAATAATGAAAAGAGCTGGCGATCAGGATGTTCTCTACGGCTCCGTTACGCCCACTGACATTTCTGATCTTCTTGAGGAAAAAGGATTTAAAGTTGACAAAAGAAAAATTTTAATTCCTGAACCAATAAGGAAACTCGGTGAGTTCCAAATAAAAATAAAACTTCACCCTGAAGTGGTTCCTGCAATTAAATTAAAAGTCCTCAAGGAAGAGTAGTATGGATTTAAGGGGAATCCTTAAAAATCCATACATAGTTTCACTTCCAACATTAGTTGTTCCTGGACTTTCCCATTTTATTTTAGGAAAAAAGATACGGGCTGTTATTTTTTTCTTTGTTGTTTTCACTACCTTTCTTGTAGGAATCTTTCTCAACGGTGGAATATTCTTCCTTAAAGAAAGCTCCTGGCTTTATTCTCTGGCTTCTTTAGGGGAAATGGGAATGGGTTTGACATATTTCATTTGTCTTCTAAGTGGTATTAACAGGACATCGCCGGAATTGATCTCCTCCTTAATGTTTGGTTATGGAACGACATTTCTGATAAGCGCTGGACTGATGAACATGCTTCTTATGATGGACGCTTTTGACATTGCAATTGGAAGAAAGGCTTATGAGTAATGCTAAATGACCATTTTATAAGTCTTGTTGTCTTCTCTTTTTTGGTCTCTATCTTTTTTGCTGCATTGTACCGAAATGATTTCAAAAGTGGATTAAAGTCCTTCCTTAAGACTTTTTTGTGGATGGTGTTGGGCTCTCTTGCCTTTGCTTACCTTATGTTTTTTACGGGAAATTAATTTGGCAGGTTTTCTTCGTTTCTGGCTTCCCCCAATTATTTATGCAGTTGTTATATTTCTTCTCTCAAGTATAAGCAAACCTCAGATTTCTTTTCAATTTGAGTCCAATCTTTTCCATTACCCTGAATACGCTATATTTTCTTATCTACTCATAAGAGCCTTCCACGCTGGTAAAAGGGAGGTTGTTTCCGTACCGAATATCTTATACGCCTTCTTAATTAGTCTCTTCTTTGGTTTATTTGACGAATTCCATCAGGCTTTTGTCCCTCAGAGAGTCCCGGAACTTCAAGATCTTTTCAGAGACGGTATAGGCACTCTGGCTGGAATAGTTATTTTTACTCTCTTTACTTTTTTTCATTACCATAAAAGGGAAAGGAAGCTGCAGTGCAAATCCTAATAACTGTCGGATTCTGCGTCTTTGGAATTTTAACTGGTTTAACAATTGGATTTTTATTATTCAGGAAAAAAGATAGCAATATTGCAACATTCGGAGAACTCCTTCCCATAGATGATGAGAGGGAAGAACACCGGGCACCCTCTTTTTCTCTTCTTTTAAACCAGCTTCTTTCCATCTACAGAACAATGATGAATGCAGAAGGAGTAGTCTATCTCAGAAAATGTGGAGATGGACTTGAAGCAATAGCAGCAAGCCCTGGAACAGATTTCAGTTCCTCTCCCATATCACTGACAGATGGGCTTTACGGTATTGTAGTTTCAGAGGAAAAAGAAGTTATTGCCGAAGTGGTTCAACCTCAGGCTCTTAAACACCTTAAAAACATTACAGACCCATATTCGATACTGTATTATCCTGTACTCAGAAGAGGAGAAGTACTTGGAATAATAGCCGCGCACAGAAATTCTTCTTTACCTTTTTCAGAAAAAGATGCTCTTTCAATAAAAAGGGCAGCCAGATTCCTCGATGAGATGGAGATTTTCTCGGCACGAGAAAGAAAATTAGAATACTTAAGAATGAGGTGGGAAAAAACTGAGTACGGCATTAAGGAGATGCTCAGAGAGAAAGACCCAACAGATATGGCAGGAGCTATTGTCAGAACACTTGCCGACATCCTTCCTCTAAAGCAGGCTTTTGTAGTAATTCAAAGTTCTTTATATAATTATGGTTCGCTTGTAACTCACGGGTTCCCTCCTCCCGATCTTGATACTCTTGAGCCTGACACCTGGGTCTACTGGCTTTTCACCCATCCTGAAGATTTCGTATTTCTCTCAAGAGAAGTTGTCAATGACACAAAAATGGCTATTTTGTTCAGCAAAGAAAAATTCAACGACGACAACATTGTCCTCCTTCAAAAACTTAAAAGTGGCAATAATACACTCGGGGTAGCAGGAATGATAGGAAGCATTAAGGAGCCTTTTTCTGAGGAAGACAAAGCCGCTGCTCAACTTTTCTTAAAAGAGGCCTCAGCTTTACTTGAACTTGCACTTTTGAATATTTCTTTGCAGGAGCTTGCCGTTAAAGACGCCCTTACAACCCTTTACAATAAAAGATATTTTGTCGAGAGGTTCAGACAGGAATTTTTGAGAAGCCAGAGAACGACCGAACCGGTCTCTTTAATGATGATTGATATAGACCATTTCAAAAACATCAATGATACTTATGGCCATCCTGCAGGAGACGCTGTTTTAAAAGAAATTGCGTTGCGTCTAAAAACGCATGTAAGAGAAATGGATATTTTGTCGCGCTACGGCGGCGAGGAATTTACAGTAATTCTTCCCTCCTGTAAACTTCAGGACGCATTTGACATAGGAGAAAGAATAAGAAAAGAGGTTGCTTCGAAGCCGGTAACAGTAAATAGAATTGCTATTCCTGTGACTGTCTCAATTGGAATTTCATCTTATCCTGAAACCTCCTCTTCCGAGAGGCAACTCCTTCAAAGTGCAGACGATGCACTACTGCATCAGGCAAAGAAGGGTGGTCGAAACAGAGTTGCCCTCGCAAAGAAAAAGTAAATCTTTATAAAACAAAAAGACACTGTCATAATGATAATGTCCTCTAAAATGGAAGTGCCAAAGCCGTAAAAAGAATCAATAAGTCCTTTAAACCCTCATTGAACCATCCCACAATTGGTTTCTGTTTGGCTCTGGGAACAAAAGGTTAAGGAGTGGAAAATAAAGAAACAGGGCTGTGAAAATTGTGAGAAACTTCAAGGAAGAGTGCTTCGCTTGCTTAACCTGCAAAGTAAATCTCGCAATGACAGGTTACGCCTGCTCGCAATGACTGCGTTTTTTTGATGAAGATTGCTTCGCTTTCTCTTGCTATTG
>DYJZ01000009.1:12414-36571 GCA_020722885.1 Thermoanaerobaculum aquaticum
GCTCGCAATGACTGCGTTTTTTTGATGAAGATTGCTTCGCTTTCTCTTGCTATTGCCCCGAAGGATTACTCTCAATGAAACATTTTTAATTAGTTAATTTAGAGGACAATTCCAAATAGTCCTGACAAAAGACAGCATCTAATTTGCCAAAACACCAAAAATTTTATATATTTATTAAGGGAGGAATAAGATTTGGATTTACCGGCCCAACAAAATTTTAATTTGCTTCTAAAAACTATGCAGGAACGTCTTAAAAACCTCGAGCACGAATATGAACTCTATTTTGGTGGTGGAAGGAAAGATCCCCCTGAAAAAGAGCAAAAGGAGCTTGAAAGACAAATTCGTGAGCTCTCCAGACTTGCTGTAAATTCCACACAAAATCAATACCTTTTCAACAATTTTCAGCAGTCTTACGTCCTTCGTAAAGCAAGATGGGCTAAACTTGTGGAATTAAAACTAAATGGTATTTCTCAAGACCCGAGACTTACCAGCAGAGTCAGACTTGACACCAAAGCTTTCACAGATCTTGAAAAAGCTAAACCTGAAGATATAAAAAAGGAAATTCAGGAACAGGACAAAAAGCCAGCCGTAAGGGAGACAACAAAGAAGGAAGAAGACACTTCAATAAGAGCACTTTTCGAGGAATTCAACAGAGCAAAGCAGACACTTGGACAAACCCTTGAGCTTGATCCCTCTTCCTTTGAGAAAAAACTTGAAAAACAGAAAAAGGAACTTATGGAAAAACATAAAGCTAAGGATGTTAAATTTACCGTATCTATTTCTGACGGAAAAGTTTCACTAAAAGCAAAACTTATAAAGTAAAAGATTCAGGTATAAACGATTTTACTCTCAATTATTTTGTTGTTATAATTGCTAACTGGGAGTGAAAAATGAAAGAAGCTGCAATTTCAATTAGAAACCTGAAAAAATCCTTTAAAGGACACCTTTCAATAGGAAGAATCGAAGCTTTAAGGGGTGTTGATCTCAATGTTCCCTCTTCCGGGATTTACGGCTTCATAGGTCCTAACGGAGCTGGAAAAACAACAACACTTAAAATAATAACAGGACTAATCTTTCCAGATGAAGGTGAAGTCAAAATCTTTGGAAAGCCTAACTCTGAATTTACTGCAAGAAGCAATATTGGTTTTCTTCCCGAATCTCCCTATTTTTACGACTATCTGACGGGAGAGGAACTTGTTTTTTTCTTTGGAAGTCTATTTAAAATTCCAAAAAAGGAATTAAAAGAAAGAACTGTTAGCCTTCTTGAACTTGTTGGGCTTAAAGGAAAAGAAAAACTCCCCTTAAGAAAGTATTCAAAGGGAATGCTCCAGAGAGTTGGACTCGCACAGGCGCTTATAAGCGATCCTGAACTTCTAATTCTTGACGAACCAATGAGCGGCCTTGACCCCATCGGAAGAAGAGAGATAAGAGATCTTATCCTTAAGTTAAAAAAAGAGGGAAAAACAATATTTTTCTCATCCCACATACTTGCTGATGCAGAAATGATTTGCGATGAGGTGGGAATCATTGTAAAGGGAAAAATAGTTGAGAGAGGAAAACTTGAAACTCTTTTAGGAAAAGAGGTTCGCTTCTGGGATATTTCTTTCAGGGGAGCGCAGGTTCCTCTGGAGCTATCTCAAAAAACGGTCGTTTCTCACGAGGACCTCACTATGATAAGAGTTGATTCTGAAGAAGAAGTTGAAACAGCACTCTTATTGCTTCAAAGTAATAAATCAAAGATTTTAAGCGTTATTCCTCACAAAGCTTCGCTTGAAGAAATCTTTCTTTCAAGTGTAGAGGAGGGGAAAAATGACAAACAAAATTGATTGGTTGTTTTTCATAAAACAAATAACCTCCATTTCAAAAAATACCTATAAGGAATCAATTAGAAGCAAAATTTTTTATATACTTATGGCATTTGCAGTCTTAATTCTTGGATTTGCAGTAATATTAAGTTTCCTGACAATTGGTTCCCAGAAAAGGATAATTCTTGACCTTGGACTTGCAGGAATCTCTTTCTTCTCAGTTATGACTTCAATTTTTGTGGGCATTGGGCTTATTTATGTTGAGATCGAGAAAAAAACAATTTACAATGTTCTTTCAAAACCAATGCCAAGGTCTCTATTTATTATAGGCAGATACTTTGGAATGATGGCGGTTTTAGGAACAAACCTTCTGGCTATGCTTTTAATACTAACAGTTCTTCTTGCCATTTTCAAAGGTTTTACATTGATGGTTTTTTATGCAGGATTTTTTATCTATATGGAACTTGCAGTGATCACAGCAATAGCCATATTTTTTTCCTCCGTTGCATCACCCGTTTTGAGCGCAATTTGCACCCTTGCTTTTTACCTTATAGGGCATACATCTTCAACTTTTCCAGAAATCCTCGTTCCACTTCTGCATAATCAATTTGAAAAAAAGGTTGCAATCGCACTATTCCATCTCCTTCCCGATTTGAGTATGCTGAATGTGTGCAACCTGATAACATACGAAATTCCTATTGCTCAAGGTTTCACAATAAGGGCTATTATTTACACATTTTCCTATGTGCTGGTTCTTCTTGTTGCCGCCTGTCTTATTTTCAGAAAAAGGGATCTTGTATGAGAAAAAAAATTGTGGATTATATTGGTATAGTCTTAATTCTTGCACTTCTTTCAAATGTGTTTTTTCTTCATTCTGAAATCAGGGATTTAACAAAGAATTATCCTGACGAATACCGCTCTTACTACATTCCTTCAAGCCTTCAGATGAAATTTTTTTCATTAGGCTACCACCATGCTTTTTCGGATCTCCTCTATTTGTGGTTTCTCCAGTTTTATGATTGGTACAACAAAAGTGTCCGATATTCATATATGGTTCACACTTTTGAAGTTATGACAGACCTTGATCCAAAGCATCAGGAGGCTTACACGATAGCAGCACTGTTTGCGTTTATACCTCTCAAATATGACCTTGTCTATAAGTTTCTCGACAAAGGGATTGAAAAAAATCCCGAAAACTTCGTCCTGCCTTACGATGCAGGTTGTTACGCCTTTTTTTCTGAAAAAAACTATGAACGGGCGGTAAAATATTTTGAAATTGCATACAAAAGAAATCCAGACAAAAGTTTACTAAAAAATCTCTATGCAAAAGCACTCTCCCGCAAAGGAGACCTTGATGCTGCCCTCGATTATTTTGAAGATATTTATGCAAGGTACAAAGACGATACGACAGATGAAGGAAACTATTACAGATCGGCAGCAATGAGACATATATGGGTCACAAAAAATGCTATTGCAGAAAGGGATGTAAAAGAGGCAGTTTCAAAATACAGACAAAAATATGGAAAAAACCCATTAAACCTCAGAATCCTTGTGAATGAAGGCTTCCTTAGCAAAATCCCCAAGGATCCGCTGGGAGAAGATTACAACTATGACTCAAACACCGGAGAGATAAAATGCGTAAGCAAATTTGACCCAAAGGCAATAACGGGAAGATGGTAACACTTCTTCTCGTTTTTTCGGCATTGTTGGGCTTGTGTTTCGGGTCATTCGCAAATGTTCTCATATACAGACTTCCAAACAACTTATCCATTGTTAATCCCCCATCGCACTGCCCGAACTGCAATTATAAAATACCTTTCTATCACAATATTCCTGTTGTTTCATACATTTTTCTTTTTGGAAAATGCGCAAATTGCAAAAAAAGGATATCTTTAAGATATCCTCTCGTTGAAATTCTTGTCGGAGTTTTGTTCTGGTTTACTTCCTATAACTACATCGTTATATTTCCTCCAGCGTTAGTTAATGTGATTCAGGTTACATCCATCTTTGTCTTTCTTCTTTTTATTACAGTTCTAATCTTCATAGATCTCGAACATCAGATTCTCCCGGATCGATTGACAATTCCTGGAATTGTTCTTGGCATTCTTTCAAGTTTCATACTTCCATTTAACACCCCCGTAAATTCTCTATTGGGAGCCATTCTGGGCACTGCTGTTCCAACCATTCTAATCCTTATTTATGCGCTAAGAAAAATAGAGGCTATGGGATGGGGGGATGTCAAACTTATGGCAATGATTGGGGCTTACCTCGGCTGGAAGGGTGTTCTTCTTACTTTTCTTTTCGGCTCTCTTCTTGGCTCTTTAATTGGCGGACTTTACCTGCTAATATTTTCAAAAGACAGAAGAACTCCCCTGCCTTTTGGCACATTTCTCGGAATTGCGGCAATTGCAGTTCTTTTCTGGAGCGATGTTTTCTGGAACTGGTATTACGGATTTTCAGGAGGTTTTCCATAATGGTGCAAGGTACACGCCGCTTCTTTTTTATACAGATTGCATTTACCTGCCTTGTCCTTGTTTTAAGTTTTTATCTATTCCTCCAACTCTCAGCTGACCTGAAAAGGTCTTCAGAAAAGACAAACAAAGAAATATTAAGCCACTCATACGACATAATAAAAAGAATGAAAATGCAAAATCAGAGCAGTTTTTTCTTTCCTCTCCAAAGTATAGAGAGTAAAGAATCTGAATCAGTGGTTTTAGAAGCCGTAGCCTGGTATCTTGGAAAAAACAAAATATGGTGTTATCCCAAGGAGTTTCTTTTTCCTCCTTTCAACGAACCTTCAAACTCTTCGGGTGATGTGGTAACTCTCTCTTCAGCGAAAAGAATGTTCCTTTTAAAAGTGGAAGACGGAAGAACTGCAATAATGATTTTTAAAACCTCGGAGTATAATAAAGTCTTCTCAAAATTTATTATCATTTCCTTTATCGCACTAATACTGGGTTTATCTGGCGTACTTCTCCTTTTTATAACTCTAAAAAGTTTTAAAACAGATGAAGAAATAGCACCTCCATTATTTGTTTCTCAGCAGGAAAATCCAGTCGATGCCCTGATAATTTTAAAAAAGGCTATGGCTGACCTGAGAGAAAAAAATCTTTTTCTTGAAACCGAATTAAGAAAAGAAAAAAAGAGGGCAAAAAGCGTCTCTTCTGTTCTTGAGAATTTGAGTTCAGCCATCAATACCGGCTTTATAAGATTTGATTCTGAGGGAAATCTTCAGTCTTTCAACCCCATAGCAAAAAATCTTATTGGACTTCCCATTCTTTTCAGAATTGGAGAGAACTTTAAAAAAATGTTTAAAAACAATACATCTCTTCTTGACTTTATTGAAAATTCAATTGTGAAAAGAGAAATTGCCACAATAGATGAAATAAAAGGGTTTCAGAATAAGCTTCTTTTCATTATTTCAATTCCTATTCTTGATGAGATGAACCACTTTGAAGGAATACTGCTCATAATTGAAGATAAAAGCGAATTTTACTCTATGCAGCAGATTGTAAAAGAGAGAGAAACTCTTTCAAGGCTCGGAGAGGTTGCCGCTGGAGTCGCTCACGAAATAAGAAACGGTTTGAATGTCCTATCTGGAGAGTTAAGGCTTTTGCGCAAGAATTACCCCGAATCATTTCAGGAAAGGACTGCAAGGATAGAAAATGAAATAGGACAGATGGAAAAAGTGGTGAAAGACATTCTCTACTATGCAAAACCTATTCCAATACAAAAAGAAACAATAGTTTGCTCTGAATTTATAAATGAACTTACAGAGACACTCAAGGAGATTTTCCCTGATACGGTCTTTTCCCATCGTAGTGAAGTAGAGACATTTATAGCCGACAGAGATTCCTTATTCAGAGCGCTTTTCAATATTATGAAAAACGGAGCAGAAGCTGCAGGAGAAGGAGGAGAGGTTTTTTTGTCATTTCAAAAAAAAGACCATTCTATTGTATTTCATATAGAAGATAGCGGAAAAGGGCTATCAGAAGAAAACTCCAGAGACATTTTTGCTCTATTTACAACCTACAAAAAGGATGGCACAGGTCTGGGACTACCCATTGCAAAGAAGATTGCCAGAGAAAATGGCGGCGAATTGAAACTATCAGAACCACTGAAATTGAAAGGCGCAGCATTTGATTTTATAATTTCAATTCAGGAGGACTTATGAAAAAAATTATTTTTCTTATTGCATTAGTTGTTTTGACATTTGGGACATCAGCACAGGAATTTTCGAGTGGGTTAATGGAACAAATTCTTAAGCAGGCTAAAAATGAAAACAAGATTGTTCTTTTGAAGTTCTATTCCGACAGCTGCACCTATTGTAAAAAGCTTGACAGAGAAGTTTTTGTTCCTGAAAATATCAATAAACTTTCCCGCCTTGCAGTCTTAAGCAATATCAATGTTCAAAGTGAGGAAGGGAAATTACTCAGGAAAAAATACAATATAAAGGGAGTCCCAACTGTCATTCTGCTTTCAGGTGATGGAAACGAGATAGACCGCATCGTAGGTTATGAGAAAAAAGATGACTTTTTAAAAGAACTTCTCTGCTATATTTTCGATATAGGAACACTATCCCGATTAAACTTCAAGGCAGAAAAAGAACCATCATTTGAATTGTTTTATGCCATTGCTTCAAAATACTATGAAAGGGGAGATTCAAATAAAGCATTCGAATTCATAAAAAAAGCGAAGGCAGAAAAAGGCATAACTGAAAAAGATAAAGAAAATCTCGATCTTCTTGAAGGAGAGGTTTTGTTAAAAATAGAGCCAGAAAGAGGTATAAAAATTCTCTCCTCTCTTATTGAAAAAGTTGACAGTGATGTCTCTGAAATAGCCTTTGATGAACTGACAAGATATTTTAAAATTAAGGAAGATTACGAAAACTTAATTAACACCTACAAAAAACTTTTAAACCAGAAACAGAGCAACCCCTCTTTTCTGAACTCTTACGCATGGACGATGGCGGAAATCAACAAGAATCTTCCTGAAGCGCTTGAGGCGGCAAAAAAAGCTGTTGCTTTAAGTAATGAAGATCCTCAAATTCTCGATACTCTTGCAGAAGTCTATTATAAATTAGGAGACATACAATCAGCAATTTCAACAATAGAAAAAGCCATTTTAAAGGAGCCTGATGATGAATATTTCAAAAAACAAAAAGAAAAATTTTCAGAGCAAAATAAAAAAGGATAGTAAGAACTTAAAGAGAATGGAAGAAGATATTTTAAGTCTCCTTTCTAAAACAAAATCTGATTTTGATGGATTCGACAAAAAGCTGTCTCTTCTGGCTTACAAATTTGGCGAAGCAGTCTATTCAAAATTTCTTTTTTTGATCACCCAGCTCGATTTTTCTACAAAAGAGGCAATAAGACATTATGAAAAAATAAAAGAGTATCACAAAAATCTCACAAAGCAACTGAATAGAGAAATTGACATAAGAGTTGCTGTGGCAGATTATTTTGTTTCAAACAAAAAGATTAAGGAACCGATGGTTCTTGAAATACACCTTTTCAAAAAGGCTTTTGAAGCCGGTGTAAAAGATTTACTTACCGATTTACACAATTACACTTTTTTTAAAGGTGCTTTTCCCCACGAACTTGCTCATTGTAAAAGGTACTTTCAGCCATTATCAGTTATCTTCCTTGATCTTGACGATTTTAAAAAAATAAACGATGAATACGGACACGAAGAGGCAAATGTCTGCCTGAAAGAAACAGGCTCCATTATTAAAAAATGTTTGCGAGAAATGGATATGCCTTTCCGTTATGGAGGGGAAGAATTTATTGTTCTTCTTCCCAGAACTGACAAATTCGGAGCCCTTGCAGTAGCAGAGAGGATCAGGAAGAAAGTTGATGGGTCACTTTTTGGCAAGCACGAGATAAAAATGACACTGAGCGGAGGAGTTGCTTCCTATCCTGCAGACGATTCCGATGGTAAGCATCTTGTCGCCAGAGCAGATGAAGCGATGTACAGGGCTAAGGCAAAAGGCAAAAACAGAATTGAACTTTTCAGTTATGACAAGAGAGCCTACGAAAGAATTGAAGACAAATTTGGAGGGGTTGTTTCATTCAACAAATATAAAGCAAATGTTCTGGGCAAAAATTTAAGCACTGGCGGTTTTTATATTGAAACAACAAAAAAGATACCTCCTCAAAGCCCGGTATCTTTTGTAATGGATTTTCAGAACAGAGGCAAGATAAAAGGCGAAGGCTACGTAACAAGGATAGAACCACATTCAAAAAACAGATACGGGCTTGCTGTGAGCGTAACATCAATATCAGAACAAGATAGAAAAATTCTTAAAGAGATTGTAAATTTAAGGAAAAAGCATTCGCCAGAACATTGAAAGAGTAGTTTTTTTGCACATAAAGCAGATATTTAAGGACATTGCTAAATGCTTTCTTTTTCCGCTCTCTCTTGTGGATTGCTCCTATCTCCGATACTATCCTCATCCTTTATTCTTGCTTTTGTTACTATTTTCTTTCTGATTTTAGCAAGGAAAAAAAGTTCGAACAATTTTATACTTGCTCTTCAGGTTCTATTTTTCTTTCAGTTTGGCTTAATAATTGGTTCATTTTCATTAAATGAACCTCCCCATTCTCTTTTATACAAAAAAGTTAAAAATTCAGGCAAAAAGGTTCCAGTATGGATAGAGGGAAAAGTTCTCTCAAGCGAAATCACTCTCGACGGCTCCAGAGCAGTAATTGAAACAGAAGCTTTTTACGACGGTGATGAAAGGATTGAAGACAGAATAAAAATAATATCCTATCTTCCAATTGAGCCCCCTCAACCCTATAGTAGATTCAAAGGCTGTTTCTTTCTCTCTCTTCCGAAAACAAAGACCAATCCAGGACAGTTTGATTACAGAAAAAGTTTGAACGACAGAGGCATTTATCTCAACAGTGAATTGAAAGAAAAAAGCCTTTACACAACCGTTTCAAAAAATTATTTTTTTTATTATCTAAGTAAATATAAAAATTACTTGAGAACAAAAATTGTGGAAAAATGTAAAAACGAAAGCGGAATTGTTCTCGCCCTTCTTCTTGGAGAAAGAGGTATGTTAAAAGACAAAGAAGAGCTTGCTCTTCTTCGTTCAGGACTTTTTCACCTCATTGCTCTTTCAGGGCTACATATCGGCATAGTAATACTTATCTTCTATTTTTTATTTGGTCTAATGCACTTAAATCCCTACATTTCCGATATTCTGTTACTTTTTTTTCTTCTTCTTTATACTCTAATTGTAAAAGACCAGCCATCTGTTAACAGGGCTGTTTTGATGGCTTTTATTTTTATTCTTGCGAGGATGGCAGGAAGGCAGAATGCTAAATACGCTCCTCTCCTTATCTCATTTTCTATTTTAATTTTTTTTAATCCTCTTCAAATAAGAGATGTCGGTTTTCAGTTAACCTTTATAGCAACGCTCGGAATAATTTCTCTTTATGATTCAAAAATTAAGTTTTTTAGAGATGCAACGGTATTAAATTCTCTTTTTACACTTTTCTGGATAGGACTTTCAGCACAGATCTTCACTTTTCCTGTTCTTGTCTATGCCTTTCAAAGAATAAACCCCCTTTCGTTTCTTTTGACTCCACTGACACTTCCTTTTCTTTTTCCCCTTCTCGCATCAGGAATTTTATTTATCTTTGGGGGCTCTCTTATTCCATTTTTTAATTCATTTTTGCTGCTTTTAATCCAGTTTTTCGCTAAGTGTTTTCTGCTTATTCCTCTATATGGTTCTAAAACAAGTCTTTCCTCTCTATTTTTTCCTCTTCCCCACTTCTTTTACGCACTTATTTTTGGATTGCTTTTAATTTTAATTGTTCTGACAAAAGAGAAAAAAAAGTTGATCTTTTCTTTGTTGTTTATTCTCTTCATTATTATTTCCTTCTTCTTCCCAAACCCCTTCCAGAAAATCAAGAAAGACTTTCTGGTTACTCTCGATGTAGGGCAGGGAAACTGCTCTCTTCTACACTTTAAGGAAAAAAATTATCTTATTGACTGTGCTGATACTTCATATCACTCAGTTCCAACATCAAGAAGCATAATAGAACCATTTCTTGCAAGATTTAATATCCGACAACTCGATGGAATTTTTATAACACACTGGGATAAAGACCACTGCGGTTCATTAAAAGACCTGATTTCAGACCTGAAAGTTGGTTTTATTGCTTCAGCACCCTGTCCGCCCCCTCCCTCTGACATTAAGGATTCAATTTTAAAAAAACATATTAAAACCCTTCTTTTAAAAAGAGGAGATGTGGTTGACCTCAAAGAGGCAAAACTGGAAGTCATTCATCCCGATTGCAATTCTGCATTTTTATCGTCAGACAACAATCTATCTCTCGTCTTTTCAATTCTGCTCGATGAAAAAAACATCCTTATTACAGGTGATATAGAAAATGATGGACTAAAAGAAATTTTTGAGAGTAATATCCCTCTGCAACCTGTAGATATTCTCTTTGTTCCTCACCACGGAGCAAAAAATTCCTTATTTGTTCCTTTTTTAAATAAAATTCCTCCACATGTTGCTCTCATATCTGCAGGGAAAAACAACCGCTTCAACCATCCCAACCCTTCTGTTATAAATTATTTTAGCTCAATTGGTTCCAAAATAGTAAGAACAGACAGAGATGGTGCAATTTTGATTACCTTTGAAAGAAATGAAACAAAAATATTTGAGTATTGTGAAACTCCCTGGGAAAAGGCTATTTTCGAATGAAATACAGCGATTTAATTTCGGAACAACTTAGATTAAGAAACCTTCTTGTAGAAAAAAGAATTGAAAAGCCTGTTAGATTTGTAGCAGGGGCGGATGTTTCTTTTTCACTTTTTTCAAAAACGGGATACGCAGGAATATCGGTTCTTGACCTTTCAAACAATTTTGAGATCGTTGACTATGCTGTCGTAAAGGGTGACCTTGACATCCCTTACATTCCTGGACTTTTAGGATTCAGAGAGGTACCACTTCTTGAAAAAACTTTTTATAAAATTAAAATCAAGCCAGATGTGATTTTTGTTGATGGGCACGGAAAGGCACATCCAAGAGGATTTGGCTCAGCCTGCCATCTCGGCGTTGTTCTTAATATTCCAGCAATTGGATGTGCAAAAACTCTTCTTTGCGGAAAATTCGAAGAACCTGAAAACAAAAGAGGCTCAAAAAAGCCGGTCATTCTCGAAGACAAAATCGTGGGCTTTGCTTTAAGGACAAAGAAAAATGTCAAGCCTGTTTTTATCTCTGCTGGAAACCTTATCACGCTTGAAGAGTGTGTTCAATTAGCCTTAAAATGCTCCCTTAAATACAGAATACCTGAACCAATCAGGAAGGCGCATTCTTTAGTAAACATTGAAAGAAAAAGTATCCGCTGATTTCTATCTGTAAAGATTATTTTTTCAAGAGTCTCTTTTGAGAACCATTATTTCTCATCCCTTTAAGGGCGTATTCATAATTGGATCGGGCAAGCTCTGATTGTGGATCAATTGTTAAAGCCTTTTTGAAATTTGTAATTGCCCCCTCAAAATCATTTAGCTGCAAAAGGGCAAAACCCAGATTTATGTGCCCATCAAGAAAGTCTGGATCTTTAAAAACAGCCATTTCAAATTTCTCTGCAGCCTCTTTCATTTTACCCATTTTTGCAAGAACAAGCCCATAATCATTTAAAAGTTGAGAAGAATCGGGGTTAATTTTAAGAGCCTTCTCAATTTGCTTTAATGCCTCATCGCTTTTTCCTATTTCATTTAGTGCCTTACCGTAATTCCTTAAATACTCTTCCGACTCTGGTTTTATGGTCACACACTTCTTAAACTTTTCTGTTGCCTCTTCAAACCTTTTCTCTTCAACAAACAGAAGACCAATCTGGTTAAGAGCAGGAGTAAAATCGGGCTTTAATTTTAACACCTCTTCATATTGCTTGATTGCATCACTTATTCTTCCTTCCATACGATACGCTTTTGCAAGATTCATTCTTGCGTCTAAAAGAGCGTTGTCGAGTGCTATTGCCTTTTCAAGCCATTTAACCGCCTCTTCATATTTTTTCAATTTTATGAAAGCGTAACCTATGTTATTAAATCCTCCTGCATCCTCTTTTTCTATGAAAGAAAGTTTGTAATGTTCAATCGCTTCGTCAAATTTTCCCATTTCCATATATGCGGAAGCAAGATTGAAATGGGCTGAAAAATAGCCTGGCTCACTTTTTATTGCTTCAAGAAAATGCTGAACCGCTTCTTCGGTTTTTCCATTCAGCAGAAGCTCTGAACCGAGGGAATTGTGGGCAAAAAAATTGTCCCTATCTACGCTTAAAGTATATGAAAAGAGAGTAGAACTATCTCTCCATCTTTTTACCTGTTTTACAGTCAGAGTTATTAGCAAAACCATCATAGCAGCGCAAAGCACCGAAAGAGCAATTTTCAATCTTCTTTTTTCAATTACATCGCTTATAAGAAAAACAATAATTACAAATATCCCGATAAGGGGAATATAAGTGTATCTGTCTGCCATAGCCTGGCCACCTATCTGCACAATTCCTATGACAGGGACAAGCATGCCTAAAAACCAGAACCACCCAACCAATAAATATTTTCTTTTTTTATAAGACAGGAAAACAAAATAGGTAATTATAGAGAGAATTATTAAGCTGAGAATAACCGGAGCCACCGGTATTTTTTTCATCGGAAAAGGATAATACGGTAACAAATTAACAGGAACTATCATCTTCCCCAGGTATCTTGCATAAGATATTATTGCATTTAAAATTCGTTGACTGATAGGAGCTGAAACAATGTCGGCAACCGCGCCAGTTTTTTTCTGTGCATAAAATGTAAGAAAAGAAAAAAGAGGAATAAGAGCAAACATAGGAATCTTTTCTTTTACAAGAGACCATAAAATTTTTCCCGTTTCAGATTTCTTTTTACTCTCTTTAACTTCTTCTAAATTTATTCTCTTTAGAGGCCAGTAGTCAAGTAACAGCAAAACAAACGGAAATGTTATCACCATCGGCTTGCTCATCAAACCAAATAGATAACTTACTAAAACCAATATGTATCTTCCTATTGTAACTTTTTCAACATAATACGAATAAAACAGTAACCCGAGAAAAAAGAATAGGGCGCTTAATATGTCTTTCCTCTCCGATATCCACACAACCGATTCAACATGAAGAGGATGAACTGCAAACAATCCCGCTACTATAAAACTCCTCCATTCCTTCCCCGTCATCCTGTATAAAACAAAAAATAGTAGAAGGGTGTTTATTATGTGTATTATCACACTCGTTATGTGGTGCCCTCCAGCGTTTAATCCATATAACTCACTATCGAGCATATGAGAAAGCCATGTAAAGGGATAATAAAATCCAAAATAGATCGTGCTGAATGACCACTTAATATTTTCTAAGTTTATTCCCTTCTTTACCCTCTCGTTATCGGTTACATATACATCATCATCCATATTGACAAAGGAATTGTCTTTAGCACCCCAGAAAGAGAATAAAGTCATAAAAGTTAATATCAATATAATAATCAACAACAGGATGCCCTTATTCTCACACTTAATAGATGGCCATTCAGGATTATATTTTTCTTCTTTTCTTTGTTTTTCCTTCTTATTTTCTCTCATTTTTTTCTTTTTGCAATTTAAGCATCTTTTCTGCTTTAGCCAGATTATCAATCGCGAACTGAGACCCTTTATCTATCTCAAGCGCTTTTTGAAATGAATTTACTGCCAGATCGTATTTTTGACCCATCAAATATGCAACTCCCAGGCTGTTATGTGCATCAATGTAACCTGGCTTGTTTTTTATTGCCTCTTTAAATAAATCTATCGCCTTTTGAAGGTCTCCCTTTTTAGCAATTAGTATTCCAAGGTTTGTTAAAGCCACTTCATCGGTTGGTTTTAATTGAACTGCTTCCTCATACTCTTTAATAGCCATTTCAATCTCCCCTCTGGTTTCGTATGCCTTTCCGAGGTTCAAATGTGCTTCATATGATCTGGGAAGATATTTAAGAGCATTCCGAAGGGAGTTTATGGCATCATCAATTCTTCCTAATTTCCCGTAAGCGTAGCCGAGGTGCAGGTAGACATCTCCGAGATAACTTTTTGCCTCCAGCGCCTTTTTAAAATGATATATTGCCTTTTCTGTTTCTCCTTCTTTAAAAAGAAGACCACCAAGATTGTAATGCATTAGATAATTGTCTTTTGTCACATTAATTGAATGCTCATAAATCAACTTGCTGTCTGTCCATAATTCCGCCTGCTTTTTTGTCAACACGAAAAAGATACATAGAGAAATTAGTCCTGACACAAATGCAACTTTTTTAAACACCATTCTGTCTTTAACCAGATCGTAGATTACAAAAACAACAGCAATAAATATTCCGGCAGCAGAAATATAACTGTAGCGATCAGCCATTGCCTGGGAACCTATCTGTACAAGCCCTATGACTGGAACGAGAACACCTGAATACCAGAAGAAGCCTGTAAATAAATATTTCCTTTTTTTCCCGTAAAACAAAACAATTAAAAACAGAATTAGTAATACAACCAGAGAAATCAATGCATAAGGAAAAGAAATTCCATCCTTTGGGAAAGGATAAAAAAGAGCGAGATCATCTGGATAAAAGACTTTTCTAATATACTGAACATAGGATATAAAAGAATTAAGTATTCTTGTCTTTAAAGGAACAGCATTTAGAGGAGCAACAGCCTGAACACTTTTTTGCGCAAAATAAGAAATATAGGCAAATAATGGAACTAAAGCAAAAAATGGAATTTTCTCGTAAATTGGTTTGAAAAACCTTTCTTTTAAATCTCCTTTCGAAGGGAAAATGTCAAATCTTTGCAGGGGCCAGTAATCAATCAACAAAAGAACAAAGGGAAGGGTTATCACCATTGGTTTTGACAACATTCCAAGAAGGAAAGAAAGAAAAACAATCAGATATCTTTTTAAACCACCTTTATCAACATAGAAGAGGTAAAGCAGTAGAGTCAAAAAAAAGAACATAGCCGATAAAACATCTTTTCTTTCGGATATCCACGCCACAGATTCAACATGAAGAGGATGAAAGCCAAAAAGAGCCGTCACAAAAAAACTGCAAAATATATTCTTTGTGCCTTTAATTAAAAACAAAAAAAGAAAAGTTACACTTAGCAAATGGATTAAAATGCTTGTGATGTGGTGATCACCTGAATTTAAATCGTACATTTCCACATCCAAAAGATGTGAAATTATGGTTACAGGAAAATAAAAACCTAAAGAGACAGTGGAAAAAGCCCATTTTATATTTTCAAAGGTAATACCTTTTTTTATTGTTTCATTTTCATAAACATAAATATGGTCATCCATATCAAGAAATTTTGCTTCTTTAAGATTCCAAAAGGCAAACAAAGAAACAATCACGAGACAAAGCCACAAACCAAACAACAAACTATTTTTGTAGAAATTTTTCTTACCTATATTTTCTCCATAATTTTCTGGTTCTTTTCCTTCTTTTAAAATTTGTTTCCTGTTTTTTTTCTTTACAGACATTAAAATTCCTCTAAAATTTTATCTGATGCTCTCATTCCCGGATTGTCTATTTAAGATATTTTCAGCTTTTTCAAGATTCGATCGGGCAATTTCAGAATTAGGGTTAATTTCTACCGCTTTTTTAAAATATTCAGCCGCTTTTTTGTAATTTTTTTCTTCAGTCATAAGAACCCCCAGATTTATGTAGGTGTTTTCATAATCTGGCGCAATTTTTATACCCTCTTCAAATTTTTCCTTAGCCTCTGATATTCTTCCTGATTGCATTAAAAGAAGCCCAAGGTCGTTTATTGCTTTTACTTCATCAGGTTTTATTCTGATTATGGTCCTTAATTCTTTTTCCGCTTTTTCAAGCTCTCCAAGTTTAGTAAAAGCAAGGGCAAGATTTGTCCTTGCAAGAATAAAATCAGGAGAAAGTTCAATTGCCTTTTGCAGATATTTAATTGCTTCTTCATAATTTCCAGTATCCAGAAGCGTGGCTCCAAGTTCGTTATAGGATTTTTCGTTGTCATCATCAATTTCAATTAAGTGTTTGTATGTTTCTATCGCTTTGTCGTAATAACCTTTTAATGAATAAGCATATCCGAGATTCATATAAGTTCCCTTAAAAGATGGGTCTACCTCTTTTCCCTTATTGAAACATTCAATAGCTTCATCAATATTGCCAATTCTGGAGAGAGCAAGCCCGAGATTGTTCCAGCCTTTAACTAAATGCGGATCAAGTTCAACTGCAATTCTATAATGCTCTATCGCCTCATCATACTTCTCCTTTTTTTCCGCAAGGTAATATCCGTAATTTAAATGGGCTGTAGCCATATTGGGGTTCAAACTCAATGCCTTTTCTATATGCATTGCCCCTTCTTCTATCCTGTTATTGTGAAAATAAAAGGAACCGAGGTTGTTGTGAACAAACCAATTATCTTTTGTTTTAGAAAGAGCCCAGTTAAAAAGAGTTTCTTCATTTTTCCATAAACCAACATAAAATTGTGTTACAAATACTAAAAGTAAGAGCAATACCGATGTCATGAAAGAAAGTGCCATTCTCACTTTTACTCTATTCTCTGATACTTCACCTATGATCCATACCATAGCAAAAAAAATTCCAACGAGGGGAATATAAGTGTATCTATCTGCCATTGCCTGATCGCCTATTCTGACAATACCAATAACAGGGACAAGCATTCCAAGATACCATAACCACCCGACAGCCAGATATCTCTTTGTCTTTAAATATTTCAACGAATAGTATGTAATCAAAGACAAAACCAACATTGATACAAATAGCAGTCCATAATCAATTCCTCCACGCTTTATTGGATAATAAGCTGCAAGATCATCAGGAAACCCCATTTTTTTTAAATATAAAAAATATGATATTGCTGCGTTGGTAAATCTCTTAATTAAATTATAGTTTCCGAGCGGAACAACAGCCTCTGCCTTTTTCTGTGCATAAAATGTAAGAAAAGAAAAAAGAGGAATAAGAGCAAACATAGGAATCTTTTCTTTTACAAGAGACCATAAAATTTTTCCCGTTTCAGATTTCTTTTTACTCTCTTTAACTTCTTCTAAATTTATTCTCTTTAGAGGCCAGTAGTCAAGTAACAGCAAAACAAACGGAAATGTTATCACCATCGGCTTGCTCATCAAACCAAATAGATAACTTACTAAAACCAATATGTATCTTCCTATTGTAACTTTTTCAACATAATACGAATAAAACAGTAACCCGAGAAAAAAGAATAGGGCGCTTAATATGTCTTTCCTCTCCGATATCCACACAACCGATTCAACATGAAGAGGATGAACTGCAAACAATCCCGCTACTATAAAACTCCTCCATTCCTTCCCCGTCATCCTGTATAAAACAAAAAATAGTAGAAGGGTGTTTATTATGTGTATTATCACACTCGTTATGTGGTGCCCTCCAGCGTTTAATCCATATAACTCACTATCGAGCATATGAGAAAGCCATGTAAAGGGATAATAAAATCCAAAATAGATCGTGCTGAATGACCACTTAATATTTTCTAAGTTTATTCCCTTCTTTACCCTCTCGTTATCGGTTACATATACATCATCATCCATATTGATGAATGCGTTTTCATAACTTCTCCAGAATGCACTTATAACAATAAGTATTAAAATTAAAGATATACCAAATATTTTCAGGACAACTCCTTTATTTTTTAGCAAATCCTTTTTGCTCTTAAAGGGCTCAATCTCTTTATTCTTATTGAACATTTTTTACCACCAGAAAGTTTATTCATCCTGACAACCTGTATTATTGCGGTTCAAAAAAACTTCTCAGTTGAGCAGCATATGGAGAATTAAGTTTTTCAAGCAGTTTTAATCTTTCTTCAACTTTGTCCATTTCGTTTTTCTTCAGTTCAATTATTGCTATGTTAAATATTACATTATCAAAAAGGGGATTTATCGCAAGAGCCTTCTCAAACGCTTTATGGGCTCCTTCCAAATCATTTTTTTGATCCTTTATATGACCCAGATTGCTCCACAATTCAGGAGAATCAGGGGCAATTTGAAGAGCTTTCTTAAAGGCTTCCTCTGCTTCATCCCATTTTTGTTCTTCCATCAGTCTCCTTCCTTCCGAAACATACTCTTTTAATTTAAATTTTTTTGCAATTTCGATTTTTTCTCTGTTATCCTTTTCATTAAATCCGTATTCAATTGCTTTTTCAAAATAATCTATAGCCTCATCATATCTTTCAAGCATCAGAAGGGCATTTGCTTTATCGTGGTAAGCTCTTCCTGATTGCGGCCTTCGCTTTATGTAACCTTCAGCAATTTCAAGAGATTTTTGATAATAACTTTTTGCTTTTTCATAATTTCCCCTGCTTTTCTCAACAAATCCAAGCTGGAATGGTGCAATAAAAGCATCGGGACAAACTTTCATAACATTTTGAAAAAGAGTTTCATCGTTCTTCCAGGTTTTAATCTGTTTTCTCGCCGAAATAAACAAGAAGACTGTAATAAAAATGAATAAAACAGCAATAAGATACTTAAAAAAAGAGAACTTTTTGTTGAACCAATTTTCTGGCGCAATTCCATAAACAATGGCAATAAAGAGCCCCCAGTAGGGAAAATAGACATATCTGTCTGCGTATGCCTGAAGACCGGTTTGAAGAAGACCAATAACAGGAAAAAGAGATATCAGGAAAAATAGCCATCCTGATATCAAAACAGGTCTTCTTTTTGAAAGAAAGAAAAAAATTGTAGTAAGCGCAATTATCAGAATAAAAATAGAAAGCGGAAGGTAAAAAGGAAAATTACCTTTGTGGTGAGGGTAAAGAACACACAGATTAAGAGGCAGAAAGAATTTCTGAAGATAAAAACCATACCCGAAGAACGACTCTCCTATTCTGTCTGAAATTGTTACTTCAGACAATGGCTCCATAGCTGTAATTTCTCTTTGTGATACTATTGTTACAATTCCAAAAATTAATGAAATTATAAAAAAAGGGATTTTTTCCATTACAAGATTCAAAAGATTTTTTGTTTCAAAATTCAACCTTTTTAAGGGCCAGAAATCAAGAATTAAAAGCAGAACAGGAAACATAACAATACTTGATTTGCTCATCAAACCCAAAATGAAAAAAAGATAGCAGCATAAACCAAAAAGAGTTCTTCTCCCATCCTTCCGCATTTCGTCAAATTTTAGAAAATAGCAAATTAGCGCCAGCACGAGAAAGAATGTTGAAAGAAGATTTTTCCTTTCGGCTATCCACGCCACCGATTCAACATTCATAGGATGAAGCAAAAAAAGTATTGAAACAGCAAAACTCCTAAATGAACTTTTCGTGACCAGTAAAAGGAAGTAAAACAATAAAATACCAGTTAATGAATGGATTAAAATATTCGTAAAATAGTGTCCTTTAGGATTTAATCCATAGAGCTCACAATCAGCCATATGGGAAAGCCAGGTCACAGGATAATAAAAACCAAAGTAATTTGTTGTAAAAGCCCAGACAATGTTTTCAAAGTTTATCCCCTTCTGAACCCTCTCGTTCTGCCTCACATAAACATCATCATCCCACGTGTGAAAATCATTTTTTATTACTGGAAAATAGAGAAAAAGGGAAACAAAAATAATGACTGAAATGAAAATAGATACCTCTTTTTTAATTTTATTATCTGGAGACTCCCGTCTCTCCTCAGAATCTCGCTTTGTAGTTTTTATTTTTTTTCCCAATCTTTCATTTCTCCGCATTTAATATGTAATTTCTGATAATCTCCGCATCTGAATCGGGTGCTATCTCAAGATATTTTCTGTAATGCTCAATCGCCTTTTGAGGATTGTTCAAATATTTTGCATAAATAGTTCCAAGATTCTTGTGGGCTACAGGATCATCAGGTTCTATTTCAAGCGCTTTTTCATAGAGCACTCTTCCTGACTCTATTTTTCCAAGAATAATCTCAACACCGGCAAGGTTTATAAGCATCTTATAGTTTTCTGGATTTATTGCAACACACTTTTTAAATGCCCTTTCAGCTCCCTCAAAATATCCCTTATCCAAAAGAGTTATTCCAAGTCTCTGGGAATAAACAGTAGAATTTGGAAATTTTGTTAGAAGTTTTTCATAGGCATTCTTTAATTTTGTTAAATTATTATCTTTCTTGTATTCTTCATAGACATCCTCCATAATTGCCTCATATTTGAGTGCCTCCTGTATATTGACCTTTTGCAGATTTGTTACAGGAGAATCTCCTCCGCTTAAATATCCGAGACTTTCAAGCTGCTTTAATTCTTCCGGTCTGGATTTATTTTGCATATTAAGACATTTCTGGATTTCTGCAAAAGGCAATTTCGCATTGCAGGATTCTCTCATCCTGTTCAAAACATCCTTAAATTCTTTTCTTTTAGCTAAATTTATTTTTTCGTCAGAATCATTACTTAAATCATATAGTTCCTCTTCACCCTGAGACAGATACATAAAATTGCCTTTTCTCAACCCGAGGCAGGGATAAATCCCGTATCTTATTGAAGGAACTACTGTTAGAACTGGAAGCTCTCTATCTTTATCATTACTTAAAAAGAGACTTTCACCATCGCAATCTTTACCTGACCCGAGGTCCATCCATTCCAGCACCGTTGGATAAATATCTTCAAGAGCATAAGGAGGCTTGTGCTTTAACTCTTTATCTGGTTTGGGCCACAAAATCATCGGGACATCAAGGGTTTCTGTGTAAAGAGCCATACCGTGTCGCCTTTCGCCATGATCCCCAAGCCCCTCACCATGGTCTCCAACAATAAGTATCCTCCATTTCCTGCTTTCATCTTCTTTCAAAGCGGCAAGAACCCGACCAATCTGGCAATCCACAAAAGCCACCTGAGCAGCATAAGGGTCACCGGGATAGATTTTCTCATATTCCGCTCTCTTTTTATAAGGCCAGTGAGAATCATAATAGTGCACCCACGCAAAAATTGGTTTCCCCTTATCCACTGTTTTCAAATAGTTTATAAAAGAAGCGGTTGTTTCGCCACCATCTCTTTCTGGAAGTGCTGAATCGGAGTTAAATTGATTGCCTTCGATGCTTCCCATATCATATATTTCAAATCCTCTATTTAAGCCGAATTTTTTGTGAAGCGTAACGCTTGAAATAAAAGCCGCTCTGCCATAAGATTTTTTTTCAAACTCTTCTGCAAGTGTAGGAATATTTTTTGGAAGTTCAAAACCCACAACATCAAGTATTTTGTGCTTTAGTGGCAAAAGCCCTGTGAGAATCGTGGCGTGGGCAGGAGTTGTGAGGGGACAGGGAGTTTCAACCTTTTTCTCATAAACTCCTTCCCCTGCAAGTCTGTCAAGATTAGGGGTCTCAACTTTTCCACTTTTAGAAACACCAATATAATCGCTCCTCCATGTGTCTATTGTTATCAGGAGAAAAGAATACAATTGATTGCTTGAATTTTCCTTTTCAAATCTTTCCCTCTCCCGCCCCAATCCATCCCCATCATTCGTCTCACAGGAAAGAAGAACTAAAAAGGAAATAAAAATCAAACAAAACATTGGCGTTAAACTCACCTTTACTTTAGCATACATCGTCTTTTCTCAACTTTCAAAATATTCTTCTATTTACCACTATGCTCTCTTAGATAGTTTAGTATCTGATTTTTGTCTGCAGTCCCCCCTAATTCAAGGTATTTTTTAAAATGCTCAACAGCTTTATCAGGAAGATTAAGATTCTGACTGTATAAAATACCGAGATTCTTGTGAACCATCAAATTGTCAGGCTCTAAAACAATAGCAGATTCAAGGAGGGTTTTTGCCTTTTCAACTTTACCACTCAAAAGGTAGAGACTGCCTAAATTTACAATTACAGTAACATTGGTTGGATCAATTTTCGCTGCCTGCTCGAAAATATTCTGCGCTTTTGCAAAATCGTTTTGTCCAAGCAAAAATAGACCATAGTTTTCGTAGAAAGCCATAGCACCAGGATATCTTGAAATAATCATCTTGTAGGCGTTATTTAGAGATAACAGATCACTACTATCTGTCAACCTGATTTTTTCAAAAACTCCAAAGTCTTTACAAACTTCCCTTATGTTCACCTTCTGAATTCTTTTTGCAGGAATAGTGGTTCCGCTCATATATCCAAGCGACTGAAGTTTTTTTAATTCCTCTGAAGAGAGTTTTAAATTGGGAACCATTTTAGCAAACAGTACTTCCTCCTTAAACACTTTAGAACATTCGTTACTCAAAGTCTTCACAATGTTCTTATAATCCGTTCTTTCAATAAGATTGATCTTCTGATTGGGATCAACCTTTAAATCATACAGTTCTTCTATTCCGTGTCTCATATACATCAAATCACCTTTTCTCATTCCGAGAACGGGGTTGACCCCGAATTGAACAACAGGTAAAATCGTAAAAGAGGGAAGCAGTCTATCTTCTTTTGATTCTAAAAAAAGGCTCTGCCCATCAATCCTGTCTGTAAAATCAAGCTCAAACCATTCTGCAATGGTGGGAAAAAGGTCCTCAAGACGCCAGGTGCCTTTATATTTCAGCTCTTTCTCAGGCTTTGGATAGATAATCAGTGGCACATGCAAAGTTTCAGTGTAAAGTGCAAGCCCGTGCTCGGGTTCATCGTGATCGCCAAGCCCTTCACCATGGTCTCCAACAATTATTATTCGCCATTTTCTTTTATCAATCTCAATTCTATTTATTAGTTTCCTAATTTCCTCATCTATGAAGGCAACCTGTGCAGCATAGGGATTGTCTTTATATTTTTGGCTTATAGAGCCCCTTTCTCTGTAAGGAATATGCAGATCGTAGTAATGAACCCATAAAAACTGGGGATCTTCACCGTCCTTACCATTTATATACTTAAGTACAGACTGTGTCGTTTCTTTACCATCTTTGCTTATTGAATCCCATAAATTGAGGGTTTTACCCTCAAGACCGGAATCATCATAAAAATCGAAGCCCCTATTTAAACCATATCTGCTTTTTAAAGTTTCACTTGAAACAAAAGCAGCTGTCTCGTATCCTTTTCTTTTAAAAAGTTCTGCAAGTGTCAAACATTTCGGCAAAAGTGAAAAAGAAACACAATCAAGAATACCGTGCTTTAATGGCAAAAGCCCTGTGAGAATCGTGGCGTGGGCAGGAGTTGTGAGGGGACAGGGAGTTTCAACCTTTTTCTCATAAACTCCTTCCCCTGCAAGTCTGTCAAGATTAGGGGTCTCAACTTTTCCACTTTTAGAAACACCAATATAATCGCTCCTCCATGTGTCTATTGTTATTAGAAGGAAAGAAGTTTTTTTTCTTTCATTTGAAATGGTTGTTTCCTTTCTACCCTCTATGTTTAATGATTTGTCCTCCTCTTTATCTACATTTCCTCTACCGCAGGAAACTAATAGCACCACTTCTAAAAAGACAACCAAAAGAACTATTATTCTCTTCTTCATATTACTCCACACCTTCCAGTAGTTTAAATCCATCTCAAGATGCAATTATACCAAAAAAAAGGGGCTGGTTGCCCAGCCCCTTTTAAAGCCAATTTGCTTATCCATTACGGGCAGTTACCTGTTGTGTTGACTACTCTTGCTCCCGCCGTTGCGTTCCCTGCCGGTCCTTCGCCTGCCCCGTTGTAACCAACAATGAGGTAATAGACAACCCTGTTGGTTGAGTCAATTGTTGCTGGATCATCTGCTGTAACATCGAGAGAAGTATTCGCTCCGTCATACCTCGTGCAGAAATCTGCGGTATTATCGAGAAGACTTGCAAGTTGACTCTTTATTCCTCTATAGACCCTGTAGCCGGTTGCCGTGGGTTCTGCTGTCCATCCCATAACCTGTGTCGTCTGGTTGGCGGTGGGCCAGGTGTAGTTCGTTCCTGTAGCAACTTCAGGGGGAGGCGTACAGCTGTCTGTTCCGGAAACTCCAGTAGAGGATGTAGAGCAGCTTCCATTGACAGCAACAATCGTGTAAGTATAGGCTACATTGCAGTTTCCACCAGAATAGATGCTTCCCGAAACAAAGTTCGAAACCACAAGTAGACCATCTCTGTAGAGGTCATGCTGTGTTGCAGGAGATCCTGAAGTATAATTGATCGTTATACCACTTTGGGCGTTTGGATCGTTGTCAACAATGGATGTTATTACAGGTTGAGAAGGTGTTCCGTTAGCGTCCGTAAATGCATATGAAGTTGAATCTGTGTAGCAGGTATCATCACCGTTTATTGCCCTTACCACATAACTGTGAGAAGAGGTATCACCTGGATTGTAGTTAATCGGGCTTGTAACATTGCTCTGAACAAGTGACGAATCTCTGTATAGATCGTGCCTTGTGGATGGCGTTCCTGATGTGAATGTTATTGT
>DYJZ01000088.1 GCA_020722885.1 Thermoanaerobaculum aquaticum
TTTAAAGGACATTTCTAATTAGTTTAAATAAGGACATTAATATAGTTATGACAGGACTTCTACACTTTGTTGACAAAATTGTGATTTATATAGATAATATATTCGGTTTGGGTCGCTAGCTCAACTGGTAGAGCAGCGGACTCTTAATCCGCTGGTTCGGGGTTCAAGTCCCCGGCGACTCACCAGAAATATTTTTCCTCAAACATACTCAAAGCAAAGATATACATTGCTGCAGACCAGCTCTGGTGCGAGGCACCCATAGGTGACAGATCCTGTGCTTTGAACCACTCTGAAAATCCCCATTCGTATTTCGGATTTCTCGAAATTTTATTTAGTTTTGCAAGGTAATAAAGCTTTTCTTTAGCAAGTTCAATATTTCCACTTTTTACTATTGCAGCAATATACAGACCTGTCGCAAAGGGCCATATTCCACCGTTGTGATAGCTTCCCGGTTGGTTGTAGATCTCATATCTTGCTTTCCAGTCTGGATCTGTAGGTTTTATATAGGGAAAGAGAACGGGAGGAAGCTCACCTTTCAAATCCCCCTTCAACTTCAAATGGCTGATTTCCTGTTCAACCCATTTTATAATCTTTACTGACCGGGTTTTTGGAGATAAACCAAAAATTATTGTTAGCGAATTCCCCACAAGGTCAAACCTTTCTGACGCCATAACCTTGTAAGACCATTGGGCAAAATAGGGTTTATGTTTAATGGTAAGCCCTTCATGAACGTGCCTGTGTTTTATACCTCCAACTATGTCAAATCTTCTTACAAGAGATTTTAACTTTTGGGCTTCCTTTATTTTCCTGTATCTTTTTAGAACTTCGTAATAAATGGCATTTACATAAAGACCATAACCTAAAACCCACTCTTCATCCCTCCAATCTGATGTGGGTAATTGACCAATCATAACATCATCATCTGGACTTTGATAGGATAACCAGGTCAATGCTTTTTCTTCAGCCTCCTTTAAAAAATCTTTTTGCTTTGTTTTTCTTCTGTATTCGCTCAAAGCAAGAAGAAAAAGCGGCGTTGTATCTGATGCTCCCCTGTCTAAAGGGTCGTGCACAAACGATGGTATTTGTCCTTTCGGGCTCTGGTTTTTTGCGGCAGTTTTAAGAGTTTTCTCAAGTGATAAAAGTAGAGTTAAATTGTCCGTCCTGCAAATTCCGAGAGAACAAAGCATAAGATCTCTTGTGTAAGGTTCTCTATAGCCGTCTCCAGCGGTGCGAGGTAGTCCCTTTATGGGTCCTTTAGAATTCTCAACTAAAACATCTATTGCGGCTTCTTTTGCCTCGTAAATAAACTTTCTGTTATTCTGTAACAAAGCCCCTCTTCCTCAAAATATCAACAAATTGTTTTGCCACTACTCTATAATCAAAAAGCTCAACAGCCCTTTTGTTACCTGCTTCTCCCATTTTCTTTCTTAATTTTTCATCAGAAATTAAAAGATTAAGGTATCTGGCTATTTCTTCCACATCAGCCTTGTAATCAATAACTTTTGGAGGATCAAATTCAAAAACGGTTCCAGTTGGAAATCCGTGTTCCTCACCAACAACAAGCCTTTCAACTTTTATTTCCTGTCCAATTTTTGCAAGATAACCCGTTTCTCCATCAATCATAGTATCAAGAAGCCCCATTGCTTTTATACCTATGACAGGCTTTCCACATGCACCCGCTTCAACCTGTACCATCCCGAAACCTTCAATTCGCGAAGGTCCTGCATAGATATCACAAGCAGAGAGTAAAAAGGGCATAAAGTCCCTTGAAATTCTATCGTCAGATATCACTATTTTATTTTTTATTCCAAGTGTTTCTGCAAGTTCAAGGTCCATTCTGGTTTGCTCTTTTGTTCTCGGCTGTGGCCAAACCTTTAAGACATACTTCCATTTGGGAAGATGGCTGTCAAGTAAAGCAAGTGCCTCCATAACTTCCCTGGCACCTTTTGAAGCGGCATCTCCTCCTATTGTAAGAATCATAATCTCATCATTTTCAATCTTCAGTGATTCTCTTACCGCTTTTACTCTCGGATCATCTTTCTCATAAGGTATAAATCTCTTCGTGTCTGTCCCAACGGGGAGAATATCAATCTTTTCCTCTTTTATTCCATCTCTAACAAACCTCTCTTTTACCCAGTTTGAAGTTACAAGAATCAAAGGAAGTTCGTTGAGTATGTTTTGATAATTTAAGACAACTCCATCTGCCACAAGCCATGGGACAGGCTTTTGATCATACTGAAGTGGGTGAAGAACAATGTGAGGAGTGTGACCCCAATAACCCACACCGATCACCACATCTGGCTTGAACCATTTGTAATGCCATCTTTTCTCAAAAGAGGATTCTAAATGGCAGGCTTTTACTTCAACCCCGATTTCTTGCAGACCTCTCCTCAGGTGTTCTCCCTGAGTTGCCAACCCGCCAGGAGGAGGGGGATAGTCGTATAAAACAAGGACTTTCATTTTATTCTCCTGAAAAATTCTTTCATTATCCTGAAACCCTCTTTTTTGGGGGTAGTTTGAGCTTCCCACGAACTTTCTGAGAAGCCATAGATTTCACAGATTATCTTTTTTTTTCTGTTATATATTTCATCGTCAAGTTCAATAATTAAATCGCTGTCCTGCCTTGCTCTGGGAAATTCTTTCTTAAAAGTATCTGAAAAATTAAAGAACCACATCTCCTTTGTATTTAATATTCCTTTCCCAACCATTAAAAGAACTGAAAGTGAAACCTCTTCGTGGCGCAAATGCCTTGTATATTCTCCAGAAGGATTATGGGTGATAATCAGGTCATAATCTTTTTTTTCAAGTTTCTTCTCCGCCGCCATCTGGTATTCATAATAACTCACCGGTTTCTGCTCAGCCCCATCATCAATATCACTCATCACACCATTAGCACCAAAATATTCGCACGCTCTATAAAATTTTGGGTTTCTGTCTTTATCGCTCTCTCTTGTAAATGAAAAAATAGTCTTTTGCCATTGGGAATTTTTTAGTAAGAGACCACCACACCAGAGAGTTTCATCGTCAGGATGGGCTACCATTACAAGAATATTTTTTTCATCAGACAACTTATTTCTCCTTTAGTAACGCCATTTGCTTTAAACCTTCTAAAGGCAGGTCCAGATGGCTGTCAAGTTTTGCAATAGTAACTTCCTTCAGCCACCAGGAGTTTATTTTATCAGAAAGAAATTCTTTTATAAATTCATTGTAAAAAATTTTTGTAAAGGCTTTTGTTGGCTTCCCTCCAATAAAGACAACTTTTGATGGAAAAGATAAGACAGACAATTTTGCTGCTCTTCCCAGATACTTGGCAAAAAATTTCCCTGCCATTTTCATTTGACCACCAAAAATTTTCTGGCTAACATCCTCACCATTTAAGGATTTTCCGTAAAGAATTCTGGAAATCAGTGATAATCCTTTTCCAGAAACAAGATCTTCAATAAGAATATCATTTTTTAATTTTAGTTTGTCTCTCTCTTTTTCATTTAAAGGCATAGGGATTGAGCAGAGTTCTGAAGAGACAGATTCACTATCAAAATATGCACTTCCAAGCCCGGTTCCAAGGTAAAGAAGAGAAAAAGGAGTTCTTAATTTATTATTGCGACACCCCATTATAAAATCTGCTTTAACTTTATCTCTAATGTAATTTAAGCCTAAAATTGCAGCTCTGGCATCGTTTAATAAAGTGCCATTTTCTACATTAAGAAATTTATAAAAATCACTAATTTTGAATTTTTCATTCCACTTTGTTACGCTTGCAATATTTTTTTCTTTTAGAACCACTCCAGCAAAACAGGCATAAAGATGAATTGATCTTCTATTTTCAACCTCTTCTTCCAGTATTTTTTTTAATTTTGATTTTAATTCAATAATGCTCTTTGGTTTGAATGCACTAATCAATCTTTCCTTACAGGAATCTTTGTCAAAGCTGTAAACACGGCTGTTTGTTCCTCCAACATCGACAAGAATTATTGCCCTCTCTTTCATTCTTGCTCCAGGATAATATGATACTCCATTGATGCCTTCTTTTCAATTTATGAAATAATTCCAAAAAAATTATGTTTATTTTTCAACGGGATAGGAGATTCTTAGAAGGTTATGCTAAAGATACTTGACAAAATCATTATAAAGTATTATATTAGCACTCTGAAGGCAAGAGTGCCAGTTCTGGTATTCTTCCTTTAAAATTGTAATAAAAAACAAAACTATTTTAATTAAAGGAGGTAAGAAAAAATGAAAGTTAGACCACTTGGTGACAGAGTTCTGATCAAAAGAATGGAACCCAAAGAACAGGTTAAAGGGGGAATTATTATCCCTGACACTGCAAAAGAAAAGCCACTTGAAGGAACGGTTGTGGCAGTCGGAGAAGGAAGGTACGACGACAAGGGAAAATTGATTCCAATGTCAGTAAAAGAAGGGCAGAAGGTTCTCGTGGGAAAATACGCAGGCACCGAAATTAAGATTGACGAAATAGAACACATAATTGTCAGGGAAGATGAAATCCTTGGCATAATTGAATAAATGGAGGTTAGAAAATGGCTAAAGAAATTATCTATTCATCAGAATCGAGACAGAGTCTTGTTGCAGGCGTTAATAAACTTGCAAATGCTGTAAAAGCAACTTTAGGACCTAAAGGAAGAAATGTAATTATTGAAAAGAAATTTGGTTCTCCTGTCGTAACAAAAGATGGCGTTACCGTAGCAAAAGAAATTGAACTAAAAGACAAAAAAGAAAACATCGGGGCTCAACTTTTAAAAGAGGTCGCCTCCAAAACCTCAGATGTCGCTGGAGACGGAACCACTACTGCAACAGTTCTTGCACAGGGGATGATTCTTGAAGGAATCAAGGCTCTTGGAACAGGCATCAATGTTATGGAACTCAAAAAGGGCATTGATAAAGCAGTCGAAACGGTAGTTGTCGAAATAAAGAAGATGTCAAAACCCGTTGAGGGAAAAGCTGTCGAGCAGGTAGCCACAGTCTCTGCAAACAACGATGAAACAATTGGAGGACTCATAGCAGAAGCAATGGAAAAGGTAGGCAAAGACGGGGTTATCACCGTAGAAGAGTCAAAAACCATGGATACCACCCTTGAGGTTGTAGAAGGTATGCAGTTTGACCGCGGCTATCTATCACCCTATTTCGTCACCGATGCTGAAAGAATGGAAGCGATTCTTGAAGATTGCTACATTCTTGCCCACGAAAAGAAAATCTCTTCAATGAAAGACCTTCTTCCCATTCTTGAGCAAATAGCAAAAGCAGGCAAGCCCCTTCTCCTTATTGCTGAAGATGTAGAGGGAGAAGCACTCGCAACACTGGTTGTCAACAAACTGAGAGGAACCCTGCAGGTTTGTGCAGTTAAAGCCCCAGGTTTTGGTGACAGAAGAAAGAGAATGCTGGAGGATATTGCAATACTCACCGGTGGAACCTGCATCACTGAAGATCTTGGTCTTAAACTCGAAAATCTTGAGTTGAAAGATTTAGGCAGGGCAAAGAAAGTTGTTGTTGACAAAGATAACACAACCATTGTGGAAGGAGCAGGCAAGACTGAGGCTATTGAGGGCAGAGTCAAACAAATCCGCAAAGAGATTGAGGAGACAACCTCAGACTACGACAGAGAAAAACTTCAGGAAAGACTTGCCAAACTTGTTGGCGGCGTCGCTGTCATAAAAGTCGGCGCAGCAACTGAGGCTGAACTCAAAGAAAAAAAAGCAAGAGTTGAAGACGCTGTCCACGCAACAAAAGCAGCGGTAGAAGAAGGAGTTGTAGCTGGAGGTGGCGTTCCATATCTTAGATCAATTCCCGCCCTCGACGCAATTGAAGGAACAGACGATTTCCTCGCCGGTGTAAAAATTATAAAGAAAGCACTTGAAGAGCCACTCAGACAGATAGCAAATAATGCTGGAATTGAAGGTTCTATTGTAGTTGAACATGTTAAAAAGGAAAAAGGAAGCCATGGCTTCAACGCGAGAACAGAAAAGTATGAAGATCTTTTCAAAGCCGGAATTCTTGACCCTGCAAAGGTTGTCAGAACAGCCCTTCAAAACGCCTCTTCAGCTGCTGGAATCCTTCTTACAACAGAAGCTATGATTTTCGAACTTCCCGAAGAAAAGAAAGACCTGCCAATGCCAAGAGGCGGAGAAGATATGTATTAATTTTCCTAAATTTGACACTAAAGCTAATAAGGGGCGGTTATTCGCCCCTTTTTTTATTTAATTGGATAATATCTGTCCAAAATAGTTTTTTTGGGAGAACCTTTTAACTCCATAACAGAATCAGAATACTCTTGCACTTACATTTTTAGCCTTCTTGAAGCTTTGCTCGCAGTGACTGTTAACTCTCATCGTATATTAGCTATCTTTTGGAGAAGGTCTTTAA
>DYJZ01000089.1 GCA_020722885.1 Thermoanaerobaculum aquaticum
TTTCGGGCTCGATGGGCGGTGTATGAAAAGGCTTGTCGAGCCATTCCCATAAGTCCCCTGTCAAAGCTATATGATAATTTCCTCTCTTAAACTAATTAGAAATGTTCCCAAAAATGGCAGGGGAAAAATCGCAATAAGATTAAATAATTTTTGCAAACCTCCATTGAACCACCCCTCTAAGACTTTCCGTTTCAGCTTTGTGAGCAAGAGAAAGATTGCTTCGCCTGAGGAGGCTCCGAAGGAGCACTCGCAATGACTGCTAAAAACTTAAAAATGAATTTGCCTTGCTGTCTTTCTTTACCAAAAAGCCTCAAATGTTGTGGACTTTTACTTTAACTAACAATTTGTTAGATGTTTGTGTTAGAATAAAACCCTGAATAGGTACGATACCTAATAATGCTGTGCGAACTTGTCAATGCTCTGTTTATGGACATAACCTCAATTTTGAGAAAGGAGAAAAATTAAAATGAAAAACAAAAAAAATTATTACCCCCCAAAATGGGCTTTTGATTTTCACGGTCATCTCTGTCCATTTATGCCTTTAGGTTATAGAATGGGAATTATTGCTCTTGAAAAGATGGGTTTGGAGAGGGAAAAAGACCACACCCTTCATGTCATTTGTAGCCTCGGGGAGGCACATCCGCAGACCTGTATGATGGATGGAATTCAGGTCGCCACAGGAGCAACTTACGGCAAGCTGCTTATGGAAAAAACATTTTATGGAAAACTTGCGGCAACTTTCTGGTATCCCCAAAAAACGCCACTCAGGCTAAGCCTTAAACCCTCTTTTCTCGATCAATTCGGGACGCAAGAATTTTTCTCCCACAGGAAAAAGGGGTTAGAACCTTCACAGATTGCTGTGGAAGTAACGATGAAAGCAGTTGACTGGAGCTATTCGCTTGAAAACGAAGAAATTTTTGACATCAAAGAAATTAAAGACTTTGCTTATCAGCCGAAAAAAGGTTCCTTCAACAAAGGGAAATGCTCCATCTGTGGCGAATATGTCTTTGAAAGGTATTTGAGGATAAAAGAGGGGAAGCCTGTCTGCATCCCCTGCTCAAAATATTAGAAGTTTTTAGCCCTGATACCTGTTCAAAGCGTTCGGAGTTTAAAAGGTTTACAATGACATACCATCTTATGCTTTTCGCATTTCTTGTGATTTTGATCGTCTCATCCGTTTTTTCAATGTTCGGGAAAGGCGGGGGCTCTATATACACCCCCGTCCTTGTTTTGCTTGGGCTTTCAGTTCCCTCCGCCATTTCCACTTCGTTGGTTCTTAATCTTATAACGGCATTTGTTGCAACTATTGTTTTTGCAAGGAACAGGCTTGTTGACTTCAAATTTTGTTTCTCATTCATTCCAGGAACCATAATTGGCTCAATCTTTGGAGCGGTTCTCTCCAGCAAAGCCCCCAAAGAACTTCTACTTGGAATTTTTGCCAGTTTCCTCTTTGTCGCCGGCTTCTTGATGGTTTATTCAGCAAAATCATCGGAGAATGAACTTCCCAAACTAAATTTTTCAAAGCTTATGATTGTTATTCTGTTTTCATCTGGTATCGGCTTCCTGTCGAGTCTGATAGGGGTCGGCGGCGGCTTGGTAATTTTTCCTTTCCTCGTCCTTTTCATGAAATACCCTGCGCAAAAGGCTGCAGGCGCAAACTCCCTGATAGTGACAGTAAGCTCACTTGTTGGATCTTTAGGACATCTGGCGTTCGGAGAAGTTGATTTTAAACTTCTTCTTTTTACATCTCTTGCCTGCATTATTGGCTCTTACATAGGCTCAATGGTGACAGTAAAGGCAAGCCCGAAATTTGTAAAAATCGCTTTCGCAATGATTATGTGGTTTTTCGCTGTTCAGATTTCACTTAACCTTTTGGGTGTGAAAATCATATGAAACCTAATGTCGCCCTTTTTCTATGCATTTTATGCCTTTTTCTTTCATTAAAAGCTTTTGGCTCGGATGGTGAAAACGGCTTCTTCTCTTTTTCTGGAGAAGCCCGCCTTCGCTTTGAGTATGACGACAATTTTACCCTTAAGGGGTACTCTCCTGATAAAATTGACAGGCTTTTTCTTGAAAGGATACGCCTCAATTTTGATTTTAACTTCAAGGAAAAGGGACATCTTTTTATTCAATTTCAAGACGCCCATCCTTTCCTAACAAATTTTAAAGAGAAAGACTTCAAGACTTCGAGCCCCATAAAGGACAGTCTCGATATCAGGCAACTTTATTACGAAGTCGAAAACATTGGTGGAAGCATTTTAGGAATTAAGGCGGGAAGACAGCAGATCTCATATGGTGACCCGCGTCTTTTTGGGCCGGGAAATTGGGGAAACACGGGAAAATACTCATGGGATGCTTTCATGGTTTCTTTAAACGGTAAGGATATTAAAAGCGACCTGTGGATGGGAAAGTATCTTCTTTGCAGGGATGACATCTTCCCTGATCATCCGGTCAAGCATTTTATCACTTTCGTTAATTACAATCAGATCAAAAACTTTCCTTTCAGACTCGATTTTTTCTATGCTTTGAAGCACAACACAAGCGGGAAAATTCCTGGAGAAATAAAAGACAATGGCAACCTGACCTCGCATTCGCTCGGTTTTAAGATTGAGTGTAAGAACTCTGATAGGGCTGATATCGGCGCAACTTTCGCCTTTCAATTCGGAAAACGTTCTTCGGATAATATAAAAGCATACGGCTTCAACGGTAAATTGGGCTATACTTTTAATCTGCCTTTAAAACCTAAAGTTGGGTTAAAATATACTTTTGGATCGGGCGATTCTAACCCGAAAGATGGATGTTATGAAACCTTCGACGGTATTTTTGGAGGTGCAGATTTATATTACGGCTTTATGAATCTCTTTTTCTGGTCTAATATTAGGGATGTTGAAGCAAATTTCTCAATGCACCCTAAAGAGAATTTGTCAATTTCGTTTGACTTCCACAGATTCTTTCTTGCTTCAAAAGTTGATGGCTGGTATCTTCCTTCTCTTACGCCCCAATCATGGGACGCAAGTGGAAAAAGTGGAAGCAATTTAGGAAACGAATATGATCTAAGAATTTCAGCAAAACTGAAAAAGGGCTTTTCCACAATAACTGGAATTTCAATGCTTGACCCTGATGATTACATCAGAAATAATTTCAAGAACTTCAAAAAAGCATACTGGTTTTATCTTCAGATAACTTATAATTTTGGTATAGGGGGGAAAAAATGAAGAATAAAAGAAAACATCCTTTTTGGCCTGTTTCTTTCTTTTAGCGTCTATTCACAGGAATCAAAGACGATCCCGAAAGGCTCAGGTGTCTGTCCTCCTTTTCCCTTGAAGGATGAAAAAGGCGAGGTCATAAATCCCGTAAAGGGAATCAACGATAAGGTTCCCTACTCTCCAAAGCAGACCTGCGGCGCAAAAGGTTGTCACAACTACGATAAGATCACGGAAGGATACCATTTCCAGCAGGGAAAAGGAGAGAAGCTTCAACAGGAATACGGCGAAAGATACAACTGGGTTCTTTACCCGGGCAACTACGGGGGCAATTGGTGTTCCACAGCCCCGCTTTACAGACAGCTCGCACCGAAGAAGAATGATAGTGCGCGAACTATCGACATGACCTCATTCGACTTCGTTTCAGCCTCCTGCGGAGCATATCACCCAGGAGGAGGGCCCTTGAATACGACAGAAATGAAAAAAGATACGATGAGAGAATGAGCAACCCTTCGTCGGGATTGTCTTTAGGTGGCGATAACGGTTATGACGGGGATTACTACAAGGCAAGGTGGAGCGAAACAGGTGTCATAGAAGCTGACTGCCTCCTCTGCCATCAACCGGAGTACAATTATAAGAAAAGGTGTGCTGAGCTTGAGAACCTTAACTTTCGCTGGGCTGCCACTTCAGGTGCAGGATTCGCGATGGTCACCGGCGCTGTTGGCAGAGGGGAGAAACCCGAAGTCTATTACGACAAGTCAAAGTTTGACACCGACGGCAACATTATTGTCCATATCGTTCCCGAGGCGAGAAATGAGAACTGTCTTAACTGCCACTCTAAACCGGGGTGGAAAAAACGGGGATCAGACTTTACTTCCAGAAACGATGTCCATCTGGCTGCAGGCTTTCGCTGTGTTGATTGCCACGAAGCTGGAAGCAGAACGAAGGATGAAAGAATAAGGGGAAAAGAGGTTCATCAGTTCGGTAAGGGGGATGACCCATCCGGTTCTGTCAGAAACGACCTTGATGACACCGTTAGAAGGTGCGATGACTGTCACACCAGCGGATACAGAAACGCTCCCATCACAAGGCACGAATGGTTTCCACCGCTGCATCTTGAAAAATTTTCCTGTCAGGCTTGCCATATCCCAGCACGGTCGGTAAAGAGCGCCCTTGTTCAGGCAAGCGATGTCTATAATGCTGCCCCACGCATTACTCCCCCAGGGAAGCATATCTGGACTTTTTATGACCAGCAAATGAACTTCTGGAACCATTATGGGGAGCTTAATCTATTTACCGCAAAGGATAAGCCGACAGACATCACCCGCCCCACTTTGATTAAGTACAAAGGAAAGATATATCCTGCAAACCGTGTCCATTCTACCTTTGTCGGCCTTGAAAAAAAAGGAAAGAAGGGGTTGCACCAACTCTTCATGAAGGATTTTTATAAGATGTGGATGGAACATCGCTCCGCCCCGGAATCCAACTATCCAGAATTGAAAGAGATCAACGACGATAACGGCGATGGCGTTCTCGAAATCAACAGACCTGAGGAAATTGACGCCATCATTTCAGCCTCTAAGAAACATCTTGAGAAGACAGGATATCCTCTCGAGGGAAGGAAGGTTGTCTATGTAGCCGATTCCCGTGTTTACTACTCTTCCAATGAGTTTAGAGAACTTCCAAAGCACGATTATGAGGCCACGCTCTACGCATCCGTCTATAAATTCTCTCACGACATTTACCCTGCCAGGGCTGCTTTGGGTGCCAAAGGCTGCAGGGACTGTCATTCAAAGGAAAGCCCCTTCTTCTTTGGGACGGTTCTTGAAAAACCTTTCGGAGAGGGAGGGTCCCCTGTATGGAAAACCCAAAGTGAGCTGCTTGGTTATAACGGATCCTGGCCGTCTTACACTGGCTTTGCAGGTTTAGTAGCCGCCTTCTTCAAGTGTTTAACGATAATTGTTCTGCCTTTACTCTTCGGTCACATAATTCTCGATGTCTTCTCACGTCTTCGAGAAGGAAAAGCAACGAAAGACTTCGATGCTTTAGAAAAGGTTGAACGTTTCAACGACCACTTCCGAGCCCAGCATATTCTTCTTATGTTGTCTGTTGCAATTCTGTCGATTTCCGATCTCTTCATTTTCAGCACCCGCTTCGCCGGCGCCCAGTGGGCAGCTTCTTTAAGTGGAGCTTTAGGTGGCCTAAATTTCTGGCGCGTTTCACAGGTCTTGCGGTGTCCTTCTCATAATAACTGCGGCATATCACATTATATATTCTATTGTTAACAGGGATGGTCGTCGAGATTTTGTCCTTATGTTGCCCAATGCGGACGATTTCACCAACCTCTTAAAAAACATTAAACTGTTTTTTGGAATTTCAAAGAACCCACCGGAATTCGGAAGATTTACTTATTTCGAAAAGTTTGATTACTGGGCAGTTTTCTGGGGGTCAGCGATAATAATTGGGAGCGGCCTCGCAATGTGGTTCAACGATACAGTACTGTTGATATATCCGGTAGCGAAGGGGTCTCTCTTTGACGCCCTAAAGGAGGCTCACGCCCACGAAGCAGTCCTTGCGGTTGTGACAATTGTTACCTGACACTTTTATAATGTACATCTGCGGCCGGGTCGTTTTCGAGGAAACCTTCTCTGGATTCACGGGATGGTCAGTAGGGAAGAAATAAAAAGAGAGCATCCCAAGGAGTTGATGAAAAATGATTAAGAGAATGTTTTCTTTCAGAGTGAATACCTGCATGTCTTGATGGCAGAGGTTTCGTGAAGGAATTGACATCAGCGGCCATAGGTTAAAAGTAATGGGCCTTGCCCATTAGAAAGGCCTGATTAATCAGACTATATAAGCCCCCTTAAGAGATAACCATCTTTGTCCTTTTTAGTATATTTAAACCTTTTTCTTCTACCCTTGACTTTTGAGATTTTTGTGTTAATATTCAGTTTTTGTTGGTGTGGAGAGTTTGTAAAGTAAAAAATTAAAAGGAGGAGGGAATTATGAAAAATACGATCAAAAAAAACCTATTTGTTTTATACTACTTATACATCTAACATAGAGTATTAAGCCAGTTAAAAC
>DYJZ01000010.1 GCA_020722885.1 Thermoanaerobaculum aquaticum
TTGCGGTTTTTCCACTGCCATTTAAAAGAACATTTCTAATTAGTTTAAGTAAGGAAATTATCATACAGTTTTGACAGGGGACTTATGGAAATCGCTCGACAGGTTTTTTCAAACACCTCCCATTGAACCCGAAACCTACCAGCCGAGCCTTTTTGAGGAGTAGTTGGACAGCATAATGAGATATACAGGACTAAAAACAGTGAGCCTCGTTTTCAAGCCCCCCTTAATACCAGGCAAAAACCCTCAATTTTGATGATACACTTTCTGCTTTCAAATTATCCTAAAGAGCAGTGTGGAAAAGTAAAAATTAAAAAACGAAAAAATTTTTCTTTTATTTTTAATATTTTAATTTTTTTGTTACAATACTATTTGTGGGCGGTTAGCTCAGTGGGAGAGCATCTGCCTTACACGCAGAGGGTCGCGTGTTCAAGTCACGCACCGCCCACCATTTAAATAGCCTTAAAAACTATCAAAGAAAGTTATAGCATAGTTTCGTACAATTGCTTTTTATCCGGAAATTAAGGGAACAAAAACGCAGGAAGACTTTTGCTCTGCAAAAAGACCTTTCTCGGTTTTTCTTACAATGGTAAGGCGCTGTATGTAAGAAGAACCTATGGGAGCAAGCAGAATTCCTTCCACTTTAAGCTGGTTGAGAAGTTCTTCCGGGATTCTGGATGCAGAGGCAGAAACAATAATTTTGTCAAATTGGCTTTCTTCTTTCCAGCCCAGCGTCCCATCTCCTATTTTTACAGGAATATCAACTATTCCAGCTTTTTTTAAGTTTTCTTTAATTTTTTCACCAAGTTCTTTTATTCTTTCAATACCATAAGGTAATGCTCCAAGTTTATACAAAAGGGCAAGAAGATATCCACTCCCCGCCCCAACTTCAAGAACTTTTTCACCCTCTTTAATTTTTGCCTCTTCGAGCATTTCCGCTATCATAACAGGCTGGCTTGTTGTCTGCCCAAAACCAATCGGTACAGGACTATCTTTGTAAGCGTCTGAACTAAAATCGGAAGGAACAAAAAACCTTCTGTCAACCGAAAGAAAAGCATTTAAAATTCTTTCGTTCTTAATTCCCCTTGCCTTTATCTGACTTTCTACCATAAACTCAAGCTCTTTTTTGCTCATAATAATATTTTAACCTATAATTTGTTTTTTAGGGGAGAGAGAAATGTTTTTAGATTTCTATTTAGAAAGATTTTTTGAGAGAATTGAAACTTACGATTTATCAAGCGGGTTCAGGGTTGTTCTTTTTGAGGAAAGGAAACTTCCTGAAGTGGCTTTAAACATTATGTTCCACATTGGAAGCAAAGATGAAAAAGAGGGTGAGAGAGGATACGCTCACCTTTTTGAACACCTTATGTTTCAGGGGTCTCTTAATTCTCCTGTCGACTACTTTAAAGCCCTTGAAAAGTTTGGAGCAAGAGTAAATGGTGGAACAATGGAGGATAGAACAATTTACTTCGATGTTTTCCCAAAAGATCTTCTTGAATATGTTTTTTTTCTGGAATCGGACAGATTAAAAAACCTTTTTCCTTTTATTACGGAAGATCGACTCTTAAATCAAATTGAGGTAGTTAAAAACGAAAAGAGGCAGATTATTGAAAATCAGCCTTACGGAATTGTTGATGAAGCAATTTCTGAATTACTCTTCCCTGAAAATCATCCATACCGTCACCCGGTCATTGGATATTTTGAAGATCTTGAAAATGCAACACTAAAAAAGATGAAAAGTTTTTTTGACAGGTTTTATGTTCCCAGAAATGGCTCTATAGCCATCTGCGGTGATTTTGAAAAAGATAAGGTAATTAAACTTCTTGAAAAATACTTTGGTTCAATTCCATCTGGAAAGTTTGTTCCACCAATGAATGAGTGGATTCCACCAATTGTGGGAAACCCATTTATGAGAGTCTTTTCAAATGTTGCACTTAAAAGGGTTTATTACCTATGGACCGTTCCTTCATTTTTCTCCAATGACAATAAAAATTTGATTCTTCTTTCGCTTTTGCTTTCAAATGGAAAAGATTCCCCTCTTCAAAAAAGGCTTGTTGTTGAAAATCCATACTGTCAGTCTGTTTCAGCATCTCTTTTTAATGGAGAGGTCTGTGGAGTATTTATTATTTCTGCAATTTTGAGAAAATCTGAAAACGAAAAAATTGTTGAAAAAATAATTTTTGAAGAAATAAATAAAATTAAGAATCAGGGTATTGAAGACAAAGATTTCAAATCCACTTTATTGAGTGTTGAATCTTCACGCATAAAAAGCCTTGAAAATATTGGAGGTTTTGGAGGACTTTCCGATATTCTCAACTTTTATAATTTATATTTTGGCAAACCTGATTATTTTAAAATTGACCTTAAGAATCTCTTTGCCACAAAAAAAGAGGAGCTTAAATCTTCACTACAAAAATATTTAAGCACACAGTATTTTGCAAAATTGTCTGTTGAACCAAAAAGAAAGTCAGAATGTGTTACTGTGAATAAACCTTCTGTAAAAATCAAAATGGATTTTGCCCTTCAAACACCGATATTGGAGAGGTCAAAAAGCGGCTTAAATATCTATAGACTCAAAGAGGATATAATTCCTTTCTCAACATTTAAGATTATTTTTAAAAAGGGCGCAAAAGATGACCCTGTAAATCTTTCTGGCCTTACCTCCATGGTAACAGACCTCCTTGATGAAGGTTCTTCAGGAAAAACAAATATAGAAATCTCAAGAGAATTCAAAGAAATAGGAGCTTTTTGCGACATCTCCTGCGACAAGGAGGCAATTACGATTTCAGTTCAATCTCCTTCAAGATTCTGCGAGAAGGTTGCAGACCTTCTTTCCTCAATCTCTTTCGCGCCAGACTTCCCTGAAGAAGAGATAGAGAGGGTAAGAAAATTAAAAATAGCAACCAATAAATCTGGTCTCAAAAACCCGGAGGAACTTGGCGGTAAAATATCGAGGGCTCTTCTTTTTGGAAAAGATTCACCCTATGGGCATCTCATTGAAGGAAATTTTGCTTCACTAAATTCAATAAAAAGAGAAGATATAATTTCTTTTTATAGCGATATACTAAACAACTCTGAAAAATCGCTTCTTGCTGTAGGCAATTTCAACGAAGAAGTTATTAAAATAGTAGAAGAAAAAGCAAGCAACAAAATAAAAAGCAAAAATTTTTTAAAAGAGTCTATTTCAACTCCTGCTCCTATAAACAGTTTGAGACTCTTCTTTTTAAAATTTAAAGACATACCATCTGCATACATCACTGCTTTTACTTTAACGGAAGAAAGAAATAGTTTAGCATTTCCATCTTTAAGTATATTCAATACGATTTTCGGCGGGAAGTTTACGAGCAGACTAAACAAAGTAATGAGAGAGGAAAAGGGATACACATACGGAGTAAGGACATTATTCCTCTTACAGAAAGGAAAACTTCCCTGGATACTCGAAACTACCGTTGAGAAAAGCAAAACAAGCGAAGCAATTTCAGACATTCTTTCCGAACTTGAAAAGATAACATCCAGTATGCCACCAACAAAGGAAGAGTTCGAGGAGGCAAAAAATGGTTCTCTTTCAAGATTTTTGCAGAACTTTGAAACTCAGGAGGAGAGAGCAGAAAACTTTGCAAAACTTATAGAAATGGACCTCCCCGTTGACTTTTACAAAGACTACATTAAAAGATTTGAAAAAACAACACTTAAGGAAGTCATAGAAAACTCAAAAAAAATCTTTACAACTGACAAAATCTCATTTTTAGTTGTGGGCAATGTAGACAAAACATTTCTCAAAAACCTTCCGTTTAAAGAAATCACCGAAATTACAATTGAAGATTTCTTTTACTGAAATTTTCTTGCCCTTTTAAGGGAACCTTTTGAATCAAGGCTTCTTTTTAAATCGCTGGTAGCATGATGGACTCTGTTACTTTAGCTTTTTTAAGGTTTTTGTCAAAAGGCTCCACGCCCGGGGCAAGACTATCAAGCTGATTGTTTTCAAAAGTTTTTAAGGTATCCCTGAATCTCTCCTGTTGTTCAATGTCCCCTTTTTTCTTAAGATCATCGATTGCCTTTTTTTCAAGTTCGATTGCCTTCTCTTTCTGCCCTAATGACATTAAAAGGTGCGCCTCGGTATCAAGATAGTTTGGGTTGTTTTCCATTTGACAACTTTTTTGAGAAAGCGTCAGCGATTCATTTAGCCTTCTCTGATTCTCATAATTGTGCCACGCAAGAGTATTTAAATCATTGGCAGAAGCATATTCTGAAAAAAGTATTCCTATATCGACCAAAGTATTTTGAGCTTCACGCCACTCCTTGCCATAAAGTGCATGATATAAAGACATTATGGCTTTAAAATCAAAAGTTGTTGGTTTAATGTTTAAAGACTTTATTTTTTCGTAGACATTATTTAAGGCTGAGTTAACCATAGGTGCCTTTGTCTGCATTGCCCCGCTATAAAGAAATTCAAGCGATTTGTGAACATCGCTGAAATCGAGAGGCTCATCATCCCATAGCAGGGTAATTCCCTTATTTTTCTGGCGGAATGACTTCATTATGCGGAAAGAATATAGTTCATCAAAAAGTTCCCTGAAACCCTGAAGAGTTTTTTCAATGAGTGCCTGTCCGCCGAATCCCTGCTTGTTTTCAGGATCCGCCCTGTATATTTTCTCAAGCAGGTCATTCGCTTCTTCGATATTCTTCTTTTCTTCTGTCTTAAGAAGCTTTTGAGCAAGAGTCAAAGCCACTTCAAGATTATCAGGATTTTTTGCGTAATTGCCTTTTAAGTCTTTTATCGATCTTGTCTCTTTGCAATTTTTTCTTAACGCTTTCAGAATGTCTTCTTTCTTGCCAAAACCCACCTTTCTTCCTATTTCATCGCCGTTTTTATTGAGGAACAGGATTGTGGGGTATGCTTTTATGGAATATTTCTTCGCTGCTTCTGCCCCCTCTTTCTCTGCATCAAGCTTCATAGGGATCAGGCTCATCTTTTTTAACTCACTGACGACCTCTTCATCCTGCCATACTAATTCGTCGAGGATTTTACAGGGAGAGCACCAGTCAGTGAAAAAATCTATCATAACTATCTTATTCTCCTTCTTCGCCAACTCCAGTGCTTTGTTCAAATCCCCCTTGAACCATTTAATTTCCGCTGCCTGCACGACAACAACAGCCGCAAAAATCGATAGCAGAGCAAGGAATGTTCTTTTAATCATTTCTCACCTCCGTTCACATCTGTTAAAAAGAAATTCTAATACAAACATATAAGAAGTCAATAAAAAGAAAAGGGGTTGTCATAAATGTCAGGACTATTTAGAAATTTCCTCTAATACCAATTTGATATCTGTCGTTTAAAAATTCGTAGGTGAGGATACCTATCCCCGCCCAGGCCGGAATATGTATCCCAGCCTGCGGGGGAAGTTGATTTGGCTACTGTTGATGTCAAATTGGTGTTAATAACAATTGACTGTCATCACGAGGAGTGCTTCGAAGCGTTTACAAACAAAGTGATCTTCCATTGTGAAGAGAGGAGGATTGCTTCGTTTGACATTGCTCCAAAAGATAGCTAATATACGATGACAGTGTTGTTTGTTAAAGAGGGAGATTGCTTCGTAAGAGAAGGCTTCGAAGTAACACTCGCAATGACAGCTTTAGAGAGCACTCGCGACGACAACGTTTTTCTATGAGGAAGACTGCTTCAGTTGCTTAACCCACGAAGGCTTTCTCGCAGTGACTGCCTTTTTTGTGGAAGACAGCCCCAGTATCCTTTCCACTAACACTTCCTAAACTTCCATTTTCGAGGACATTTCTAATTAGTTTAAGAAAGGAGATTGTCATATAGTTATGACAGGACTTCTCCACTATATGGACAAAATCGAATTTTAGGTTTAACATAAATGCTTTAAAAGGGGTTTGATATGGCTCTTCTTGCAGGAATAGTTGGACTTTCACAAAGCGGAAAAACAACAATATTTAATGCACTCACATATTCAGGCACATCTCCTGAATTCAAAGGTTCTTCAAAGCATCCAAACATTGCTACAATTCCAATACCGGATGAAAGGCTTTCAGACCTTGCGACTCATTTCAAATCAAAGAAATTAACGCCGGCAACACTTGAATTTATTGACCTTCCTGGCTTAAGAAAAGGTGCAACAGCTGAAGAGACAAGGTCTCTTCTTTCTCAGGTTAAAAATGCAGACCTTTTTATTAATGTTGTAAGATGTTTTGAAAATGAATCTTCTCCTCATCCTGAGGGTTCCTTAGACCCCGTAAGAGATATTAAAATTTTTGATTTTGAGCTGTTTTTTGCAGATCTTTCAACTGTCGAAAAAAGGATTGAAAGAATTTCGAAACTTGCAAAAAGCGGAGACGAAAAAGCTAAAGCGGTTTTGAAAATTTTGCAGAGTTTAAAATCATTCGTTGAGGCAGAAAAACCACTCAGGCTTTATAAATTCAAGGAAGATGAACTAAAACTTATATCAGATATGGAGTTTCTTTCAATCAAACCGGTTATTTATGTTGCCAACCTGAGCGAAACAGACAGTGAATTAAGTGAAAAATTGTTTTCTGAAGTAGAAAATTATGCAAAAAATGAAGGGGCAAGAGTAGCCAGAATTTATGGTAAGGTTGAATCTGAACTTGCAGAACTTCCTTTAGATGAGAGGAAAGAGTTTCTTTCCTCTTACGGTCTAAAAGATTCCGGACTTGAGAGGCTTTTAAAAGCCACTTTTGACCAGCTTGACCTTATGACTTTTTTAACAGCAGGAGAAAAAGAAACAAGAGCATGGACAATTAAAAAAGGAACAAAGGCGCCGGAGGCTGCAGGAAAGATACACAGCGATATTGAAAGAGGATTTATAAGAGTTGAGGTTTACACTTATGATGATTGGGTTAATTGCGGTAGAGATGAAAAAAAGGTCAAAGAAAAGGGGCTTTTGCGAGTAGAGGGAAAGGAATATATAATTCAAGAGGGAGACATCTGTCTTTTTAGATTTAATGTTTAGAATTTTTCATTTTGGTTATGTTAAACCTCAAATTGTCTTCTAAGGAGGAAAAAGTGAAGGAAAAAGAGAGATTCTATAAATTTTTTGGAGAAATACACGATATACTTGAGGCACAGCAGATTCTTGAATGGGATCAACAGGTGATTATGCCAAAAGGGTCCTCTGAACAAAGAGCCGGTGTTATTTCAACTCTTGCCGAAATTGCCCATAAAAAACTCACTTCTGAGGAAGCAGAAGAAATTATATCGAATTTTGAAAGTAAGGCAGAAACAAATTGGGAAAAGGCTCATTCAAGAGAAGCAAGGAAAATGTATCAAAAACAGAAAAAAATCCCCTCTTCTCTTATTGCAGAAAGGTCAAAACAGGCAATAATTACTCAAAGCATCTGGAAAAAAACCAAACCTGCTTCCGATTACAAAACCTTTCTTCCTTATCTAAAAAAAGTTGTTGACATAACAAGGGAAATAGCAAAATGTGGAGATGGTGATCAACCCTATGACTTTCTCCTCGACGAATATGAACCCTTTATGACAATAAAAGAACTTGATCCCTTATTTGAAAATCTAAAAAAGGGGCTTAAAGAATTTGTTAAAAAATATTCATCAACAGATATTGAACAAAGGAAAAAAGCAGTATCAAAGTTTGTATCAATTCAAAATCAAGAGAAAATTTGTAGATTTTTCCTGAATGAAATGGGGTTTGATTTTGAAAGAGGAAGAATGGACATTTCTGCCCACCCTTTTACAACAGGAACAATGGATGATGTAAGAATGACAACGAGATATAAAGAATATTATCTTCCTGCTGCACTTTTCGGTGCTCTTCACGAAGGTGGCCATTCTCTTTACGAGCAGGGGCTTGATAGAGAAAACTTTAAATTTCCTGCCGGACAGTCATGTTCACTCGGACTTCACGAATCTCAGTCAAGATTCTGGGAAAACATAATCGGTAGGTCAAGGGGATTCTGGGAGAGGTATTATGAAGAAGTAAACAATTTATCAGATAAAGCTTTTAATGAAGTATCCCTCGATGAATTTTACAAAGGAATTAACTGTGTTGCTCCATCGTTTATAAGGGTTGAGGCAGACGAGGTTACCTACAACCTTCATATAATATTGAGGTATGAAATCGAAAAGGAACTTATTAACGAAAATTTGAATATAGAAGACCTTCCCTTGGTGTGGAATGATAAGTTTTTCGATTTCTTTGGGATCAAACCTCCCACCTTTGCAGAGGGTTTTATGCAGGATATCCACTGGTCTATCGGTCTTATAGGTTATTTCCCAACCTATGCTCTCGGAAACCTTTACAGTGGAATGATAAAAGAAACTCTTGAAAAAGAACTCTCTCCTATTTATGAGCTTATTAAAAATGGAAAACTTAAAGAAATAAGAAACTACCTTAAAGAAAAAATTCATTTAAAAGCAAGACTCTATTCACCTAAAGAACTTTTAGTTAGAGTAACTTCAAGAGATATGTCAGAGGTTCCTTTTCTTAATTACCTGAAAAACAAGTACAATTTTTTGATTTAGAAAGGGGTTTGTATGGAAAAAGTAGTTGTTATTGGCTCTGGTCCAGCAGGTTTAACTGCCTGCATTTATCTTTCAAGGGCGCTTTTATCTCCATTGTGCATTGAAGGATTCATCTCTGGAGGGGTTGCAGGAGGACAACTTATGACCACAATAGAGATAGAAAACTTCCCTGGCTTCCCTGATGGAATTTCAGGACCCGAACTTATGATGAGAATGAAAACTCAGGCTGAGAAGTTTGGAACCACATTTCTTTCTGAAGATGTGGAAAGTGTCGATTTGAGTAAAAGACCTTTCAAAGTAAAGAGTACATCTAAAGAAATTGAAGCAGAAACTCTTATAATTTCAACAGGTGCTACAGCAAAAAGGCTACATCTTCCCTCAGAACAAAAATTCTGGAATAAAGGAATCTCCGCCTGTGCAGTTTGCGACGGTGGTCTTCCCTTTTTCAGAAATCAAATCCTTGCAGTTGTAGGAGGAGGAGACTCGGCAATGGAAGAGGCTCATTATCTAACCCATTTTGCTAAAGAGGTAATTTTAATTCATAGAAGAGATTCCTTCAGGGCTTCAAAAGCAATGCAGAAAAAAGTTTTGTCAAATCCGAAAGTAAAAGTCATAAAAAATAGCGTTGTGGAAGATGTATTTGGGGAAGATTTTCTTGAAGGACTCAAAATCAAGAATCTAAAAAGCGAAAAGATAGAAGAGATAAAGGTTAGAGGGCTATTTTATGCCATTGGCCACGCACCCAACACCGCCTTTCTTAAAGGGCAAATTAAACTTGATGAGGAGGGATACATCCAGACAAAACCAGATTCAACAAGGACGAGTGTCGAAGGAGTATTCGCATGCGGGGATGTGAAAGATAAGTATTACAAGCAGGCAATAACTGCAGCCGGGTCAGGATGTATGGCTGCCCTTGAATGCGAAAGGTACTTAACCAAAGTGGGTTAAGTGTTACTTTCATTTTAATCTATTTAATTTTTTTCGCATCTATCCAGAATCACATCTGTCCAAAATAAATTTTGACAGAACTATCTAAGAAGTCAAAAGCAAAAGTGTCAAGACTATTTAGAAATACTCCGTTGCGAGTGCTCACTAACCGTGTCATTGCGAGCCCCTCTTCGTAGCATCATCCCCCGAAGCAATCATCAACTTTTCAACAAAGGAAGATCACTTCGTTTGCAACTGCTTCGAAGTGAACCTCGTGATGACAGTCAAGGATTAGCAACAAAGGTCGATCACTTCGTGTGTCCGTGCCTCGAAGTAAATTTCGTGAGGACATTATCATATAGCTTTGACAGGGGACTTATGGAAATCGCTCAACAGGTTTTTTCAAATACCGCCCATTGAACCCGAAACCTATCTGCCGAGCCTTTTTGAGAACCAATTGGACAGCATTATAACATATACAGGCATAAAAACAGTGAACCTCGTTTTCAAGCCTCCCTAAAACGCGTCCAGAATCCACAATTTTTGAGGCTAAACCTTCCGCTTTCAAATTATCCTCGAAAGCAGTTAGTTAACCTATTCAAAAAAAGGGACTTGACAAAGCACTTTTTTTCCTTTTACAATATGAGTGGTCCAGAGTGGTCTGAAGTGGCTAAATTATATAGTTAGCTATATTTAAAAGGGGAAGAAGATGTTCAGAGGCGGAGCCGAAGCAACTGTTGACGAGAAGGGAAGGGTAAAAATCCCCTCCAAATTTCGTTCTCCCCTTTTAGAGCACTTTGGCCCAAGGGTATATGTTACATCATTTTGGGTCCCTTCTGTTAGAATCTATCCAATTTCAGAGTGGGAAAAAATTGAAAAAGTGATGAGCTCATCTGGAGGAGCAAACGATCCGAGAGTGAGAAAATTCCTCTGGATGGCCACAATATTCGGAGATGAGCAGGAAATAGATAGTCAGGGAAGAATTCTTATTCCACAAAGACTCAGGAAGTATGCGAGGATGGAAGGAGAAGTAATTTTCTGCGGCTATCCAACAAACGATCTTGAAATATGGAATGAAAAACTGTTCTACGAAAAGTTCGGCGAACAGGCAATGTCGGATGAAGATCAGACTTACATCTCAAACCTGATCAAAGAGGGCTTAAATGGATTATATCCACATACCGGTAATGATAAGGGAGGTAAGTGAACTACTTGAGGTAGAAAACGGAGGGAATTTCGTGGACTGCACAGTAGGTTTGGGAGGACACGCTGAAGCAATTTTAGGCGCTAATCCCAAATCTTCGCTTTTAGGACTGGATAGAGACTCTTCAGCACTCGATATTGCGAAAGAAAGGCTATCCCGCTTTGGAGAGAGAGTAAAGCTTTTAAACTGTGACTTCAAAGATGTGGATTTCTGGAAAAGAGAGCTTGTTGAAAGTCCGAATGGTATTTTGGTTGATCTGGGAATTTCTTCTCTTCAACTTCAACAAGGAAGAGGTTTCAGTTTTAAAGATACTAAATCGCTCGATATGAGAATGGACAGGTCGAAAGGAATAACAGTAAAACAGTTTTTAAATACAGCCACTCAGGAGGAAATATCAAAAGTCCTTAAGAATTTCGGTGAGGTAGAAAACAGTGGAAAAATGGCAAAAGCAATCGTTGATTTCAGGAAAAAAAAGCCTATTGAAACAGGAAGCGAACTATCAGAAATCATTGTAAGCACATCTCCTTCCTGGAAAAAAGAAAAAATACATCCTGCCACTAAAATTTTTCAGGCTTTAAGAATATTTGTTAATGACGAACTTACAAACCTTAGCACCTTCATTAAAGAGGCTGTAAAGCTTCTCTCATCTTCGGGAAAAATAATCATAATTTCATACCATTCCCTCGAAGACAGAATTGTGAAAAAAACCCTTGCAGAATTGAAAAGAGGATGCATCTGCCCTCCAAAACTTCCAGTGTGCGGTTGCGGACAGAAACCTCTGCTTTCTTATGTTTCAAAGAGCGCCGTAAGGCCCTCCCTTGAGGAGGTTTTAAATAATAATTCATCAAGGAGTGCAAAGCTAAGATATGGAGTGAAGGTTTGAAAAAGATTGATTTTGTTGTAGGGAAACCTATTCCTCAACCTGACAGAAAAGCAGATTCAGACCTTTTGAAACTTGTCTTTATAACAATTCTAATTGCAATACCGCTTCTTATTTATGTGGCATTGAGCGTCAGTTATATGGCTATTGATTACCAAATTTCTGAACTTATAAAACAGAAAGAAGAACTCAATAGAGAGAGAGCTGTTCTACTCCTTGAAAAAGAGAAACTATTAAATCTTGCAAATGTTGAAGAAATTGCTTCAAAAAAATTGGGAATGATAAAAGAAAATCCAACGGAAATTAGAATTTCATTTGATGAAGAAACTGTAAAAAAGTTATCCGTCAGGGTGAAGCAATGAGAACCTGTATCAATAACAAACGTTTTATCATTATAGCTCTTTTTCTTGTTGGCTTTACGATTTTCATTTTCGGAAAACTATTTTATCTTCAGGTTTTAAAATCAGACTACTACAAGCAGGAAGCTATTGAGCAGGCACAGGGTGTCGTAAAAATTGATCTTCCGAGAACAGAACTTCTTGACAGAAATGGAGTCATTATTGCCGCAAGTATTGAAAAGCCTTCTCTATGTGTTGTAAAGCCAAAGGAGCTCAAAGATATTGACGGGCTTTCAAGAAAAATATCTCGGCTGACAGGAGAAAAGTCCACTTATATTGCAGAAAAACTGCGTTCCAGAAAAATTTTCACCTGGCTTGCGAGAAAACTTCCCGAAGAATTAACTGACGAAGCAGAAGAAATTGTTGCCTCATTTGATGGAGTTTCACTAATAAGGGAATGGGGAAGAGATTATCCCAGAGGGATTTTCGCCTCAAATCTCATAGGAACAGTAGGCGTAGATGGAGGCCTTTCAGGTCTTGAAGAAAACTGGGAAAGCAGACTTAGCAAAGGACAGAAAGAATATATTGTATTTAGGGTAGGAAAAAAATCGAGACTTTATCCTCTCGGGTTAATTGATTCTGTAGTCCCACAGCCAGACAAAATATATTTAACAATTGATGAGGCAATTCAATACCAGGTTGAAAAGACTCTCGACGCTATTTGTGAGAACTTCAATCCTCTCGGAGCTTGCGCCATTGTTTTATCTGTTCCAGAAGGAGAAATCCTCGCTCTCGGCGTGAGGCCAACATTCGACCCCAACAAACCAGCCGAAACGCCCTTTGCAAAATGGAGAAATATAGCGATTTTAGACAGTTATGAACCAGGAAGCACCTTTAAAGCCATTACTCTCGCCACTGCAATTGATTTTGACACAAAAAAACCTTATGAAGAGGTTCCTGTCACACCTCTTGTTATAGGGCAGTACACGATTAAAGACGATCATCCACCTCACAAAAATTTCTACTCTCTCGAAGAGGTTCTTACATACAGTTCAAACTGCGGAGCAGCAAGGATTGGAATGTCAATACCCAGACAAACTTTTTACCAGTACATAAAAAAATTCGGCTTTGGTTCAGTTACCGCACTTGATTTTAAAGGTCAGAGTGAAGGACTGATAAGACGCCCGGAGGGTATCCCCAATAAGGTGCCCCCATGGTCAGATCTTTCTGCTCCCTCAATCTCTTTTGGTCAGGAGGTCAGAGCGACTCCTTTACAACTCGCACTGGCTTACGCCACGATAGCCAACAGAGGAATCAAGGTCAATCCAAAAATTGAACTTAACTCACCAGATTTGGCACCAGAAAGGGTAATATCTGAAAAAACAGCACAAGTTATCACAAAAATGCTTGTCAATGTGGTTGATGAAGGCACAGGAAAGGGCGCAAGAATACCATATGTCCGAGTTGCCGGAAAAACCGGAACAGCCCAAAAACTGGGGAAAAAAATTGAGCCAGGAAGAAAAGGAAGAATAGCCTATTTTGTCGGTTTCGCTCCAGCAGAAAATCCGAAAATTGTAACACTCGTTATGGTTGATGATCCTATTGGGCAGGTTTACGGTGGAACCGTTTCTGCCCCTGCCTTTGCTGAAATTACATCCTTTGCCCTAAAGAGATTTAACATTGAATCTGAACCTTATACAAAAAACGAAATTGCCCTTCTTACAGGAGGTCTTTAAATGTTTAAGACCACTGTAAGAGAACTTCTAAATGTAATTCCATTCTCCAGTTTTAAGGGAGACACAAAAACAGAAATATGTGGAATATCCTGCAACAGCAAAGAAATCGAACCTTTAAATGTCTTTGCTGCTTTAAAAGGATTTAAAGAAGACGGAAGAATTTATGCCAGAGAGGCGGTAGAAAAAGGCGCCACTGCGGTTATTTCCCATTCTGATCCTCCTGAAGATTTTCCTTATAAAGATATACCCTGGATTGTATGCCAGGACGACCGCCTCACTTTCTCGATTGCTTCTTCTTTTCTATATCCAGTTACTGGAAAAAAACCAAAGCTGGCTGGAATTACAGGAACAAACGGAAAAACTACAATCGTATACCTTCTCCGTTCAATTTTCAGCAATTACAGCAAAGGAGCAATTTTAAGCACTATTGAATACGACGATGGAAAGACCCTTAAAAGTGCCCAAAGAACCACTCCTGAAGCAGATTTTATAAAAAGGTGGCTGTGTAACATCTCGGAGTCAGAAATCCCCTTTGCCGCAATGGAGGTATCTTCTCATTCTCTTGAACTTCATAGGGTTTCTTCGATTGAGTTTGACGCAGTTGCTTTTACGAATCTAACCAGAGACCATCTTGATTTTCACAAAACAATGGAAAATTATTATGAAGCAAAGAAAAAAATATTTTCCCTTCTCAATAAAAATGGATATGTTTTCGTAAATATAGATGATGACTACGGTAAAAGGGTTGTTTCTGAAATCAACTGCCAAAATTTAATCAAGGTTGGCTTTTCTTCTCCTGCTGACATTTATCCTGAAAATGTGTCTATAGACCTCGACGGAATAAAAGCTACAATCTGTTCTCCATGGGGGCAATTAAATATCGTTTCAAAACTTACTGGTAAATACAACCTTTTAAATATCTTGTTTGCAGTGGCAATTTCTTTTGCATTTAAGATTGATAAAACGTCCATAGAGAAAGCCATTGCAAATTTTGAAGGAGTACCTGGAAGACTTCAAAGGGTTGATGCCGGTCAGGATTTTTATGTCTTCGTTGATTATGCCCATTCAGACGACGCTTTAAGAAATGTCCTTCTCAATCTTAAGCCTCTGACCAGAGGGAAGCTAATAACGATTTTTGGTTGTGGAGGAGACAGGGACAGGACAAAAAGGCCACTTATGGGAGCAGTTTCTACCAAATTAAGCGATGTGGTTATTTTAACCACCGACAATTCAAGAAGCGAAGAACCTGAAGACATTGCAAGAGATATAGAACCTGGAATCTTTTCAGAACTGAACGATTCAAAAATTTATATAAAAGAACTTGATCGAAGAATGGCAATACAAAAATCTTTTGAAATTGCAGAAAAAGGGGATGTCGTTTTGATTGCTGGAAAAGGTCATGAAAGAACCCAGAACATTAAGGGAAATATTTTTCCATTTCACGATCCTTCAGTCGTTCTTAATATTTTGCTGGAGATGAAGAAATGAAGCAATTTTCTGCAAAAGAGTTCTTAAAATTTCAGGGAATAAAATTGTCAGGGAACTCTTCTGCTTCCTTCAAAGGATTATCATACGATTCAAGAAACATTAGAGAGAACAACCTCTTTGTAGCATTAAAGGGCGAAAAGAACGATGGAAATGCTTTTATCGAAAGGGCATTTGAAAATGGTGCATCGGTTGTTCTTTCTTCAAGGAACACTAACCCACCAGAAAACAAAACTCTTATATTTTCTGAATATCCAGATAAAACAATCCAGGATTTTGCCTCTTATCAAAGAGAAAAATATCGGGGACTTGTGATAGGTGTGGTTGGCTCAACAGGCAAGACTACAACAAAAGATTTTTGCGCTCAATTTCTTTCCCTTTATGATTTGACATATGCAAGTGAAGGCAATAAAAACAATCTTCTTGGGGTTCCTGAAGCAATATTAAATGCTGATTACCAGGCAAAATACTGGGTTCTCGAGATGGGAATATCACTCCCTTCAGAAATGGATTCTCTGGCGCAAATTGTTAAACCCAACTGTGTTGTTTTTACAAACATAAAGCCGGTTCATACTGAATTTTTAAAATCTCCTGATAACATTTTTAACGAAAAATCAAAGGTTTTAAAATATCTTTCACCCCCATCCTTCTTTATTTACAACAGAGATGATGAGTATTTGTGCAGACTGCCAGAAATGTTTAATTTTGAAAATTATTCATTTGGATTTACAAAGGAATCCGATTTAAAAATGACAGTTCTTGAGGAGATGGGAATAGAAGGATTTAAAGTAAAATTTGATTTCAGAAAACAATCGGCAATTCTTAATTTGCCTTTCCTAAATGTAGCGAATTTATACAATTTTTCTGCATCCTACCTTCTCTCACTAATTTTTTACGGAGATATTGGAGTTGGAAAACAGGTTTTACAAAAACTCACACTTTCGTCCCACCGCGGAAAGATCTACAAATTGAAAAATGGTGTAACTCTCTATGATGACTCATACAACTCAAATCCAGAGGCTGTAAAGACTCTTCTTAGTAGTTGCAAATCCTTCAAGGGGAAAATAGTTGCAATTCTTGGAGAAATGCGTGAACTTGGAGATGAAAGTGAAAGATACCACAGAGAGGTCGGGGAATTATCTTCTCAGATTCTTACTTCTCTTCTTTGTATCGGTGGACAGGGGGCAAAGACGCTTTATGAAGAATTTAGGAAGACAGGGAAAAAATGCGGCTATTTCAAGAATTGGGAAGAGGGAAAACCTTTTTCAGACTCTTTATTGGAAGAGGGTTCTCTTTTGATAGTTAAAGGATCAAGGGCAATCTCTCTTGACAGATTGGTTGATGAAATCATTAACCAGATTGGAGTAATAGAATGAGAGTGGCGGTTCTCGGACTTGGACTTTCTGGAATGGGCACTCTGAAACTTTGTTTAAAAAACAATTTTGAGACAATTGCCATTGATAAAAAAGATTTCTCAGAATTATCAAATGAAACAAAAAAGGGACTAAAAAGAAATGTTCCTTTTTATCAGGAGAGAAAATCTCTTAAACTTCTTCAAGATATTGATTTGCTGGTTATATCACCTGGAATTCCAAAAGACAACATTGTGATTCAAAAAGCAAAGCACCTCGGGAAAAAAATAATTGGAGAAATTGAGTTTGCTTTTCGTTTCTGCAGGGGAAAAGTGATTGCGATAACAGGTTCAAATGGAAAAACCACAACAACTTCAATAGTTTTCTCTATTTTTAAATCTCATTTTGGCGATGTGCGTCTTGCTGGTAATATCGGCATTCCCTTTTCTGAAACAGTTATCAATTCTACGGAAGAGACAATTTTTGTCCTTGAACTTTCTTCTTTCCAGCTTGAAGATATTGAAAATTTCAGAGCAAACACTGCCATTTTACTTAATTTGACTCCTGACCATCAGGATAGATATGAAAAATTTGAGGACTACTGCAGGGCAAAGATCAATATTTTCAAAAACCAGAACAGGTCTGATTTTGCAATAATAAACAGATTTGATGAAACAATAAGTAAATACAAACCTTTTATAAAAGCACAGAAATTTTTCTTCTCTTCAGCACCGCATAAAAGTAAAGGGGCTTACATAAAAGGCAATTGTGTTTATCTTAAGAAAAACAGTAAAGAAACAGAGAAACTTTTTGAGATTGAAAGCCTAAAATTCAAGGGGCCCCACAACATAGAAAATGCTATGGCCGCAGCAATAGCAGGTTTCTTGAATGGAGTTCCCGGAGAAAAGATTCAAAATTCACTAAAAACTCTTCTTCCCTTAGAACACAGGCTTGAATATGTTTCAACAATAAACGGGGTTGAATTTTATAACGACTCAAAAGCAACAAATATAGACTCCGTCAAAAAGGCTCTTCTTTCTTTTGATAAAAATGTAGTACTTCTTCTCGGTGGAAAGGACAAGGGAGCAAACTTTGCCGACCTTGAAGACGAAGTTAAAAAGAGGTGTAAGAAGGTTGTATGTTTTGGTGCCGCAAGGCAAAGTATAAGAAAAGTCTTTGAAGGAAAAATAAGAACAGAATGCTTTAAGACGCTTAAAGAAGCGGTTGAATTTCAGATTAACAATGCAGAAAAGGGAGATTTCGTTCTTCTTTCTCCTGCCTGCGCTTCCTTTGACGAGTTCAAGAATTTTGAGGAAAGAGGAAAGAAATTCAAAGAATGGGTAAATAAGGCAAGGAAATGAAAGAAGCAAGATTTGACCGATACATTCTGACTTTAACTCTCCTTCTCATCTGCATTGGAATTGTAGCCATTTATTCAGCCTCCTTTATTTTTGCAATGACACGAAAGGGAACACCAAATTATTTTCTCTGGAGGCAGATGCTTTTTGCAACAGCAGGAATTGCAATTATTTTCATCATAACAAAGATCAAATTAGATTTTATTTCAAACAAAAAGTTTTTGACATTAATCTTTCTTATTCAGATTTTTTTACTCATTCTCGTTTTCTTCTTTCCAAAGATTAATGGAGCACATAGATGGATACAGGTTCTTGGGTTTTCCATTCAGCCATCTGAATTCGGGAAAATTACAGCGATTCTTATCACTGCTTTTTTCTTAAGCAAAAATCAGGACAAAATTTGCGACTGGAATAAGACTCTTTTTCAAATTGGAATTCCACTTTCTATAATGATAGTTCTAATTCTTATTGAAAAAGATTTTGGAATGAGCCTTTTGATATTTGGAATTGTAGCATCGATGATTTATGCAGCTGGCATTCCTTTTAAGAAAGCTCTACTAATTGCTGTTCCTGCCGTAATATTGGCAATTGCTCTTGTTGTTTTCGAGCCATACCGGCTGCAGAGACTTACAGGCAATCCTGAAAGCGATCCCCAACATTCAGGTTTTCAGGTAAGACAGTCTTTAATAGCGGTTGGTAGTGGAGGAATTGCTGGAAAAAATCTCGGAGGTGGCATTCAAAAGAGACTCTTTCTGCCTCTCCCCCATACAGACTTTATTTTTGCAAACATTGGTGAAGAATTTGGACTTGTAGGATCTTATCTTCTTATATTTCTTTTCCTTTATCTCAGTTATAGGGGTTTTAGAGTGGCGTTAAAAATTGATAATTCTTACTATTCCTTTATTGCATTTGGAATAACATTCTGGATATTGTTACAGGCTCTTCTTCATATTGCAGTCAACATTAACCTCCTTCCACCCAAAGGGATGCCATTACCATTTATTTCTTACGGCGGTTCGTCAATGATTTCCACCTGCATAGGGCTGGGGCTTCTTCTTAATATAAGCAGGGAGGCAGGATGAGACTCGACAGACTTAAAAGAATTCATTTTATCGGTATTTCTGGAATAGGTATGAGCGGAATAGCCGAAGTATTACTCAATATGGGTTATAAAATTAGCGGTTCTGACTTAAGAACCACAGATACAACACAGAGATTAAGTGCTTTAGGAGCCAGAATTTTCAAGGGACATTCTGCCTCCAATATTCAGGATGTCGAACTGGTTGTTTATTCTTCTGCGGTTCCTCTCGGAAACCCCGAAATCCATGAAGCAAAGCGAAGAGGAATTCCAGTAATTCAACGAGGTGAGATGCTCGCAGAATTAACAAGAATCAAAGATTCCGTAATAGTTGCAGGGTCTCATGGCAAGACAACAGTTACTGCAATGATTTCCCATATAGCAAACTCAGTCAATTTAGACCCTACAGTAATAATCGGAGGGCGATTGTCAACAATCGGTGGAACCGCAAAATTGGGGAAATCTAATCTGATTATAGCGGAAGCGGATGAATCAGACAAAAGCTTTTTACTTCTTTTCCCCTCTCTTGCAGTGATCACTAACATTGATCACGAGCATATAGATACCTACCCTACAATAGATTCCCTCAAAGAAGCCTACATCCAATTTGCTAACAGGGTGCCATTCTATGGGGTGATCATCGCCTGCGGAGATGATTATCATTTACGGGAGACTATTTTAAAGTTTAAAAGAAAAATTATAACTTATGGTCTTCTTCCTGGATCAGAGTGGTGTGGCGAAAAAATGGAATCAAACCAGCACGGGGAGACCTTCAAAGTATGGAAAAACTCCAAAGAAAAAGTAACTGTAAGAATCTCCCAGAAGGGTTCTCACAATGTCTTAAACTCAATAGCTGCTTTAGCAGCATCATCGGAGATGGACATTCCCTTAAAGGAGGCAGTGGAAGCCCTATCAACTTTCCCGGGAGTTGACCGCAGATTCCAATTTTTAGGCAGAGTAAATGAAATTGATTTTTACGACGATTATGCCCACCATCCTTCAGAGGTTAAAGCCCTGATAGAAACTGCAAGAATTCAGGCAGGAAACAGAAGGGTCGTTGTGGCTTTCCAGCCCCACAGATTCACGAGACTGAAAGCTTTCGAGGAGTCTTTTGCAAAAGTTTTATTACAGACAGACCTTTTATTTGTAACGGAAGTTTACAGTGCTTCAGAACCGCCAATCCCTGGAATTACCGGTGAAGCACTCTACAGAAGAATAAAGGAATTGGGTCACACAAACTGCTACTACATTGGCAGTGTCTCTGATATGGCTTGTCAGATAATTCCTCATTTAAATGAAAATGATCTTGTGATAACGGTAGGAGCGGGAAATATAACAACGGTGTGCCCACAAATGCTCTCTCTCCTCAAGGATAAGAAATGAAACTGGAAAGAGTGAAGGAAACTGCGCTTACTTTGAACTGCACTTTTAAAGAGAACGAAATTCTTGCTCCATATACTCGTCTTGGAATAGGTGGCAAATCTCTTTTCTATATAAAGCCCTCTAAATGGTCTTCAGTAAAGAATTTGTTCAGAACACTTATTGAAGAAAATATTCCTTTTAAAGTAATGGGAAAGGGGACAAACATTCTTATTTCTGACAGAGATCTGAATTTTGGGGTAGTTCATCTTGAAAATTTTGAAAAAAGTGTAATTTTTAGTGGAACAAGAGTAGAAGTTTCTGCTGACACTGCTCTAAATATTCTGGCTTACAAATGTTTGTCAAACAATTTTAGTGGATTGGAGGAAATTTCTCTAATCCCAGGAACTGTTGGTGGTGGAGTCTTTATGAATGCCGGTGCCTTTGGGAAAACCATATTCGATTTGATAGAAAAGGTTACCATTCTTAATAAATTTGGAGAGGAAAAGATTTTTGTGAGGAACGAACTTGAAATTGGCTACCGTCGCACAAACATAAAAGATCTGGGAATTGTTAAAAGTGTCACAATGGTTTTACAGAAAGAGGATAAAAAAAGGATAAAAGAAAAAACTGAGAAATACAAAAAGATAAGAGATTTGACACAGCCGTGGAAAGAAAGAACCTGTGGAAGCGTTTTCAAAAACCCGGAAGGAGTTGCAGCAGGCAAAATACTTGAAGAACTCGGCTATAAAGGAAAGAGAAAAGGAAGCGTGAAATTTTCAGAGAAACATTCTAATTTTCTTGTGGCAGAAAAAGGTGCAAAATTTGATGATGCATTTTCTTTAATTGAAGAAGCAAGACAAAAAGCAAGAGAAAAAGGCTTTGATCTTGATTATGAAATGGAGGTCTGGCAGGATGAATCAAATTAGAAACATTGAGGGTCTCAAACTTAATAGCCCCTTCTCCTATGCCATAGAAAAAAATCATTCTGTGAGAAAAAAATCAAACAAATGGCTTTTCCCCATTGCATTTCTTATCTTGATTGCCATCTCACTCTCCATTTATTCATTTTTAAGTGGAAGCCTAAATAATTCTCTTTTGTTGTCTGTCTTCTCGCTCAAAAAAATTACGGTTTACGGAGTTCAGGGAACAAATGCCGAGTTAATAAAACAATCTCTTTCCGAATTCTCGGGAAAAAATCTTTTAACTCTTTCTTCAGATAAAGTGAAAGAGAATATTTCAAAGTTTGGACTTATCGAAGGGTTTCTCTTAAAAAAGACCTATCCTTCAGAAATTACAGTTGAAATCAAACTCAAACCTTCAACGGGTTACATAAAAATGAAGGGGATTTTTTATGAGATTGATGGTGCAGGAAGTTTCTGGGAATCCTGTAAAACTCCCTCTCATTATATCGAGGTTGATTCAAATGTTGATATATCTGATATTGATTTTCAAACTATAGCCCAAAAGATCAACGAAATGAAAATTACGAACTTTGTTTTATTTTTACAGAAAAAAGATTCTGATTCTTACATCATAACAACCAGAGACAATATTAAACTTATCGTATCGGGAAAAGATTTTAAAACTCAATGGGAGAAATATACAAAATCAAAAAGTTTTCTGAGGAAAAATTTTGGGGATGGGGGAATTGCAGACTTAAGATGGAGCAACAGGATTATTCTAACTCCCATTGAAAAACCAATTGTGACTGAGGAGGAAAAGGGCAATGGCTAAGAGTGACAACCACATTGTAGGAATAGATCTTGGAACATCAAAAATAGGCGTTATAGTTGCTAAAGTTCTTGAAAAGGGGGAAATAGGAATAATTGGTTTAGGAAAAAGCGACGCTAAAGGAATGAGAAGAGGAAACATATCAAGCCTCAAAGAAGCTGAGGCAAGCGTTAAAAGCAGTGTTATTGAAGCGGAGACTATGTCAGGATACTCCATTCAGAAGGCTTATGTAAGCGTTGGCGGGTGTTACCTGAACAGTATAAATTCAAGAGGTGTAGTTGCAGTCTCATCAAAAAACAAGGTAATCGAACCAATTGATGTGGCAAGAGTTTTACAAAACGCCTCTTCAATAAGGGTTAGCAATGACCAGAAAATCTTTCATACTATTCCACAGGAATTCATTGTAGACGATCAGGATGGAATTTCAGATCCAATCGGGATGCACGGACAGAGATTGGAAGCCAATGTCCACATAATTATTGCTTCAGCAACCATTCTTCAAAATATTGCAACAGTAATTCACAATTGTGGAATTGAGGTTGAGGATTTTGTCTTTAATCTTCTGGCAGATTCTTACGCTGTTTTGACGCCAGAAGAAATGGAACTCGGTGTCGGGCTTATCAATATAGGACACGGAACAACCGGCATTTCAATATTCGAAAAAGGAGCGATATGCCACAGCCATATAATTCCAATTGGAGGGGAACATTTCACCAATGACCTCTCTGTGCTGCTTAAAATAGGGATACCAGATGCTGAAATAGCGAAGAAAAAGTATGGCTGCGCATTGACAAGTATGGTTTCAGAAGATGAAATGGTCGAAATCCAAAGTTCACAACAGAAAAAAAGTACTGTTATAGCAAAGACAAAAATAGCAGAAATTCTTGAACCGAGATGCTTTGAGCTTTTCCAGCTTCTTTTTGAGAATATAAGGGATACTAAATTATTAAAGGCAATAAATTCAGGAATTGTTTTAACCGGAGGAGGTTCACTTCTTCCAGGAGTTTCTGAAGTTGCTGAAAGAGTCTTTGACCATCATGTAAGACTTGGCGAACCAATGGGGGTAAGTGGATTAACCAATCTTGTCGACTCACCTCTTTTTTCAACATCAGTAGGTCTTGCTCTTTATGGAGCAAAATCTTTAAAGCAAAAGCAGACAGAAACCAAAAAAGGATTATTTTCAAGATTGTTTGGAAAGATGTTTGAATTTTTTGAATAAAAAATAGGAGGCAGAAATGAGTGGTTTTGATTTGGATGACGGAAAAGAAAAAAACACAATTACTGAAAATGACCTGAATTACCTTTTTGCTCCAGAAGAATCGGCAGAAAATGATTACAAAGTTTGTATCAAAGTATTTGGCATCGGAGGTGCAGGTGGAAACGCTATCAACAATATGATAAGAGCTGGGCTGAAAGGGGTTGAATTTTACCATATCAACACAGATTTCAATGATCTTCAAAAATCCCTCGCTCCAAACAAGATAGCTATTGGCCACCATCTTACAAGGGGACACGGAACTGGAGGCGATTCAGAACTCGGTGAAAAAGCTGCACTTGAAAACAATAACGATATAATGGATGCTCTTAGTGGTGCAGACATTGTTTTCATAGCAGCTGGAATGGGTGGAGGAACAGGAACTGGCGCAGCCTCTGTTGTGGCAAGTTACGCTGGTGCCATAAACGCCACAACAATCGCTGTTGTAACAAAACCCTACTCCTGGGAAGGACCAAAAAAAGCAAAAAGGGCAGAAGAAGGAATAAGGAAATTAAGACAGGCTTCAGCCACTTTGCTTGTTATTCCAAACGACAACCTTAAGGCATTTCTTCCTGAAAATCTTTCTATAACCGATTCATTTAAAGCTGCTGACGATATTTTACGACAGGGAGTTCAGGGGATAGCAGATCTTATAAACAAAGAAGGCCTTATTCACAGGGACTTTGGCGATGTTAAGTCTGTTCTAAAAAAAGGGGGAAGAGCCATTTTAGGAATAGGTAAAGCAAAAGGAGAAAATAGAGCGATTGAAGCAGTTAAAATGGCAGCCAGCAATCCCCTGCTTGAATCGACTTCTTTGAAAGATGTTGATAAAGTTCTCCTTATCTTTTCGCAAAGTATACCCACCAACTCAGAAATGACAATCGCCGCAGAGCATATAAAAAGTCTAACTTCTGAAGATTGTGAAATTTCCTTCGGAACATTTGACGAAAATCCCGATTCTGATGAACTCTGCGTTACGGTTATCGCCGCAGCCTCAACCCCAGAAGAGTACTCAAATGAAATTGGTAAATTTCCTAAAATGCCAGTCATTTCCTCTAAGGACAGCGGAACAATGCCCATTCTTATTGATGAACCGGTTTTAGCCGAAGATCTGGGAGAAATGGGGGAAAATTCTGCAAATAAAACTCTCTACAGAGGAAGGAACAATAACCTTTTTGACAATACGCCAACGCCATCTGTTCCTCTTCCAAAAGTCCAGCCAGCGTACGAAATTGCCCAGACCCCTACAAAAATGAGGCTCGAAAATACTCCCGCACTTTTGAAGAAAAAACAGGTTTAACTTAATGATTATATTTACTAACGATAGAACATATTTCTCTCATTTTTGCCTCTTTGAAGGATTTTGCCATCACTGTGCTTGCTCTCACTAATGGGACACCTCCTTCCCATTAAGGACTTCATTGGCGGAAAAATTTTTTAATTTTTCCGCCCTTTTTTTAACTCTTTAAATATCCTGTATTAGCACTAATGACAAAATTCCACCAATTACTTTTCTATCATTCTGCTGTTTAAAATTAAAATGTAGACACTGCTGTCGAGGATAATTGAAAGCAGAAGCTTTATCCTCAAAAATTGAGGATTTTGGAGGGGTATTAAAGGGGTTTGAAAACGAGGCACACGGGATCGTCATTTAAATTTTGGTTTTTCCTCAAAGAGTGCACTTATTCAGCAATGGTTGAGCCTCATTTAAGTATTTTATAGTTCTCTTTTCAGGAAAAAATTATTTTATCCGAAAATGGCTCAACCTTTTTCTTTTCCCCTTGACTTCTTAGATGGTTCTGTCAAAATTTATTTTGGACAGATGTGATATGGACACAAATGAGATTTTAGAAGAAATCAAGCATATTTTAAAAAAGGAGAAGATAGAGGTTTTTGGTATAATCCCTTTTCCAGAAGAGAATTCAGAAAGTGAAAAAATGCTTGAGTTTTGTCTTAACCATCTTCCAGATTCACTTTTTTACCTGAAGAAACCTGCATGGAAAAACCCGAAGATTTATATTCCGTGGGTAAGAAGCATAATCTCGATAGCATTTCCCTACAATTCAACAAGAGAAATTTCTCAAAACTTCATAAAAAGAGGCCGCACCTGGATTTCAAGGTATGGCTTTGGTGAAGATTATCACAAAGTTTTGAGAAATAAATTAAAATCATTAAAAAATTTTCTTACAAAAAATGGATTTCGTGCAAAAATATGCGTTGATACATTCCCAATTCTCGAAAGAAACATAGCATTAAAGGCAGGATTGGGGTTTATTGGAAAAAATGGACTTTTAATAAATCCTGTATTTGGAAGTTATCTTTTTCTTGCAGAAGTTGTCACCGACCTTGAACCCAAAGGGTATGAAAGTAAAAAGAACTTTACTCAAACTGATCTCTGCAAGGGGTGTCAAAAATGTATTTCTGCATGCCCCACAAAAGCACTTACAGGAGATGGAAGCGTTGATCCATCAAAATGTATTCCGTCTTATAATGTTGAATGGAAGGGTAAACTTCCCTATACCGCTCCACAATTTTCTGGAAATGTTTTCGGCTGCGATATCTGTCAGGAGGTTTGCCCTTTCAATAAAAAAACCCCACTGACTGAGGAAAACTCTTTCTATCCAAAAGAAGGGCTTTTTGCCCCCCCTTTAGATGAATTTCTTGTAAAAGATGAAAAAGAGATCGCTAAGATAATAAAAGGAACCCCTCTTGAAAGAAGGGGTGCTTCAGGAATAATTGAGAACCTTAAAAAGGTTTCTTTAGAGCTTCAAACGAAAAGAGAAGAAACTGAACTTTCCTCGTGAATCCTCTTTATCGCTTCAGAAAGAATTGGCGCAACAGAAAGGATTTTAATTTTGCTGCACTGTTTTGCTTTTTCTTCTGCATCAATTGTGTTAGAAACAATCAACTGTTCAAGAGGAGCTTCATTAAGATTGCTCAAAGCATTTTTTGAGAGAACGGCGTGGGTCGCTGCACAATAAATTTTGTTTGCCCCATTTTTTTTAAGAGCCTTTACACTTTCACACAGAGTTCCTGCAGTATCAACCATATCGTCAACAATCACGCAATTTTTTCCTCTTACATTACCAATAATGTTCATTACTTCAGCCACATTCGCAGCCTCTCTTCTTTTGTCAATGATTGCAAGTTCTGCATTAAGTCTTTTTGCGTATGCACGCGCTCTTTCAACGCCTCCTGCATCTGGAGATACGATGGTTAAATTTTTGAGTTCAAGCGATTTAATATACTTGATGAGAATGGGAGCTGCAAAAAGATGATCTACAGGTATATTGAAAAATCCCTGTATCTGTGCTGCGTGCACATCCATACACAATATTCTGTCAGCACCAGCTGCCTGAATCAGGTCGGCAACAAGACGGGATGTAATTGGAACTCTCGGCTTATCTTTTCTATCCTGCCTTGCATAGCCATAATAGGGAATGACAGCTGTTATTCTTCTCGCTGAAGCCCTTTTAAAAGCATCTATCAAAATGAGAAGTTCCATAAGATTCTGGTTTACTGGAGTTGATGTGGGCTGGATTATAAAAGTATCCATTCCCCTTACATTTTCAAGTATCTGGCAATAGGTCTCACCATCCGCAAAATTTGTTATTTTAATTTGTCCAAGAGGAATTTTTAGATTTTTCGCAATTTCATTAGCCAGATTTGGATTCCCTCTTCCAGAAAATACTAAAAGATTGTCTTTTTTTGCCATTTTTTCCCCTTTTTTGTTGGCTGGGGAGGAAGGATTCGAACCTTCGGATGGCGGCTCCAAAGGCCGCTGCCTTACCACTTGGCTACTCCCCAGAAGTCAAATATAAAAGATTATTTTAACCCTTTTTTAACAGTCGTTCAACTTATTGTAGAAGTCCACAACATTTGAGACTTTTTGGGGAGGAAAGGCAGCAAGACAAATTCATTTTTAACCTCCATAAAAATGGGTGAAGGTTTCAAGTTCTTTCGGAATGTTTCTACGCCTTTTGTTCTTCGGTGCGTGCGAGCCTAAAATCAAAGCCGAAGGCAATCCTCCTTACTCCTTTCGAGCTTTTTTCCTCAGAAAAGTCTTATGTGTTTCTGAACTTTTGCATTTATAATAATATGTTTTAAGAAATTTTTTTTGCTAAAACGAAAAGGTTATCTATATTCATCTTTTTAAAGGTAAGGAAATAAAGAACCTGCGATGTTCTCCACCACAAGTTTTTGGCAAGAACTTTAATATAATCACTTTTTCCTGCAACAGATTGTATCGGGGGAAGATGGACAAATTCTATTGTCTCAAAGCCGCTCTCTTTTAGAAGACGCGTTATTGTTGATTTTTTGTATAGGTTAAGATGATCTCTTGCCTCAAGATAGTGTTTCCCTTCTTTTTCTCCAAAAAAAAGTTTTTTTATTTTGCTTTTTAGCAGCTGGACTTCTCCGTTGGGCGTATGAAGAAAAAGAAACCCCCCATCTTTTAAAAGATTTATACTTTTTTGTAATATAGAATGCGGTTTTGAAAGATGTTCAACAACATCCCACATGGTAATTATATCAAAACTATTATCTTCAAAATTGGTCTTTTCGAGTTTGCCACAGAAAAAATTTTTAAGTTTAAGTTTTTCTTTTCCGAAATTGTATCCCCCTTTTGAAATTTCTACTCCAAAAGATTCCCATCCTTTAATTTCACCTGCGAACTTTACAAAAAATCCAAGCCCAGCACCCACATCCAGGATTCTTCCCTTTCTGCCAATCATGTATTTTTTTGCAAAGGCATCATACATTTTATTGTGCGAAATATTCCAGTATTCTATTGCTTCCACTTCATTTTCAATACTTTCAAAATAGCCGTCATAATCAGCGTCTCTCTCAAAAGAAGAAAAAAGGTGGCCACAATTCCTGCACCTTAAGTAATCAATTCCAAACTCTCTAAAAACAACTTTTTTTTCAGAGGTTTTGCAAAAAAGGCATTCAGCCACAGGTTCTCTTTTTCCTTAAAAGATTATTTTTTTTCTTGGCTTTGACAATCTTTTTTCAATTTCTGCGATGTCTTTTATCAAATCTCTGGATATAATTTCCACTCCATTTTTCTTTACAACAACATCGTCTTCAATTCTGAAACCAATTCGTCTGCTCTGATTGTAAAGTCCAGGTTCAACTGTTATTACACTGTCTTCCATTAAAGGTTCATCAACATTTATTCCATCATGGACATCGATTCCAAGATGGTGTGAAACCCCATGAAAATTGTATTGGGCAACCCCTTTGCTTTTGTAAAATTCTGCCACAACTTTATTGATATGGCTTATTGTAACACCTTCTTTTATTGTTTTTATCGCCAGATTTTGCGCTTCAAGAACAATTTCATAGTATTTTCGCTGCTCTTTTGTGAACTTCCCGGAAGATGGAAAAGTCCTTGTCAGATCAGAACAATATCCATCTTTTTGTACACCAAGGTCACAGACAACCGTTTCGTTTTTACCTATCAGTTTCCTGTTTTGATTATAGTGAAGAATTGTTGAATTCTTGCCAGACCCTATTATTGTAGCAAATGACTCTCTCTGAGTACCTCTTCTTGTAAAGATATATTTTACAACCGCTTCTACCTCATATTCGTAAATTCCTGGAGTGAGAATGTCCATAATTGCATTCTGAGCTTCTATGGCAATCTCCACAGCCTTTTTTATTTTAGAGATTTCAGAAGAATCTTTGATATTTCTCAGCTTTATAGCAATATCCTTTAAATTCTTTGGAACAATATGGGGCATTTTTTCTCTTATTTCCTTATAGAAAGCAGCAGCGCTCTCCGAGCCTGCCCCTTGTGGAATTGAAAAATCAAGGTAGATTTCCTTTACAATATTTAAAGGCTTTGTCAGAAAATCCATAAGTTCATAATTTGAATGTACTGCTTCAAAACCAGTTTGCCTAATTGCTTTCTTCCTCGTTGAATCAGCATTGCCACTTTTGTCGAGGTGGCCCGATGATATTTCAATTGGTTCGTATCTTTCCCTCATCGGGTTCGGTGGAGGAAGAAAGAGGGCATCATAAAACCTTTGTCCATCAAACAAAATCACATAAGAAGCGTTTTGAATTTCTAAACCCGTAAAATAAAAAAAGGTCGAATCGGGTACGAATCTGTCGAGAGCATGAGAACTACCGGAGAAGATTATTGAAAGAAAAGGTTTGCCATTTGAAAGATTATTTAGGTTTTTTTTAAGTTTTTCTCTTCTTAAATTTAAATTATCTTTTGTCATATCTCTTTTGTCTTCTCTTTTATTGGCAGAACATTGCTGCCTTCTTTAATTCCCATTTTTAAATTTCCAGATATTGTACCTCCTTCAAGCACAGTAAGAAGAGGATTTTCCATAAATAGATCCCCTTCTATTCTGCCGCTGGGGTGTACTTCGACACAACCTTTAATTTTTATTGTTCCGGTTATTTTTCCATAACAGATAAGAGAATCACATTCAATCTCTCCCTGAACATTTCCTTTTTCTCCAACCACAAGACGTTCAGAATCGGCAATCTTTCCTTTAAACTCTCCATCAACTCTAAAAGTCTGTTTAAAAGAAAGGTTTCCCTCCATTCTGACACCTTCTCCCAGCATTCCTCCAACAATAGAATGTTCTACTTTTTTCCCTGTGATCATTGTCTCCTCCCACCAAATCTGCAAATCCACTCCCAGATATGGTTAAGTTCTTCTTCATTTCCAAAGAAAATCTTTACAACCCCACCCTTCCCTTTCCTGTTTATAGAAACCTTTAATCCAAGTTTTTTCATCATCTCATTTTCTGCTGTGTGCGTGTTCGGATCAACGTTTCGCACCTTTGTACTTTTCTTTTCTTTTGCCACTGCCAGCTTTTCGGTTTCTCTCACAGACAGTCCATTTTTTATTACATCATAAAGAATTCTTTCCTGGTTCTCCTTTCCTTTAACAGAAAGAATTGCTTTAGCGTGACCAAATGTTATTAAATCTTCGTAAATCGCCTTTTGGACTGAAGCAGGAAGAGAAAGAAGTCTTAGTGTGTTTGCTATTGTTGATCTCTCTTTTCCTATTTTGGTTGAAAGCTCCTCCTGCGTTAAATCAAATTGATCGGTCAGTGCTTTATAGGCTCTTGCAAGCTCTATTGGGTTGAGATCCTCCCTCTGTATGTTCTCAACAAGGGCTATTTCTAACATTTTTAAATCTTCTATATCTTTGATTAAAACAGGAACTGTAGGCAGACCGGCTTTTTGAGCCGCTCTCCATCTTCTTTCTCCGGCAATAATTTCATAAAAACCGTTTTCTGACGGCCTGACTATAATCGGCTGAAGTATTCCATGCTCTTTTATAGAAACTACAAGTTCATTTATTTTTTCTTCTTTAATTATTGTTCTTGGTTGACTTTTTGAAACTTTTAATTTTGCTGTTTCTACTTCAACAATCTTCTTACCACCTGTTTCTACAGGCGGAAGTAGGGCATCAAGTCCTCTGCCAAGCCCTTTCTTAAACTTCTCTTGCAAGGAATTCCTCCGTTATTTTAAGATAGGATTGTGCCCCACGAGAAGCGATGTCATAAAAAATTATTGGCTTTCCAAAAGAAGGTGCCTCGGCAAGTCGAACATTTCTCGGTATGTAAGTCTTGTAAACTTTTGAACCAAAATGGTGCTTTACCTCCTCCATAACCTGCCTTGCAAGATTTGTTCTTTCGTCAACCATAGTCAAAAGGACACCCTTTATTGTCAGGCGAGGATTGATACTTTCTCTCACTCTTTCAATTGTTCTTATAAGTTCTGAAACCCCTTCCATGGCAAAATATTCAGCCTGAATCGGAATGAGAAGCGCATCTGAAGCAGCAAGAGCGTTTATCGTAAGAAGTCCCAGAGAAGGAGGACAATCGATCAAAATATAATCGTAGTCTCTTCTTAAAGGTTCCAGTATGTTTTTTAGAATTGTTTCTCTTCCTTTTTCAAGATTCGCCAGTTCCACTTCCGCCCCAGCAAGAGAAATAGAGCCACAAATTATTGAAAGATTTGGAAGCTCGCTTTTTACAACTGTTTCTTCAGCTGATGCTCTTTCAGTAAGAAGATCATAAATTGTAGGGTTTTCACTTCTTCGTGAAAAGCCAAAACCTGATGTGCAATTTGTCTGTGGGTCAAAATCAACAATAAGAATTTTCTTTTCTGCTGCGGCAAGCGAAGCGCCTAAATTGATCACCGTTGTAGTCTTTCCAACACCACCTTTTTGGTTAGCGACGGATATAATCAAAGCCAATTTCATTACTCCTCAAAATTATATTTTGCCATAAATGAAATATTTTAACAAGAAATTGTAGAGGTCCACAACATTTGAGACTTTTTGGGAAGGAAAGGCAGCAAGACAAATTCATTTTTAACCTCCATAAAAATGGGTGAAGATTTCAAGTTCTTTCGGAATGTCCCTGCACCTTTTGTTCTTCGGTTGGCGCGAGCCTCAAATTAAAACCGAAAGTAATCCTCCTTTAGCTTTTCTATTATAGCATTTGATGCCACCAAAAACACTAAAAAACCGCGTGCTTGTTCCTATTCTTTCTTTCAACGAAAATTCCCCCTTTCCGGAAAAAATGCAAAGGCTGTGTAAATAGGCGAATTTTCCACAATTTCCACAGCCTCTACTAATTATTCTTTTTAATAAGTTTTTTTCGCTCTTTTTTCACTCTCAGAAAAGTTTCATTTGTTGAACTTTTGCAGAATTCTGAAGAAGTTAATTTGTATCAAAAAACGATCTTTGACCTTGTTAAAGCCTTCTATTAAAGTCTTTAATTAGTTGTCTGTAAACTTTAAAAGTTCATCAAAATTTAAATTCGAAAAAGAATCTTCAGACGCCTCTTCAATGTCATTACCTCTCTTATATTCCTTCTCAATTTCTTCTATTCTTGATCTGTCAATATTTTTCTCTTTAATAAATTGCTCTCGCAGCCCCTCATTGTTTTCCTTAATAACTCTTGGGAGAATTGAAGTCAAATATTCATTTTCGCTTATAAACTGTTCAAGAGCGGATTCAAAAGCCCCTTCAGGAACTCTGTACTCCTCTCCAAAATTTTTCTTTACAAGCCCAAAAATTTCTTTTTTCAGAATGCTTATGTGCGACGGTTTTCCCAAATCAAAATAGAATCTACTGAAAATATCTTTTATTTTCTGAAGTATAAAATTGTGAACCCTTTCTGCATTTGCAATGCTGTTAATCTGAAACGCTGCCTGGGTAATGTTCAACTCGTTTTTCTCAATTTTCTTTATTGTATTCATAAGAAGTTCAACCTTCTTTTTGCCGAACCTCAACGAATAGACATTGTTGTAAATTGGTTCTATCAACAATTCTCCAAGAATCTTCGGATCAATTTCATCAAGCATCTTCTTGTTTCCAAGAAGAGATCTTATCTTATCTTCACTTATCTCTGCTTCTTCAAGAAAAGCAAGATGATTTATTACATTCATTGCATTGTCAAGCCTGTCAAAATAGGTAACTATTTCTGTAAAGAGTTCAAAGGCTTCAAAATCTTCGGTTTCAGCCGCTTTTTCATCGAGTATTCTGCCGGTCTCCAGAAGAATATGTTCAAACCCATTGTCTCTGTTGACATGAGCCTTGTGTTTTATTTTAAGAAGTTTGCTGATTTCTTCTTTTCCTATTACCTCTCTTGGTCTTGCACTTGATAGAAACAGTCCTTCAAAAATAGAACGCATTTCCCTGAGAAATGGACTCTCTTTTTCTTTTTGAAGTAAATCTTTCGCTTTTGGTATCAAATTATCAAGCGTATCAAAGAGAGCCAGTGGAAGATTATGCCTCATTGCCAGGTTTCTCAATGAGTTTAAACGGGCAATTTTGTTTGAATCAAGAGGCGTATTTAAGGCAAATGCAAGTATGTCCTTGTATTCATCAACTATGGCTCTGTTTTCCTGCGATTTGTAAAGGATATCGATTACAATTCTTCTTCTCTGGTATTCTTCAATATTTATCTCATCTGCAAATTTCATTACGAAAGCTTCATCCTCATCCGTCCACAATTTCTTTTTTGAATAGTGTCTTTGAACGAATTTGTAAAATTGGCTATTTGTTTTGTGTTTCAGTCTTACCATAAGAAGAAGAGCATCAGGATCTGAAATCTCCTTTAAAATGCTCTCTGAAAGTGCATCATCGTTTTCTTCCCCAACATAAGAAGTTCTTTTTAGAAGTTTGCCCAGAATCTTTAAAAGAACCTCCTGTGTCCTTCTCAGCGAGTATGGCCAGTTGGCTTTGACCAGAAAAAAGATGTTCGATATTGCATTGCCCTCAAGAAATAATTCTTTGTATGTTATTTCTCCTCTTAGATTGGGGGAAAACTCAAGTCCTTTATCACCCTGCCGGGTTCCAAAAAGAAGAAGGCGATTTTGAATTTCCTTATGAGTCAGATCATTTAAAGGAAGAGGAGAGCCAAACATATACTCTGACACAATACCTCCTGTTCCGCTAAAAATAATTTTATCTTTTTCCAGCGTTATGTAATTGCCGGCAAGAAAGAAAGAGATTTCCCTTTCATCTTTTACTTTTTCTATTTCATAGAAATGTGAAGAGAGAGGCTTTTCCCCTGCAAGATTAGCAAAAAATTCAATTTCTTTCGAATGTCTTCCGTGTAGACGAATATCTTTAATCATTTTCTACCATATATTATTGTAACAGATAAATCAAACACTCTTCAATGCATTGTGGAAGTCCACAACATTTGAGACTTTTTGGGAAGGAAAGGCAGCAAGACAAATTTAT
>DYJZ01000011.1 GCA_020722885.1 Thermoanaerobaculum aquaticum
GTTTTAACTGGCTTAATACTCTATGTTAGATGTATAAGTAGTATAAGGTGGCGGTGCAAAAGTTTAGAGGTTTCAGATGAATTTGTCTTGCTGCCTTTCCTTCCCAAAAAGTTTCAAATGTTGTGGACTTCAACAAAAAATTGAGTATTTTTCAATAATGTTATAAACTTAAATAGCAAGGAGGATAGGATGAAATTGACAAAAGTTTTCCTCTGTCTTTTTTTCTTTACTCTTACACTCTGGGGCAATAAAAAGGCAGATGAACTTCTTCTTACTTCAGCAACAGAATGTAATATTGAAGGGGTAAAAAGAGCATTAAGAGAAAAAGCGAGTGTAAATGCTAAAACATCTTACAATGATACAGCACTTATGTTTGCGGCACAAAAGGGTTGCCTTGAAGCAGTAAAAATTTTAGTAAAAAAGGGAGCCAATGTAAATGCTTCAAATAAATGGGGAGACACTGCTCTTCATATGGCAGCAATGAGTGGCAACCTTGAGTTAATCAAGTTTCTTGTAAGCAAAAAAGCAGACATATACAGTAAAAACTATCTTAAATATACGCCGATGTTTTATGCTGCAATAATGGGACATCTTGAATGTCTCAAATATTTTGTTGAAGAGTGTAAAATGGATATTGAAGAGAGAGACAAGATCGGTCTGACACTTTTAATAAGAGTTGCCTACCAGAAAAATGAATATCTTGAGATTGTGAAGTATCTTGTAGAAAAAGGTGCTTTTGTCAACGCTAAAAGCTGCAATGGAAAGTATAGGGCTCTTCATTATGCTGCTATGAGGGGGCATAACCAAATTGTAGAATTTCTATTAAAAAATAAAGCCAATGTAAATGCAAAAAGTGTCTTTGGGGAGACTGCTCTTGACCTTGCCTTAAAAAATAAAAGAATACTTGCTGCTAAAATAATAAGAAGGTATGGCGGGGTTGAAGGAGCAAAGTATTAAAATAAGAAGTATAAAAATTTTTTCTATGATTACTAAAAGCAGTTGTTGCCTTTTATTTTAAGTGTATTATAATAGATTATACGCTGTTTATGGCGTAAATTTAATTAAGGGGGTTTATATGGCGATAATTAAACCATTTAAGGCGTATCTGCCACCAAAACAGATAGCAGATAAAATAGCAGCCCCTCCTTATGATGTAATTTCTTCTGAGGAGGCAAGGGATTATGCAAAAGGTAACGAACTATCTTTTCTTCACATTTCAAAGCCGGAAATTGACCTTGAAAAGGGACATCCTCTTTATGATGATGCTGTTTACCATAAAGGCGCTGAGAACCTGAAAGAATTTGTCAGAAAAGGATATTTAAAACAGGATACAAAGCCCTCGTTTTACATTTACAGGCAGATTATGGGAAACCATACTCAGGACGGTTTTGTCTGCCTTTCGTCTGTAAGGGAGTATGAAGAGGGAAAAATAAAAATCCACGAATACACAAGAAAAGACAAGGAAGACGATAGAACAAGGCATTTGATTGAGCAAAAAGCAAATGCTGAACCAGTTTTTCTGACATACCGTTCTGTAAAAGAGATTGATTTACTTGTAAATGAAGAGAAGAAAAAAGAACCTCTTTTCGATATTAAAACTGACGATGGAATAAGTCATAAACTGTGGGTTGTAAGCGATGATTCTGCTGTTAAGAAGTTTATAAAACTTTTTGAATCTGTTCCTGCTCTGTATGTTGCGGATGGTCACCATAGAACTGCGGCGGCAGTAAGGATGGGACAGCACTTCAGAAAAATGAAAGGGTCAGACGATCCTGATGCTTACTACGAATTTTTTATGGCTGTTCTATTTCCACACGATCAACTTCAGATAATGGATTACAACAGAGTCGTAAAAGACCTTAACAACTTGAGTGAAGAAGAGTTTTTGAAAAAACTCTCCGATAAATTTGTCATTGAAAAAGCATTGTCACTGAAACCTGAAAAGCAGCACACTTTCGGGATGTATCTGAACAAAACAATTTATACTCTTACCGCTAAACCGCAAATTTTTGACGAAAAGGACCCAATTGATTCTCTTGATGTATCTGTACTTCAAAAAAATGTGCTTGCTCCAATACTTGGAATTGAAGACCCAAGAACAGATAAAAGAATTGATTTTGTAGGAGGAATAAGAGGAATGGGAGAGCTGATTAAGAGAGTTGATGAAGGGTGGGCAGTTGCTTTTGCCCTTTATCCCACAATGCTTGATCAGCTTTTAAATGTTGCTGATTCTCAGAAAGTTATGCCGCCAAAATCCACCTGGTTTGAACCAAAATTAAGATCGGGTTTATTTGTCAGAATTTTAGAAGATTAGGGGGGTAAAAATGAAAATTCTATTAGCAGATTCTTTTGATCCATCACTTCCAGGAAGGTTATCGGAATTTGGAGAGGTTTTAACAGACATTTCAAAACTTTCAGAAGCAGATGTTCTTCTTGTCCGATCAAAGACAAAAGTTACAGAAGAGTTTCTTCAAGGTGCTCCCAATCTTAAACTTGTAATAAGGGGAGGAGTTGGATTAGACAATGTTGACAAAAAAGCCTGTGAATCGAGGGGAATTAAAGTTATGAACACGCCGGAAGCTTCATCCGTTGCGGTTGCTGAACTTGCAATGGCTTTGATGCTTGCTGTTCCAAATAAGCTTATTGAGGCACACAATTCAATGAAGGAAGGCAAATGGCTGAAGAAAGATATCAAGAGAACCGAACTTTATCAGAAGACACTCGGACTTCTTGGAGTAGGAAGAATCGGAACTGAAGTTGCTAAAAGGGCTAAAGCCTTTGAGATGGAGATTATTGCTTATGACCCATTTGTTAAAGAGCATCCTTTCGCAAAAATGGTTACGCTTGAGCAACTTTTAAAAGAATCAGATTACATAAGTATTCATACTCCGCTTACCGATGAAACAAGGGGAATGATAAACGCTCAAATGTTTGCAAAAATGAAGGACGGAGTAATAATTATAAACACAGGCAGGGCAAAGGTTTTTGATGATGCAGCTTTATTTGAGGCTCTTAAGTCAGGAAAAGTGGGCTATTATGCTACAGATGTCTGGCCCTCAGACCCTCCACCAGAAAATTATCCGCTGATTTCAATGCCAAATGTGTTGATGGCTCCGCACATTGGAGCGAGTTCAAAAGAGAATCTTTTGAGAATTGGTGATAGGATTGTTGAAATAATTTCAAACTACAAAATTTAATAAAAGGAGAGAAAAATGAGAAAGATAAATTTTTATGCAGGACCTGCGGCGCTTCCGCTTGAAGCCCTCAAGAAGGCACAGGATGAGCTTCTTGATTTTGAGGGTACAGGAATGTCTGTTATGGAAATCTCTCACAGGGCAAAAGAGTATGACAATGTCCACAACGAGGCTATTGCCCTTATAAAGGAGCTTTTAAACATTCCTGATAATTATAAGATTCTTCTTCTTCAGGGAGGCGGAAACCTTCAGTTTGCAATGCTTCCAATGAATATCCTCTGGGGAGGAAGAAAAGCAGACTACATTGTAACAGGTCAGTGGGCAAAAAAAGCTTACAAGGAGGCGGTGATAGTAGCAGGGGAAAATGCAAGAAGCATAGCTTCTACAGAAAATGAGCAGTTCAGCCGACTTCCAAAAGAGGAAGAGATAAAAGTCAACGATAATGCTACCTATGTGCATATCTGCACCAACAACACCATTTACGGTACGCAGTGGAAAAAATTCCCGAAGACAAATGGGATTCCCCTTGCAGCGGATATGTCCTCTGATTTTATGTGGAGGCCCTTTGATGTAAGACCCTTCGGCTTTATCTACGCAGGAGCACAGAAAAATCTCGGTCCCTCCGGGCTTGTTGTGGCAATTATAAGAGACGACTTCCTTGAGATGTGCTCGGATAAAATTCCAAGTATGCTTCAGTACAAAATCCACGCAGAGAAAAACAGCCTCTACAATACACCTCCCTGTTTTTCGATTTACATTTTGAGAAATGTTCTTGCCTACAATAAATCAATAGGAGGTCTTGAGGTAATTTATAAAAACAACCTTAGAAAAGGAGAACTTTTATACGGATGCATTGATAAATATCCCGATTTTTACAGAGGCTTTGTGAAAGTCAAGGAAGACAGATCCTATATGAATGTTGACTTTTTCCTTCCTGACGAAGAACTGACAACAAAGTTTATTGGCGAAGCAAAGAAAAACAATATGGTTGGTTTGAAGGGTTATAGAACTCTTGGCGGAATAAGAGTTTCAATGTATAATGCAGTTACCGTAGAAAACATTGAAACACTCGTTTCTTTTATGGAGGATTTTGTAAAAAGAAACGGTTAATTTTTTTACGATGATAGGGGGATTGCGAGAGCAATCCCCTTTTTTATTTACAAGCGAATCATTGTTTCATAGCGTAGGTGGTGAGGAGTCTGACTCCAAACCCTGCCCCTTCAGCGCGATGGTTTTCATTTAAATCGTCATCTCTGAAAGCGGGTCCAGCGATGTCTATATGAGCCCATTTAACATTGTTTTCAATGAACATTTTCAGGAAGAGTCCTGCCGTAATTGCTCCTCCCCACCTTACTTTTGAAATGTTGCATACATCGGCAATTGGTGATTTTATGTAGCGAAAATAGTTTTCCTCGAGGGGCAATTCCCAGAGAGCATCTCCAGTTTTTTTGGAGATTTTAAGAAGATTTTCAATGAGATTATTGTCATTTCCCATTATTCCTGCAATGTCCGTTCCGAGAGCAACCATACAGGCACCTGTAAGAGTAGCAAGGTCAATTACCTCATCGACATTTTGTTTTTGCACATAGGTTAGAGCATCTGCGAGAGTCAGTCTTCCTTCTGCATCTGTGTTTTGAATTTCTATTGTTTTTCCGCTCATACTCTTAATAACATCTCCAGGGCGCATTGCATTACCGGATGGCATATTTTCACAGGCTGCTACTACCATTTCTATATTTACACAGGGCTTGAGTTCACCAACTGCTTTCATTGCTCCAAGAACTGCAGCAGCTCCTGCCATATCGCTTTTCATAGCACCCATTCCTTCTGCAGGCTTTAGCGAAATGCCTCCGCTATCAAAGGTAAGCCCCTTTCCAACAAAACCTATTGTTTTCTTTGCACCTTTACCTTTGTATGAAAGATGAATGAACTTCGGTTCGTTTTGAGAGCCCTTTGCAACTGCAAGGAAAGCCCCCATTCCCATTTTTTCACACTCCTCTTTGTCAAAAATTTTTGCCCTGAAACCGTATGCTCTGGAAAGACTCAATGCTTCTTCAGCAAGATATTCAGGTGTAATTTCATTTGAAGGAGTGGTTATAAGGTCTCTCGAAAAGAAAACTGCTTCTGAAAAAATTTTTCCTCTATTTAAACCTTTTTTATAATCCTCATCATCTTTTTTTATTTTTATATAGACTTCTTCAAGACCTTTTATAATTTTATCTTTATCGGTTATAAATCTTTGATATCTCGAGTTCGTTAAAATAATTCCTTCTGTAACTGCTGAAACAGTTTCTAATTTTTTGTCTCTTGATTCTTCAATGTTCAAATTAAATTCTGCAGAGGAGATGTTTCTTTCCTGAAGCTTTCTTATTGCAAGAGATGACGCAATTCTTGCCTTAAAAGCGTTAAAATCACTCTTTTTCCCGAGCCCCACAAAAAGAATTGTTTGAGGTGGATTGAATAGGCGATCGGGATAGAAAAAAAACTCTCCAACTTTTCCATTGAATTTTGACTTTTGTGATTCTTTTCGAAAATCGGGAAAATCTTTTTGATTAAATTCGAGGTTTTCAAAAATGCCAATAACAATACTTTCACTCTTAACTTTCTTTTTGTCGGTTTCAAGAAAAATTTTCATTTTTATTCCTTTCTTATATTATTTCTACAATTTTAGACTTTTTTTGCTTTAAACAAATTAAAATCTTTTCCGCAATTTTTTGAGCAGTGAGCCCTATCTCTTCAAGAAGGAGCTCTCTTTTGCCGTGTGTTATGAATCTATCTGGAATTCCCAAAGACAATCTTTTAACTTTAATGTCCAGATTCTGAAGACTAAGGTCAAAGTATGCGCCGAAGCCTCCAATTTGTGAGTTTTCTTCTGCTGTAATAACCATTGAAAAAGATGGAATTCTCTCCTTGATAAATTTTTCATCAATGGGTTTAAGGAATCTTGCATTGACAACTTCAGTTGAGATTCCGTTTCTTTCAAGTATTTCTGCACTTTGAAGGGCTACTTTTACCATTGGTCCGACTGCTATTATGACAATATCATTGCCCCGTGAAACAATTTCCCAGCTGCCAATTTCTAACTCAACTGGTTCTTTGTTCTCGTCATAAGGTTCTGCCACCGATTTTGGATATCTTATGGCAAATGGACTTTTATCGTGCTTTAGAGCAGTAAACATTAGATTTTTAAGTTCATTTCCATCTTTTGGTGCGGAAACAACCATATTGGGAATATGGAGAAGATATGAAATATCAAAACTTCCGTGATGTGTTGAACCGTCTTCTCCGACAATGCCAGCTCTATCAATACAGAAAATGACGGGAAGGTTTTGCAAAGCGACATCGTGTATAACTGGATCGTATGCCCTCTGTAGAAAAGTGGAATAGATAGCAATAAATGGTTTCATTCCTTTTACAGCAAGCCCTGCAGCAAAAATTATTGAATGTCCCTCTGCAATTCCCACATCAAAAGACCTTTCTGGGAATTTTTCGAAAAAGGGTGTAATTCCTGTTCCAGAAGGCATTGCTGCTGTTATTCCGACAACCCTTTCATCAAGTTTGCCGAGACGACAGAGTTCTTTTCCAAAAACATCCTGGAAAAGAAAGAGTTTTGGCCCGGTTTCTACAAGACCTTCTTCGGGGCTGAAGGGTTTTACGCCGTGGTAACCTTCAGGTGATGCTTCGGCTGGTGCGTAGCCCTTTCCCTTTACCGTTGTAATATGAAGAAGGACAGGATGGTCAGTGTCTTTTAGATTGTTTAATGTCCTTATTAGTTCCTTTATGTTGTGTCCATCAATTGGACCAATGTAGTCAAAACTGAGAGCTTCAAAGAGTGCTCCTGATGTGAGGATTCCCCTTGCGCCTTCCTCGATTCTCCTTGCGAGAAAACTCATTTGTTTACCGATCCTCGGAAATTTTTCAAGCCCTTCCCTTACCCTTCTTCTGAATCTGTTGTAAAGAGTTGTCTGGGCAAAATTGTTGAGATATTTGTTTATAGCCCCAACATTTTCAGATATTGACATCTTATTGTCATTAAGTATGGCTATGAACTTCGGAATATTGCTTGAACCTATATTATTTATTGCTTCATAACATAGACCGCCGGTAAGAGCCCCGTTGCCGAATACTGAAACGACCCTGTGATTTTCATTTTTTCTGTCCCTTCCAACCGCTATTCCATAAGCGGCAGAAAGGGCTGTTGAGGCGTGACCTGCCCCATAATTGTCGTACTCGCTTTCATTTCTTTTGAGAAAACCTGAAATACCTCCATACTGCCTCAGGGTATGGAAGCGGTCTCTTCTTCCAGTCAAAATCTTATGGGCATAAGCCTGGTGACCAACATCCCAGACAATAACATCCTCGGGGGTGTTAAAGACATAATGGAGTGCTACGGTAAGCTCTACAACCCCGAGACTTGAGGCAAGGTGCCCTCCGGTTTTTGAAACATTCTCGATTAAAAATGACCTTAATTCTTCACATAATAAGACAAGTTCATCTTCAGAGAGCTTTTTTAAGTCTGAAGGTAAGTTTATTTTTTCAAGAATCCTGTAACTCAAATGTCACTCCACAAATATAGAATAAAACCAAAAGCAAAATATGTCAATAAAAGAGTAATTTTTACTAAAAGGCATAGCCAACAAAAAGGAAAATCTGGAAAGGACTTGATGAGTATTCAGCCTTGTTTAGCCTGAAAGCTATGTCCATTCCCACCGGTCCTACAGGAGTTATATATCTCAGACCAAATCCTGTGTCTGATTTAAAAGGAGCCCCCTTACTAAAAGGATTGCTTTTTGTTGTAACTCTTCCAGTTTCGAAAAAAGCGATTCCTTTGAATTCATCTTTTAATGGGAACCTGTATTCAACAGAGGATTCTACAACTCCTTTTCCTCCTTCAAGAGAATGGTTTTCTGAAAGGGGAGATAATGATGAAAACCTGTACCCTCTAAGTTTAGTCTGTCCACCTGTAAAAAATCTATAGGGATATGGAATTTCAGCAATTGAATTTTTGGTCACAAGCGAACCAGCCTTTAGCCTGAAAGCGAGGACAGAATTAGAATTTATTGAAATGTATTTTCTGAAGTCAATGAGGAATTTTCCAAAAGATGAACAATTTCCTACCCTGCTTCCTTCAACCTCACCATTGACAAAAAATCCTTTTGAGGGGTCTAAAAGATTGTCAGTTTTGTTAAAAGAAAAGTTTAGCCTGATAAAGAATGTATGGGGGGTCAGGGCATTGTCCTTTACTCTCGGAGGAGGATAAGAAAATTTTATTCTATCTATTGTTTCAAAGTTTGCATCAGCAGAAAACTTTAAATTTGAAATTTTTCTTTCAATTCCTGAGGTCAACAATGTTGATTCAAATTCTGTTTGAACCCAATAGCTGGTTTGTTTTCTTGCTGTTAAATAAAATGAGTAATCTGAAATTGCGTAGGGTCTTACAAGATAGAACCTGAAAGATTCTTCAAGAGAACTTTTCTTTAAGTTAAAGCCTGCCCTGATATGTCTGTCAAAAAGACGGAGTGTTTCAAGACCTGTCTCCACCCTCAATTTTTCATCAGCACCGTAGCCAAGTGAAATCTTTACCTTTTTATGTCTTCCCTCTTTAAGAATTATTTTAATAAAAACAGAATCTGGTTCACCCTTCTTCTTAACTTTTATCGTAACAATGTCAAAGAGCCCGGTGGAGTAAAGAGCCTCTTTTGTTTTCTCGATTTTTGAAACCTGGAAAATTTCGCCTTCATTATATTGAAGGAGTTTTCTCAAAATTCTCTCTTCTGTATGTACAATTCCTTCAAATGCAGTTTTCCCGAAAACTGCCTTTTCCTGTTCATCAATAGAATATGATACTTTCACACATTTTTCTTTTGAATTGACTTCTGCTCTTTCAACCACCCTGACGAAAGGATAACCTTCGTTACCGAAAGTGTCTTCAAGAAGGCGTTTTGTTGCTTCATAATCTTCAACCCTGAATCGCTTTCCCTTTTTCAAAAGAAACTTTTCCTCAGCCTCATTAAGGATTCTTTTTGCATCTTCACTGTTTTTTGATAATGTGCATACAATTTTATCCGTTAAATATTCTTTCCCCTCTTCTATGACAACGAGAAACTCTTTATCATTCTGGCTTTTTTCTATTGATACATCGAAAAAACCTTCTCTCCTATAAAAGGTTGAAAGAACTTCTACAAACTCAATGCACGCCGCTTCCGTAATTTTTATTTTATTTTTATTCAATCTTCTTTTCTTTAATTTTACTCCACACTCTTTTAATAACTTATTCCTATCAAAAGCAGTGTTTCCTTTTAAAATAAGTTCCTTTCTTAAATTTTTATCCGTACCTACTTTTGATGAAAGAGGCAAATAAAATAAAAAGATTGATAAGAGTAAAATTAAAACTTTCTTTCCCATATGATATCCGCGCCGCTGTGTCCCTGTGTGGAAGAATTTGTTTCAATGCTTAAGTTTCTGTTTATTCTGTATTTCAAATTTATGTTGCTTTCCGGCAATGCACCGAATGTTTGTTGATACTCAAGGACGAGTTTGTCGCTCAAATATTTGCTGAACCCGAGTTGTGGGTCGCCTCTTTCTGAAGTTCCCATTCCAATTGTGTCAAATTTCATTTTCTTTGAAACCGAATTAAAAAGTGGCGCGGCTTCATAATTGAATGCAATAACCGCTGCTGCTCCTCCCCACTTTGCGTTTTCATCCGGGTTTAGATTTTGTAAGGTTCTTCCAAAAAGGATAAGAGATAAGATTTCTCCCTGTTCAAGCGGAGGGGTTGAAGAAAGAGTAAGAGTTGGTTTCTCAACATTACCCTGAAGCCTGATTACTACTATGTGGCCAGAAATTTCTTTTTCTGCATGGATGTCAAGCAGCGGAAGAAGATCCTTTCCTGAAGAGAAATAAAAAGAAGAATTTTTTAAATCAAACTTGTTTCCTGAAAGGAAAAACCTTCCTTCATCAACAGACATTTTTCCTTCAGGCTGAATTCCTTCTTTTGTGAAATTTATGAGAACATCTCCTGAAATTTGTGCCAGGAGGTCTTTTCTAACAAGCCACAATTTTTTTCTTGCTCCGATTTTCAATCTGCCTCTCAACTTTCTAAAAAACTCTCTTATCATTGAATTTTGTTCTTTTGGAAGTGGTTTACCTATAAAAACAATGCTTTCTGGAAGGCTTTGAGCGAAAGATTCTTTCAGCTGGATTCTTCCCTTAAGAATGTTTATAGAACCTTCTATATGTGGTTCATTAAAGTTACCGAGTAAAGAAATTTCTGCATCTAAGACACCTGAAAAAAGACTTTTGTATGCTACTGAAAGATCTTGAGCAAGTAGTTTTATGTCAAGATATGCATTGTCATAAGAAATGTTAATAGTTCCGCTTAAATTTAAATCACCCTCTTTAGATGTGGTTAAATAACCTTTTGTTATAATTTTATCTTTTTCAAAACTGGCTTCTAACATTCCAATAAATTTTGTTTCACTTTCAGGAATTTCATAAACAAAGTTTCTCAAAAGAAGGTTTCCAGAAAATTGTGGTTTTTTTAGTTCTCCTTTGATGGAAAGGGATGCGTCAAACCTTCCAGAAAGTGCGTTGGGGATGTTAAGAAAAGGAATTAGAACAATTGAAAAATTATCCATATTGATTTGTGCATCAATTTTTGAATCTTCATCTGTTTTTTCGATTGAACCCTCTAATAAGAATTTTGAGTTTCCGCTCTCTAATTGAAAATTTTTCAAAGATATTAAATTTTTTGAGGCTTCAATGGTTGCCTTTTTTGTAAGGTAGAGACGCCGCTTTTCCATTTCAAAAATAAGAGATGCCAGAAAAACTGAAAGATTTTTCTTATCTTTGTCAAAACTAAAATCTCCTCTTGCCGATATTTTGTTTCTGTCATATTTTGTGGCAAGCTCAAATGTGCCTTTTTCTCCCGCCTTTTTTATAGAAGAGGTAAAACGGGTAAAGGTATTCCCTGAAATTGAAAGAAAATCGGATTCTACTGATAAATCAAGATTGATGTCTCCATCTTTTAAAATTACATTTCCTCTCCCTTTCAGGCTAAAGAATTCTCCATTTCCAATTTTTAACTCATCAGAGAAGAAACTGCCAGAAAAATTTATTGAAGAAAAATCTCCTTTGAAGGAGAAGTCTCCTGTTGAAATTTCTCCGTCGAGAGAAGAATCAAGCTTATTTAAATCTAACTTTTCGATAAAGGCTTTCCCACTGTAGAAACCATTTTGGGCAAGTTCACCCTTTATTCTTGCCTTTCCAAAAGAGAAAGCCACATCAGTTTCAGGCAAAAGGAGTTTTCCTGATCCAAAGATTTTTGCTTCTGAATTTATTGGACCAATTTCAATTTTTTCAAAATTAAAATAAACATCTTTTAGCAGAAAATTGACATATTCTGTTTTTTTAAAATCAAAAAACATATTTCCCGATAAAAGTAGCGGGACTTCAATTCCCCACGAGCCTGTATCAACTTTTTCAGCTAATACGGATAGTTCTTGCAATCTGGCATCGTAAAAATCTAAATAAACAGAATAATCTCCATTTCTGTCATCCTTTGCGTCCATTGAAATCACTATTCTATTGTTTTCAAAAAGAATTTCAGCAAGTTTGAAGTTGAACATTCCTGATGAAAATTTAAGAGGATCTGGAAGAGGAACATCAATTCCCAGAATGTTCAAAATTTTCAACGGATATGTTTCTGAAGTCTTAAATCTTATATCGGCTTTACCATTGAAAAAATTGTAATCTACCTCAACATCTCCTTTCCCTGCTTCAGGAGAGATAAAAGAAGAAAAAACATTTAATGATTTATTGTCAATGGTTAATTCCGCTTTTCCTGAAGAGACATAGATCCCGAGCACTTTGCTTTCTTTATAATCTCCTTTAAGTTTTGCATATAAGATCTTGTTTTTATAATTGTAAGAGTATTCTCCATCAAGGCTGGCGTTAATTTCCAGTTTATCAGATTTAATTTCGTTTATTGAAAGGGTATAAAAAAATGGGGAGGAGGAAATGAAAACCCTTCCGGTTAAAACATTATTTTTTATTTTGCCTTCCGATTTTATTGAAAATCTGCCGTAAGTTTCCTCGTCAAAGTTTCCCTTGATTCTTAGTTTTTCCCCTGAAAAATAAAATTCAGCATCACAACGAATTTTTAAATCGGGGAACTCAGTGAAACCTTTTAAATCCTTCAGGTTAAGAAGAAAGCTTTCGAGTTTGCCTTCAATATTTGCATCACCTTTTTTTCTTTCATAAGAAATGATTATTTTTCCGAAGCTATCGCCGTAGTTTAATTCTCCTTTTAGTTTTATAAAATTGCCTGCTTTTGCTTCTCCATTTCCCAAAAATTCAATCCTGTTCTTTAAAGGTGATCTGTCAATGCTTATAGACAAATCGTTAAACTCAAACCTCGAAAGAATATGATTAAAATTTGTTTTTATAATGCAATTTTCAAAGATTTGACTTTCTGCATCTGATACAACTTCAACTCTTTTGACTTTAATAAAAACATTTTTTGCAAAGACTGTTAACCAGAGCGGGATTTCAAAGTTGCTTTTCTTGCCCTCCTGTCTTTCCACTTTTATTACGGCTACAATGTTTTCTATTTTAAGTTCTTTTATTAAGAAACTTCCCCAGAGGATAGGAGTCCTTCTTGACCTTACAAAAATCCTATCCGCCTCTATTTTTGTCTTTCCTTTTTGAAAAATCGGTTTTTCTATTGTTATTCCCTCTCTTATGTTTCCGCTGAAACTTTGAGCAGAAAAAGAGACTCCGTTTTTCTGAAGGCTTTTTATTATGAAATAAAGAGTCAGTTTCTCCGGGTAGCCCTTCTGAACAACCAGCCACAGGGAAGCAAGAATTAAAAAAATTATTGCAAAAGGCAAAAGAAGAAATCTAAATTTCATAAAATCCATTTTAATACATTTTGGTATCACATCTGTCCAAAATAAATTTTGACAGAACCATCTAAGAAGTCAAGGGGTAAGGGAAATAGTTGAGCCATTTTCGGATAAAATAATATTTTCCTGAAAAGGAAACTATAAAACTCTTAAATGAGGTTCAACCATAGCTGAATAAGTGCACTCTTTGAGGGGAAACCAAAATTTTAATGACTATCCCATGTACCTTATTTTCAAACCCCCTTAATACCAGTCCAAAACCCTCTTTTTTAACGATAAACCTGCTGCTTTCAAATTATCCCGGACAGCAGTGTTATGGTATAATTTAAAAAGAAAGGAGATAAAGATGAGTTGCATTTTTTGTAAAATTGCTGATGCAGAAATACCAGCAAAAGTAGTTTATGAAGATGAGTATGTTCTGGGTTTCCTCGACATAAAGCCGATAAATCCTGGACACACTCTTGTAATCCCCAAAAATCACTTTGAGTCACTTTCTGATGTGAGCGAAGAAACTCTTGCAAGAATGGCTTCTGCTTCAAAAAAAATTGCTTCTGTCTTAAAGGAAGCACTCGCTTCAAAATGCGAAGGGATAAACCTTCACCTTGCAGACGGAAAGGCTGCGGGGCAGGAGGTTTTTCACATACATCTTCACATCATACCGAGATACACCACTGACAGTTTCGGATTGAAGTTCCCTCCCCATTACGGAAAAATCACCACTGAAGAGATAGACTCTGTTTACAGAAAATTAAGGAATTTGCTTGAATAAAAATAGAACAGAGTCACAATTTTAAAGTGGAAACAGAATCCTGAAAAACTGAGGGTTCTGGGAAGGTTCAAATACCCATCCAGAACCCTCTTTTTTACTGAATTACTTTTCCGAATTCCAGTTTATCGCAGTCATTGCGAGCAGAAGTAACCTGTCATTGCGAGTCCTCCTTCGGAGCCTAATCCTGCGAAGCAATCTTCCACTTTTCAACAAAGGAAGATCACTTCGTTTGCCACCCCTCGAAGCACTCCTCGTGATGACAGTCAATTATTATTAATGCAGTCATTGCGAGTGCTTCTTCGTGGGAAAGTCCCCCGAAGCAATCTTCCTTATTGTGTCTTACACAAATTTGAGATCAACATTAGACAAATCAACTCCGCCCGCAGGCTGGGATACATATCCCGATTTGTGCGAGGATAGGTATCCTCACCTACGAATTCTTAAACGATGGATGGCAAATTGGTATTATTTCTCTTCCCCTGACCTGCTTTTATATTAAAATTTATTTTGGGCAGATGTGGGGCAAAGTTAAGAAAAAAGGCGCCAAAAGGCGCCTTTTTTATTCTTCCTTCATAAATGGATAACTGAAGTGGGTTGGTGGGAGGAATGTTTCTTTTATTGCTCTCATTGATGTCCACCTTATTAAGTTGAGGTACGAGCCTGCCTTGTCGTTGGTTCCAGATGCCCTTCCGCCTCCAAATGGCTGTTGTGAAACCACAGCACCGGTTGGCTTATCATTGATGTAGAAATTGCCAGCAGAATGTCTTAATGCGTCCATCATCTTTCTCAAAACTTTTCTGTCTGTTCCGAAAATTGAACCGGTTAAAGCATAGGGGCTTGTTGTATCACAAATTTCAAGAGTCTCATCCAGTTTTTTGTCATCATAAACATAAATTGTTAGAACAGGGCCAAAAATCTCCTCTTCCATGAGTTTATGTTTTGGATTGTCTGTCAAAACTACCGTTGGTTCAATAAAGTATCCTGCTGAATCGTCGCCCTTTCCACCACAGAGAATTTTGCAATCGGGAGAATTCTTTGCCATTTCTATGTAGGACATATGATCCGAAAACGCTTTTTTATCTATAACTGCAGTCATAAAGTTTCTAAAATCAGTGGGATCTCCCATCTTTATTTCTGAGACCTGATTTAAAAGTTCTTCTTTTGCTTTTTTCCAGATAGACTCCGGGATATATGCCCTTGAGGCTGCTGAGCATTTCTGTCCCTGATATTCAAATGCTCCTCTTACAAGAGCGGTTGCGAGGGCAATCGGGTCTGCGCTTGCGTGGGCGAATACAAAATCTTTTCCTCCCGTTTCTCCTACAATTCTTGGGTAAGATTTGTATTTTGGAAGGTTTTCACCTATCTTTTTCCACATTGCTTTAAATGTCGATGTTGAGCCGGTGAAGTGGATTCCAGCAAAATGGGGATTGTCAAGAACAGGGTCTCCAACCTGAGACCCTCTTCCAGGAATGAAATTGATGACACCCGGCGGAAGTCCCGCTGATTCAAGAAGTTTGTAAATTATGTAACCCGAGAAAACAGCAGTCGAAGCAGGCTTCCACAAAACAACATTTCCCATCATCGCTGGAGAAGTTGGAAGATTTCCGGCGATGGATGTGAAGTTGAAAGGAGTTACTGCAAATATAAATCCTTCAAGTGCCCTGTATTCAGAATAATCCCAGATTCCTTTGACACTTTCAGGTTGTGATTCATAAATTTGCCTCATATAAAAAGGATTGAACCTGTAAAAATCAATTAGTTCACAGGCAGAATCAATTTCTGCCTGAAAACAGGTTTTTGACTGGTTGAGCATGGTTGCAGCGTTTGCTACGAAGCGATATGGTCCTGAGAGAAGTTCTGCCGCTTTAAGAAAAATTGCTGCCCTGTCCTGCCACGCCATATTTGACCATTCTTTCCAGGCTTCAAGTGCTGCCTTTACAGCCATTTCAACTTCTTCTGGACCTGCTTCGTGGTATGTGGCAAGAACATGTTTGTGATCGTGAGGGCAGATTGCTTTTGATATTTTTCCTGTTCTGACTTCTTTTCCTCCTATAATAAGAGGAATCTCAATTTCATTCTTCAGTAGTTCGCTCAGTTTTTCCTTCAGAGCTACCTTTTCGGGCGAACCTGGAGCGTAAGATAAAACCGGTTCATTTTGGGGTCTGGGAACATGAATAATTGCATTCGACATAATTTTTACCTCCTTAAAAATTGGCGCAAGCGCCTTTAATACATTAGAGGATTTTACTTTAACAGAAGAGAAATAGCAAATTGAATTAAAAAAAATGTAATTTTGTGTTAAATTATAATTGTGGAGGTTTAAATGGCATTTTTTTTTAGAAAAGAAGAAAACTACCTGACGCTTATTCAAAAAGGAGATTTCAAAAAGGCAATAAAAGTAATTTTTACGAAACTTAAAGATTTTCCAGGTGACCTTACTCTAAAATTAAAACTTGCTGAATGTTATGAGGGACTTAAAGACACCGAAAACGCCGTCAGAGTTTATCTTGATTCTGCAGACGAATTTATAAAAACTGGAGAGAAGGAAAAAGCGTTTGCGTTATTGAAAAAGGCTCAAAAGATAGATCCTGATAATGAAGAAGTTAATATGAAACTAAATGCTCTTGAAACAAAAAAAGAGGTTGAAAGTTTTTCTTTCGACATTGAAGTTGAAAAAGGTTCGGAAAGTAAACTGACTTTAAAGCAGCAGGAAATCAAAGAGGTTCTTAAGACTATTTTTCCAGTAGGAGAAAACGCTATTTCAAAAATTGCCGAAGCTTTTGAACCAATCTCTTTGCAGGACGGAGAGACGCTTATAAAAGAGGGAGAGGAAGGGAATTCTCTTTTTGTTGTTATTGAAGGGGAATTGAAGGTTTTCTCAAAAGATTTCGGGGAAGAGCCGATTCAAGTCCTAAATAAAGGAGAAGTGGCTGGAGAAGTATCTTTTTTAAAGGGTGTTCCGAGAACAGCCACTCTTGTATCTGAAGGAGAAACGAAAGTTGGAGAGCTCAAGGGCGAAAAGGCAAAGGATGTTTTGACTCCGTTTCCAGAGCTGATGAAAATTCTTGAAGAGATACTCGAAAAAAGGGTATATTTACTGATATCAAAAATGAAGGATGAAAAATTATGGCGATAAGAGAAATTGTGCTTTATCCATCAGAAGTATTGAGGGAAAAAGCGAAAGAAGTCGAAGTATTTGATGATGAACTTCAAAAACTTCTTGACGATATGGTCGAAACAATGAGGCATGCGAAAGGCGCAGGGCTTGCTGGAAATCAGGTTGGAGTTCCATTAAGGGTTATTGTCGTTGATTTTGGTGCTTTAGAGGGAAAAGAGGACATAAAATTCTTTATAAACCCGGAAATTGTTTCAGAGGAGGGTGAGCGTAAAGACACCGAAGGCTGTCTCTCATTCCCGCAAATTTTTGTTGAGGTGAAAAGACCCAAAAAGATAAAAGTAAGAGCACTCGATAGAGAGGGAAAACCTTTTGAAATAGTAGGGGAAGATTTCCTTTCAAAAGCCTTAAGTCACGAGATAGATCACCTTAACGGGGTTTTGATGATTGACCATCTTTCTCCCCTGAAGAGGGAATTAACGAAAAAAAGAATAAAAAAAATGATAAAGGAAGGGCAATGGGACGATCCTTATCCCCAAAAATAGTTTTTATGGGGTCGCCCAAATTTGCGGGGGGGATTCTTGAGAGTTTAGTAAAAAAAGGGATGGTTCCTTCTGCTGTTTTTACTCAGGAAGACAAGAAGGGTGAAAGAGGAAGAAAAATTCTTGAAACTGATGTGAAAAAAATTGCGAAATCATATAGTATTCCTGTTTATCAACCTAAAAAACTAAACGATGATGAAGTAATTCAAAATCTGAAAAAATTGGAACCAGATTTTATTGTAGTTGCCGCTTATGGAAAAATTTTGCCAGAAACTGTTCTCAAGATTCCCGGAATTGCTCCCGTAAATGTTCACGCATCTATTCTTCCGAGATGGAGAGGGGCCTCTCCAATACACCATTCGATCCTGTACGGAGACAAATCTACAGGAATAACAATAATGAAAATGGATAAAGGAATTGATACAGGACCACTCTATTTTGTTAGTAAAGAGTTAGAAATAGACAAAAAGGATACGCTTCTTACACTCACTGAAAAACTTACAAAACTTGCGGCTGAAATTCTTCCGGAAATTCTTTTAAAAATAAAAGATGGAGAACTGAAAGAAACCGAACAAAAGAAAGAGGGGATTACCTATGCTCCAAGAATTAAGAAAGAGGATGGACATATTGACTTTTCAAGGGAAGCTGAATTCATTGAAAGGATGGTAAGAGCATTTAATCCCTGGCCGAGATGCTATTTCTTTCTTCAAGGAAAAAGAATAACCGTTTATGAATCAGAAATTGTTTACGATATTAAAAATAGTGATTATGGGATTCTTCTTTCGTCTAAAGATATGGTTTTTTCCTGTGGAAATAAAACAGCGATAAGATTCTGCAGGGTTCAGATGGAAGGGAAAAAAATTGTTTCGGGAAAAGATTTTCTAAGAGGATTTAAAGTTGATGCGGGGGAAAAAGTCAAATAAAGCAATTAAAAACAGGAAAAATGTTGAAGTAATAAAATCTTCTGCTTTCAACCTTCGTCTTATGGCGGCTGAAATCCTTAATGATATTCTTTTTAAGGGAAAAAAACTTAAAACATTGATTGAGGAAAAACAGGGAATTTTTCAAAAAGAGAGCGACAGGGCGCTTTTGAAAGAGATTGTTTACGGTTCTTTGAGACAGATACCTTTCCTCGATTTCGCAATTGAGAATTTTGCAGAAAGAAGTTTGTCTGAAACAGAACCAATTATCTTATCAATTCTAAGAATAGGTGCATACCAGATTTTTTTTCTCGAGAAAATACCTTTTTATGCTGCCGTCAATGAATGCGTTGAGGCGACAAAAATTCCTGGATTTAAAAAAGCTGCGGGGTTTGTAAATTCTATCTTAAGAAAAATAGCCGAGAAAAAGGAAGAGCTATTTTCTCTTTCATATTCAAAACCATTTCCCGACTCTCTTGCCATAAAGTATGGAATGCCGCTCTGGATAGTAAAAAGATACATTAAAATATTTGGTGAGGAAGAGGCGGAAAAAATACTTGAAAGCTATAATACGCCTTCAAAAAATTCTATAGTTTTTACCTCTGTCAAAGATTTTGTTGCCTCTCAATGCTATTTAAAAAACTTAATTCTTGAAAAGAATGAAATTTTTGACTTAACTTTCTGGGTTAAAAACGGAAATGTTTCACAAAATGAGGCTTTTAATAAAGGCCTGTTTTACATTTGCGATCCAGCTTCTCAAATACCTTCGATTGCACTTCCTGTCAAAGAAAATTCTTTTTCACTTGATTGTTGTGCCGCACCAGGGACGAAGACCATTTTAATCTTAAAAAAACTCCCCCCAAATTCTTTTCTTTTTTCTTCAGATTTTTCAAAGGGAAGACTCAAGCAATTAAGAGAAAACAAAGAGAGATACTCTCTTGAAAATGTTTACATAGTTGCAGGAGATATGGTAAACGGTTTTTGTTTTAAAGAAAAGTTCTTTTCGGTTTTACTGGACGCTCCCTGCTCATCGATGGGAACTTTAAAAAAAAACCCGGAAATAAGGTGGCAGATTAGCGAGGAAAGAATAATCAGGGAGAGCCAAAGGCAGATAGAAATGCTAAAAAAGGCGGCAGAAACTGTGTGCAAAGGAGGGTTTCTTCTTTATTCTGTATGTTCGATTGAAAAAGAGGAAACACTGGATGTTATAGAGCAGTTTTTAACGGAGAATAAAGAATTTTCAAAGGGAAAACTTGAAATTGACGAGAAAATCAAAAAAGCCTTTACTATGATTGAAGATTTTTCAATTATTAGCAAACCATATCAGCACCGGGGAGATGGTTTTTTTGTGGCTCTTTTAAGGAAAAAAAATGGCTAACATAGAAATAGAAATAGATGAAATAAAAATTGGCTTGCTCTTTATCAAGAATGCAGATGTCTTTAAAAGTGATAATTTATTCAGGGAATTTTTAATCCAGAATATTTCAGAAACCATAAGATCTGAAAGAGATGAAATCTTAAAAAAAAGCGTAAGAGATATGTTGAGGTATGGGAAATATAGACCCTCTGGAAGGGGAAAACCAGCGAGCGAATATCTATGGGAAGCGGCACAAAAAGGCAGCTTTCCTTTTATTAACAATTTTGTTGATGCATTAAATTTCGTTTCTCTCAAAAGCGGTCTTCCTGTTTCACTTATTGATACAAAAAAAGCGGGGACAGAAAATTTCAGAATAAGAAGGGGACGAGAAGGCGAATTTTATGATTTCAATAGTTCGGGACAGATTCTGCACCTTGAAGACCTGCTTCTTGCAGCCACTCTTGAGGAAGATATGCCTGTAGCAACTCCGGTGAAAGATAGCCAGAAAACAAAAATTGATGAAAAAAGTAAGGAATTTGTTGCCTTAATTTACTCTCCTTTAAGTGCAGGAAAGTTTCTCAGAGAGGTGGTTGAAACTCTCTCAGATTACTACAAAAAATGGGGTGAAGTTTGTGAGCAAAAAATATTCTGATATGTTACAAAAGGTATCAATATTAGAAAAAATTTTTTTATCCTGTATTTAAGTTTTTTAATTTCAACTAGTTAAGTTTGGTATGATGATTGCTTATTTTAAAAACGGAGGCTGAAATGGTTAGTGGCTATTTTAAAAAAGAAAAAGGTTTTACATTGCTTGAGGTTCTTATTGTTCTTGTTATCCTGTCGATAATTGCGATGATAGCTACAATCAATGTTAGCAGTGCTCTTAAAAGAAGCAGGCTCGAAGCGGCAGGGAACCAGGTTCAAAGCTTTGTTGAAAGTGCTTCTATTTATGCAAGAGAAAAGTCAAGAGGAGTTTTTGTCTGGTTACACAATGCTCCGGCTCCAGGTGGGGGAGGAGGCAACTGGTGGTATTGCTACCTTATTGAAGATACTAACAGAAATGATACTTTAGATTATCAAATTATCAATCCCAATGCTGTTCCTCCGGGGGCAGGAACCGCGGCTGACGGGGATAACTATATTATGTCAGAAAAAGTAGGTATTGAAGGAGGGGTAGCATTGCCCTCTGACATTGTTATTGCTAACACGAATCAGGCAGATCCAACTTCCTGGGGAGGCAGGCATACCTGGCCCGTTCCCAATGCTTTTCCAGACGATTATCTTCTTCTATGTGATCCGAGGGCTCTGGCTTTCAATCCAAATAGCGGGACACAGATTATGCAACCTTCCATAATTTCTCTTACCCATATAGAAATGCTGGATGATACAGGAAATCCTGGAGGTTCACTTCATCCCAATTTTAGATTTGACTTAACCGTTTCCCCGCTCTGGCACACAAAACTTGACAAGGTTTTATATTAGGAGGAAGTTTGCTATGGAAGAGAAGAGAAAATTTATTAAACTGGTAAATATGGTTCTAAAAGTATTTAAGAGCAATTTAGAGAAAGAAAAAGGAAGCAGCCTCGTCGAGATCCTCTTTGCAGTTGCGATATTGTCAATTTTGATGATAGGAATACTTCAAATGTTTTCCTATGCATTCGTAATTAACCAGAGGTCATCTCAAAAAACTTTTCAGGCTTATAAATGCCAGCAGGTTGCTGAACTTATAAGGCTTGACAGACAACTGGAAATACAATGGGAAGTTGTTCCCAATAATGGAGTTGTTTTTGCTGATAACACAATCTATGCCTTACCCTATGTAGCTTCAGACCCAAACTGGGATTATTGGGGTCCTGGTGGTGCCAATGTGATAGAAGAGCCAGGTGGGCAGTACAGAATATTTGTCAGGGTGAACCAGCCAGCCGGAACATCTGTGTGGGATGTGAGAATAGCGGCTGTTTCTGCAAAAGAGTATCTTGAAAAGGGATCACCGGCTAATCCTTGGGAAGGTGCCGGAATCGCATTAAGGAGGGTTGAATATGTTACAAGAATACCGCAGTAAAAAAGAAAAAGGATTTACTCTCATAGAAGTTTCAGTTTCACTTTTAATTCTCGTCATTGTTCTTGCTCTTTCTTTGTCGCTTCTTTTTTCTATGCAGGGATTTGCGAGAAGGCAGAGGCAGTTTGCAGAGCCGAGGCAAGGTGCCAGAAGGGCAATGGATTATATAAGCAGTTATTTGAGAGCTGCTACTGATGGAAACTATAATCGTGAAAATCCCAATGCCATTGTTGTCTGGTATAAAATTGGAGAAACTCCCACTCAGGCAACTTACAACAATGTTATAGATCCCAATCTTGCAGAACCAGGAACTGATCTTATTACATTTGGAAGGAGTGAAGGTGGAGGAAACATAATGATTTCTCAATGGTCAGGGGGGGGTACCTTTTCTAACGCATCAAGTATAAGAGTTCATTTTAGAGAAGGTTGCCCCGATATGATTACGGGAGGGAATAATCAACTCAATATGCTTAAATTTATGCAAGTGACCGGCTGCACAGGAGATCCGAGTTGTCATACGGGTAATTTCCCCTGTCCTTCCTGTACCAGTAAAGTTCTGACTGTTGTTGATCCACAGGGAGATTACGCCTTTTTGCAGATAACGGGATACCAGCGCAGCGATTGTAATCCTTCTCAACCCTTTTAGGAAATACGCGTTACCGCAAATCCTGGTCAATCACAGGTCAACCCTCCAGGAGATAGGGGAGTATCCTGCGCAACAGGTGTTACAAGTACCACTGCCCCCTCCTGCAAAATCGGGGAAGGGGTCAATTATATGGCTTTCAGAATAAAGAGGGACAACAACGGTATCCCTCAACTTCAGCAGAAGGATGGGCTCTTCAATCCAAACACCGACAATGGAGGAGCACAGGACACTTTTGTTCCCCTTCTTGACAATATAGAGGATTTGCAGATCGCATATATTTACAATGACGGTCAGATTTTTAACGATGGAATACAGAATCTGATCGATTTAGGCTATAGTGGTGGGGTGCCTTCTCAGGCTAACACTCAGGCACCTGTTCCACCACAAGATATAACAAATGTCATTGGAATAAGGGTTTCAGTAACTGCTCTTGCAAACACACCAGTTTCTTTTACCGAAAGAGCAAAATTTTTCAGACCCGCTTCTGAAGACAGAGCCGAAGATCAAAACAGGGATAGGTTTTATCACTATCGTCTTACAAATAGTGTAATGCTTAGAAACAGGAACCTTGGAGGTTGATATGAAAACAAATAATGAAAAGGGAAGTGCTCTTATAACGGTAATTCTTGTTGTTCTCGTTCTTACTATGGTTGGGATAGCCTCACTCTTCTTTATGACCACAGAGGAGAGAATAACAAATACAGCAAGACTCGAGAAAATTGCTTTTTATGCTGCTGAAATAGGCTTGAGAAGGGCGGAGACATCAATTCGTAGTCAATATAGCGTCAATCCTAATTGTCTTACAAATATGCTATCTTACAATCCAGGGGTGCAAAGCGAGTGGACAGTGCTTCAAGTTCCAGGTTGTGCGGCAACAACTTCAATGCACGATACGGCTGTCGTTTTTACCGACCCAACGGATCTTGAAGTGCAGGCTCAAAGGCAGGATCCTGCTTTAGCTTTAATTGATCCAGATAATTCTGCTATCCCCCCGGCAGAAATGAGAGGATTTCTTGTGGATAATCAGGGATATGTAAGCACTTACAATCTTTACTTAAGAAATGACGATGATGAGTCGAGCGACACTATAGATGGAAACGGTATAGTAAATGCTATTTCTGTTGGGCTTGTGGTGACACCCACAGGACAGGTGATTAGAAAGGTTCTTGAAGAAGGAATTGCCCCTGTTGGAGCTGGAGGCGCGGGCTTCCTGTTTCAAAAGGGAAGAAATATGGGCGGAACAGGCGCATAAGAAGGGAGGCGGCAATGAAAAGAGTATTGTTTTCTGTTGTTTGTTTGTTTGTTTTTCTGGCTTCAGTTTACGGTGAGGAGGGATATGACCCTCTAATTCAAATAACCCACCAGTTTGCAAAACCAAATATGCTGATTGTCCTTGATGTTTCAGGTTCTATGGCGTGGAATATGTCAGGTTCAAATCACAATGTTGGTGTGGATTCCACTGGCTTTCCTTACTGGTCGCTTAGTAGAACCACTGGCTCTCCCTGTCAAAGATATAAATTTCTTGCGACACTGGTTAATAAGGACCCGAGCAGAATGGTTATATTGAAAAACGCCCTCGGGAATTCTGTTTCATATTACGAGATGAATTTTAACGCAGTTTCAGATGCTACCTGGATGAGTATCCCGTTAAATTCTGGATGGCAGTGGAAAGGTAAAGATGGAAGTGGTAGGCCTCAATGGCTTTACTGTTCAAATTCATCATCATCTCCAGCTTCAAGACCATTTACGGTAACAGAAAGTTGCCCGGGGTTGACTACTCATCCTCCCAAGGACCTGATAGGTCAGACAAGGAACAGCGTTAACTGGGCACTTGTCATATACTCTGGTGACAGAGGGAATTGTAGTTCGGCATCCATTAAAACACAGTTTGACCTTTCAGAAATGGGAGATGTTACAGTACTTGAAAATCTTCTTAAGCTTAAATCAGCTGGAGGGCTTGGGACAGGTGGTGCTACACCAACAAGGGGAGCAATGACTTTTGCAAAGACCTATCTTAGAGCAGCCCTCGCTGGCTCAACGATTAACGATTTTGATGAGCCAAACACGAATGACAAGAATACATGGACTTTTACTCAGGATTCAAAGTTTTTTGCCTGCGACAGGGCTTACGGAGCTATTCTTGTAACTGACGGACAATCCAACAATTGTAATCCAAGCAATAATGAATGGAGCAACTGCCCGACAAACTGGTCTTCATATCCTCCTGGAGCTATAAATCAATTGTATTTTGACCCGGCTTATTCTTTAACATACGGTGGGCTAGTTTATAAACCAATAATCAAAACGTGGGTAATAGGTGTTAGTCCGGAGGTTAGCCGCTGTGAAATCAATTTTAATGCCTATATGGGAAGAACAGATGCAAACGCACCGGCAGGTGATGCAGGTTTTGATACTTCAAAAGACCTTGATAGACTTCCTCCAATGAATACTTATGTAGAAGGGGAAAATCAGCTCCACCCCGGCAGAATCCACTATACAACTTTAATTTCTGGCCATGAGCAGGACAATTTTAATCCAGGTCTGGATTACGGGTATTTTGCTAGTGACGCAGAGGCCCTTGCGGATGCTTTTGCCGCAATTGTTGCTGGAGTTGCAACGGGAGATTACACAACTTCTTCACCAGTTGCAAGCCCTCTGTCAACTTCTACAAGCAATCAGGCTTTTCTTGCAAGCGCAGAATTTCCTTCCTGGAATGGGCATCTTTATTGTTTTGACACGACAGGTGATGTCGGGGTTCTTGTTTATGATGCAGGCGAAAAATTGGCGGCTCAGCCTTCAAGTGCAAGAAGAATCTACACCTGGGACACTTCAGGTCAGCTAATAGAAGTTACTGCGGACAACCTCAACCTTTTGAAGATCATTGCCACAAGTTTTAATCCTACTTTTGATTCTTCCACCCTGACGACACAGGTTATAGATTTTATTAGAGGAAACGATGGCAATGGCATTTCGAGGGAATGGAAGCTCGGTGGAATAATAAATTCAACTCCTACCATTGTCAACGCTCCAGAAATGTATAAGCAGAATACAGTGGATGTTAGTCACAATCAGTTTACCGCTTTATATTCCTCGAGGAAACCATTAATGTATGTAGGAGCGGACGACGGAATGCTTCACTGTTTCCTTATAACGGACGAATCTGAGGATGGAACAAAACCCTATTTTGGTGAAGGATATGAACTCTTTGCTATTCTTCCTCCTAATCTCCTTTCCAAACAGCCGACGCTATATTCCAATTTTGTTAACAACGGAATTGTAACCGGACAGGAAAAACAGCCCAAAAACCATATTTATGGTATTGCCAACTCTCCGAGATACGGTGATGTTTATCTGGGTAATGGAGTGTGGAAGACAGTTCTTTTCCTTACTGAAGGACCCGGTGGGGAGATGCTCGCTGCTCTTGACATTACAGATCCATTGGGAAATCTTTTGAAGAGTCCACCTGAACCCCCCACATCCATCCTGTGGTACCACACGCCTTTAACCTGTCCTTATTTGAGAAAGACATGGAGCATTCCAGCCCTCGCTTCTGTTAACAGTCAGGATTTAATTGGAATTATTGGAAGCGGTTATGATGAGGCAAGTTCTACATCTCCAAAAGTTTTTGTTTTTGACGCAAAGAATGGAGCGTTACTGGACACGGAAAGCATTTCTGCGGCTGCAGGAACAACATGGGTCAAAAATCAGTCTTTTGCTGATTCTCTTTTACTTCAGACGCAAATAGGTAAATACAGTCCTGACAACCTTGCAGATATTGGAATACAGGCTGATCTCCACGGCAGGTTGTGGTTTTACGATGTTACAAGCAAAACCATTCTTGGAAATATTGATGCCTCGGCAAAAGCAGGGTGTTCTCAGCCAATATACTATCCTCCAGCAGCCTCTGGTTACTATATTTCAGATTCCAAGAATTATGATATTTATGTTTTTGCCAGCGGGACACCTTATGAAAAGGATGTGGATGTTACAGGACCCAATGTCGGGTTGACTTCAGGTTCTCCAAAACCATTTATGCCATCAATATATGTTGCAATTCAAAATCCCTGGCAAAAAAATCCACCCGCTTCTACAAAGGTAATCCAGATTCCGATTCAAGACCTGACATGGAAAGACAATGATGGAGTCGTCCATAATTTCGGGAGAAGAACACAGGTTACGAGTCCACCAATGATGATTGTGCCGGAAACTTCAGCAGGGTCATCAAAACCCACTGCTCTTTTCTCCCTCTATGACCCTGACACTACTGACTGTGCAGGAACGAGTTATGTAATTGTTTTAACCATAGACATAAGTGAGACAGGAAATGCGACTGTAAGCCACAGCGGATACAGTGCAGGTTCAGGAGCGGCATCAGGATTTGCAATCATTGGAAGAAGCGTGGTAGTTGCAAAATCTGGAATCGGGGAAGGGAAAAGAGCTTCTGTGTCAAAGGTTCCAGGTGTGACACCAACCTGGAACACGGGTCAACCAGCACCTGTAATGTGGCGTGAACTTCAATAAAAAGGGGCGGGAACCCGCCCCTTTTTTTCTTTTAGAAATGATTTTTTTAAGAAGGAGGGCAGGATGAAAAATTTGATTAAAATTTGGGTTTTTCTTATTTTGTTTTTTACTCTTTCGTATGGGGTTTTTGGCAACCCGGTCATAAGCAATGTGCAGATTTCGAGGGTTTTTTCTGACACCGCACTCATAACCTGGGAAACCGATGTTGCTGCTACAAGCAGGGTAACTTATGGAAAAACCACTCCACCCAGCATCAATGAAGACATAAGCGATATGACTTTAGAACATTCAGTATTGTTGACCGGTCTTGATTCCTGTTCAACTTACTATTTCGAGGTTACATCGAATGATGGCCAGGGCTCAACAACGGACAACAACGGTGGCTCTTACTACACATTTAATACAGGAAATTCTGAACTAACTGCAACCTATTCGGCAAGTGATGTTCCACTTACAATTCCAATGAATGGTACAGCCTCCTCAGTTATTTATGTTGGTGATAATATGACAATTGAAGATGTTGATGTTACCATAGGAGAACTCCTTAAAGATTTTGTCTGGACAATCAGAGTTTATCTGATTGCTCCGGATAACACAAAAATTCTTCTGGCAAAGGATCAGGGAGAGGATATTAGCACTGAGAACCCCAACTTTGAGGGACTTACCTTTGATGATGATGCATTTTATTATATGCAGGATGCCACCATTCATCCCCCCTACACGGGAAGGTTTAAACCACTTGTGAGCCTCAGTCATTTCTACGGAAAAAACGCCCAGGGTAACTGGACACTGGAAATAACAAATATTGATACTTCAAGAACAGCGACATTGAATTCCTGGAGTATTAAATTTCATTATGGATATGAGTACTGTTCTGCCCATTCCAGAATAGAATCATATCAAGTAACAGATGCCTGTACGGGAACAGGAAATGGAAATAACGACGGAGTAATCGATGCTGGAGAGTCAATCCAATTGGGGATAACGCTATATAATGATGGAAATGTAAACCTCACCTCAGTATCTGGAACTCTTACTACATCAACATCAGGAGTGACTGTTGTAAACGGAAGTTCCAGTTTCCCGAATATAGCAAAAAGGGCACAGGGCACTTCTAATTCAAATTTCAGTTTTAATGTTGATATAAGCAAGGTGTGCTCAGACACGATAAGCTTTAACCTTCATATTACTTCAAGTGAAAAGCCTTCAGGATGGGATGTTCCATTAACTCTGAAAATAGGTAATGAGCCTTCTGAGGATATAGTTTTGATAGATGAAGACCTTGCTTTCGGGATGCCAACAACCTGGACTATCATTGATGGTGGGGATAATGATAGTGCTCCCGAGGCAGTGTGGACCTGGACAGACCAGAACCCCTGTTCGGGAGAATTATATACAACTCGTGATATTTCTCCTCCTGTAAGTGAGCCATTTATGATAGTTGACAGTGATTGTGCTGGAGAGTATGCGACTCAGGATGAACAACTAATATTACCACAACTTGATTTTTCTAATGCAGGTTCGGCTTATCTTGAATTTGATCACCATTTTTATTCTAACGATCAACAGGAGGTGTGCTATGTTGATATAAAATCCTCTCTAACAAGTAATGAATGGTTGAACTTGTGGAACCTGAGTTTACCCCCATTAGAGTCAGCAGGAGGACACATTGTCATAAATATTACTGATTATGCAGCGGGGGCAAATAATGTCCAGATAAGATTTCGTTATGTCGACCCCGCCTGGGGTTGGTGGTGGGTAGTAGACAACATCAAAGTTCATTACACGCCTTCTTACTACTGCAATATGAACAGGTGTTGCCCTACTATGACAACACCGGTTATTACAAATATTACCGATGATAACCTTTGTAGCCAGACAGGAATAACAATAACCTTTACCTCTTCTTCTCCTGCAACAAGGCACGATCTGTATGTTGATGGCACTCTTGCACAAAGCAATGTTACAAGCCCGATAAGTTACAATCCTGGGGATAAAAATAGTCACAGCTACAAAATAGGAGCAATAAATTATTATGAAGATTGCTACATAGAATCCTCACCTTCAACTTTTACAGACGAAGATAGAACTCCCGGAACTCCTTCTGCCCCGACCGTTACAGATGTAACTCCCTGTTCAACAAATGGGGTTCAGATAAGCTGGGGAGCTGTTTTGCAGGCGACCTATTACGACCTTCTTGTAGATGATACAATTCTGGTAAATAATGTAACCAGCCCACATACCTATGAGCCAGGTGACAATAACTCTCACAATTACAAAATAAGAGGGAGAAATGATGATTGCACAGGGGGATGGTCTGTTGCAACATCTGGAACCGATTTAGATCAAACACCAGCAACTCCATCAACTGCTCCCACCGTTACCGATAAAGATGCCTGCCAGACAAATGGTGTAAATATAACCTGGTCTTCTGTAAATGGAGCGAATGCTTACGATTTAAGAGTTGATGGAACAACTGTAATTGAAAATGTAACTTCTCCATACACCTACACTTCAGGTGACAACAACCAGCACTCATATGAAATAAGGGGAAAATATGTAAATAGTAGCCCATCTTACACCTGTTACGGCGGGTGGTCTCCTTCACAGAACGGAACAGATATAAACGATACGCCTGGGGCTCCATCGATTACAGCTATAACAGACAACGATGCCTGTGCGACAAGCGGGGTTACGATAACTTTTACCGCAGGAAATGGAGCAACTTCCCACGATTTATACAAAGATGGAAGCATTGCGGTAAGCAATTTTACTTCAGGCTCAACATATCAGCCAGCAGATAACGCTTCACACAACTATGTAATAAGAGCAAAGAAAAACACCTGCTACAATGATTCAACAGGAGTTGCTGGAACTGATGTAAACGATACTCCAGGACAGCCTGTAATAACTGGCATTGTGGATGTCAGTGCATGTGCTACAAGCGGGATTCAAATTAATTACACTTCAGGTTCAGGAGCGACATCACACGATTTGTACAGAGATGGGTCAATTGTTGTAACCAATTATGTTTCAGGTGCTACATATCAGCCAGGAGACAACAATTCACACAATTATGTTATAAGGGCGAAGAAAAACACCTGTTACATTGATTCGACACAGGTTGCTGGAACTGATGGTAACGACACACCCGGAACGCCCACAATTTCTTCGATAACAGATTTAAATAATTGTGCTTCTTCTGGTGTATCAATAACGTGGGGAGCTGTAAGTGGAGCAACTGCATATGACTTATATGTTGACGAATCTATTTTGATTAGCAATGTGACGAGTCCATACACTTATGTTCCTTCAGATGGAAACAATCATTATTACCAAGTAAGGGGGAAGAATTCCTTCTGTATAGGTGCTTGGTCGGCTTCTGCCATGCCTTCATATACAAATGAAGGCGGAAGCGGGAATCGTACCTCACTTATAACTGTAACCTCAGATATTGTAAATGGGAATGCGAACCAACTTGTAGATGGGAACAATACAAGCAGTGGTATATATTTTAATCCTGTTTCAGTTGTGGGGAGATATGTTAGTTTTGATTTTGGGAGTGGAGCGTCAAGAGTAATCACAGAAGCGAAATATTATCAGGGCACTTCCCATACGCACGGGACATGGAAATGGCAGGGTTCGAATGATGGTAGTAGTTGGACAGATATAGGAGGGGAATTCACACTTGGAGGGAGCACGATACAAACGATAACAGTATTATCTGGTAATGCGAATGAGTATAGGTATTATCGAATACTTGGTGTTTCAGGAACTGCAAGTGCAGCACCTTGGATTTACGAATTTGAATTTAAAATTAGCGGCTTAGCAGTTGGTAGGGATATTAATTACACCCCATCTGCGATAACTATTGGAAATATAGTTGATGAGGATCCATGTCAAACGAGTGGTATTAGAATATATTTCACAGGTGGAGAAGGAGCGGATAATTTTGTGCTTGTGGATAACTCTGTGGAAGTTGATCAAAATTATACTAGTGGAAAGTTGTACAATCCTGGAGACAATGCTTCGCATACATATGTGATAAGGGCGAAGAAAAACACCTGTTACAATGATTCAACAGGAGTTGCTGGAACTGATGTAAACGATACTCCAGGACAGCCTGTAATAACTGGCATTGTGGATGTCAGTGCATGTGCTACAAGCGGGATTCAAATTAATTACACTTCAGGTTCAGGAGCGACATCACACGATTTGTACAGAGATGGGTCAATTGTTGTAACCAATTATGTTTCAGGTGCTACATATCAGCCAGGAGACAACAATTCACACAATTATGTTATAAGGGCGAAGAAAAACACCTGTTACATTGATTCGACACAGGTTGCTGGAACTGATGGTAACGACACACCCGGAACGCCCACAATTTCTTCGATAACAGATTTAAATAATTGTGCTTCTTCTGGTGTATCAATAACGTGGGGAGCTGTAAGTGGAGCAACTGCATATGACTTATATGTTGACGAATCTATTTTGATTAGCAATGTGACGAGTCCATACACTTATGTTCCTTCAGATGGAAACAATCATTATTACCAAGTAAGGGGGAAGAATTCCTTCTGTATAGGTGCTTGGTCGGCTTCTGCCATGCCTTCATATACAAATGAAGGCGGAAGCGGGAATCGTACCTCACTTATAACTGTAACCTCAGATATTGTAAATGGGAATGCGAACCAACTTGTAGATGGGAACAATACAAGCAGTGGTATATATTTTAATCCTGTTTCAGTTGTGGGGAGATATGTTAGTTTTGATTTTGGGAGTGGAGCGTCAAGAGTAATCACAGAAGCGAAATATTATCAGGGCACTTCCCATACGCACGGGACATGGAAATGGCAGGGTTCGAATGATGGTAGTAGTTGGACAGATATAGGAGGGGAATTCACACTTGGAGGGAGCACGATACAAACGATAACAGTATTATCTGGTAATGCGAATGAGTATAGGTATTATCGAATACTTGGTGTTTCAGGAACTGCAAGTGCAGCACCTTGGATTTACGAATTTGAATTTAAAATTAGCGGCTTAGCAGTTGGTAGGGATATTAATTACACCCCATCTGCGATAACTATTGGAAATATAGTTGATGAGGATCCATGTCAAACGAGTGGTATTAGAATATATTTCACAGGTGGAGAAGGAGCGGATAATTTTGTGCTTGTGGATAACTCTGTGGAAGTTGATCAAAATTATACTAGTGGAAAGTTGTACAATCCTGGAGACAATGCTTCGCATACATATGTGATAAGGGCGAAGAAAAACACCTGTTACACCGATTCTGAAGGATATGCCGGAACCGACATTAACAACACTCCTTCTCCAATTTCCCTTACTGCTTCTGATAACGGTAGCGGGTGCGGAATTCTGGTTTCATTCAGCGGTGGGTCAGGGGCAACGCAATTTGACCTTTATGTTGATGGAGTGTTAAAAGCAACCAGTATCACTTCAGGATATGTCTATGAACCTGCAGACAGTAATTCTCATAACTATGTGGTAAGGGGAATCAACGGTTCATGCTATACAGATTCGAACACATCATCAGCTTCTGACCCGGGGTGCGGTGTCCCGCCTGGAGAAGTTGGTAACGGAGCAAATTTCACATGGACTGCAAATCAGACATCACAAACTTTCAGCTGGAACAGTGATCCCGTTGCTGATGGATACAGGGTTTACAGGGGAGTTAAAGCAGAGCTTGGTAACCTTTGCGATGCCAGTACCGATTTTTGCATGAGGTACGAAGGGACGAATACAAATCTGGATGTCACATCTGATTCCCCTGCGACAATTGATTCAGCTAACAGAGTAGTTTATTATCTAATAGTTGCCTACAACGGAGCAGGGGAAGGAACATCTGGAAATGCTACCTGCGGAACAAGACAGATTAACTCAACAGGAAACTGCCCCTAAAGTTTTTTGCATATAAGAGAAATGAAAGGGGCTGAGAACCAGCCCCTTTTTTATTTTTTTGGTTTGAGCCCGAACAACGACCCAAGCCCTCCCTTTTTTTTCTTTAACTCAATAAGTTCTATATCGCAGTCTTTGCACATAAAATGGTCTGCTCCTCCAACAACAAAAGGCTTGTTGACTGCGCAATCTTTGCAGAAATATTTTCTGCATTTCGGACAGAACCATTTGGATGAAACAGATGGGTGATAAACGCAATGGTCTTCATCTCCATATTTTTCTCTGTCTTTTAATACTTTTTGGGCAAAAAGGGGATCCATGGCAGGAATCGCTTTCATTGGAAGCCAGTTACCAACTCCTTCAACCATAGCTTCGTCTTCCATGGTTATTTTATCTTCCAGAATAAACTCAAGAATTTGGGCAAGATTGAATGGGCCTTGAGGAACGATGGTTCCTGTGGATTTGAGTCTTACTCTCCAGATAGATGGATCGTCTTTTTTTTCTGGCGGAGGTGAAGAAACATTTGTGTTTTGAGAAGCAGGAATTGCTCTTCCGTCAGGAAAAACCACAAGCTTATTGTTGCACCTCTTACAGGTTCCCCTGCTTCCATCTGGATTTAATTTTTCTGCTTCAAGCTGGAATCTGTTTCCACAGAAAGGACAGGTAAAATTTATTATCATACTACTCCCCGTTACTGACTTATTTGAGTCAAAAGCAATCAATTGTGCGCAAGATTAAATTTTAAAAAAATAAAATATTTTTGTCAAATTAATGTAGAAGTCCACAATATTTGAGACTTTTTGGGAAGGAAAGACAGCAAGACAAATTCATCTGGGACCTCCATACTTTTGCACCGCTACCTTAACCTCTTATTGCGAGTGCTCCTTCAAAGCATAATCTTGCGAATCAATCTCCAGGCGCATTCAAGTTCCAAGCGCAACACTTTGATTGTAGAACAATGCCCCAAAAA
>DYJZ01000090.1 GCA_020722885.1 Thermoanaerobaculum aquaticum
GTATTAGTATCTGCTTTTTTATTTGAAATTAAGAAAGTTGGATAGCGATTCTAAACTTTTAATCCCTTAAATAATGGCTTAAAGCCATTTTTGTTGCCAGGCGAACTACCGAACGAGGCAGAAATCGGTGAAGTTTTCCAATGATCTTGTTGTTCACTCCTGGTATTGAAATAACTTTCGAACCAAGATTCTTTACAGCGCACATAGCGACTTTTCTTGCGTCCATTCCATTGTGAGGAACACCCTCTGCGGCAATTTGAAACTCCGTGACGGTTGCTCCCGGACAAAGTATTGTTACATCAACATTTCTCCCTTTTATTTCCTCAGAAAATGCTTCCCCTAAGAGAAGTTCAAAACCTTTTGTAGCCCCATAAAGAGCCATCCCAGCAGTTGGCTGAAAAGCAGCAAGAGATGAAACAAGTATCATTCCCCCTCTTTCTTTTTTAACGAAGTATTCTGCAAAAACCTTTGTAAGCATTGCAAATGTGAAAACATTAAGTTTTATCATCGCGCCAAGTTTTTCTTCATTCTGGTTAATAAACCTTCCGTAATAACCAAATCCTGCATTATTGACAAGAAGGCCTATATCATATTTTTTGGTAAGTTCAAAAACTTCTTTGTAAGAATTTAATTCCGTTAAATCTTTCTTTATTGTCAGGCATTCAATTTTAAATCTGGCTGACAATTCTGAAGATATCTCTTTGAGTTTCTCCTCCCTTATTGCAACGAGAATCAGATCTAACCCTTTTTCAGCCAGGATGTAAGCAAATTCCTTCCCAATTCCAGCGCTTGCCCCAGTAATCAATCCATATTTTCCGTATTTAATCTTAAAATCCATAAATACCTCCATAAGTAATTGTAACATTACATAAAAAGAAATATAATGTCAGCCTGAAGGAGGAGGTATGAAAAAGGAAAAAGACATTGTTTTTATTACTGGTTGCAGTTCAGGAATTGGATATGAAACAGCGAAACTTTTTGCGGAAAATGGTTTTAAAGTAATTATGGCTTCCAGAAACTTTAAGCCAGTTATAAATCTAAAAAAGAAGCTGGAAAAGAAAAACCCATTTTTGCTACCAATAGAACTTGATGTCAGAAATAAGGAAAAGGTTTTTGAAGCAATCGAAACTCTTCCCAAAGAATTCAAAAATATTGATATTCTTGTTAATAATGCAGGAATAGGACTTGGGCTTGAAAAACTTCAGGATGGTAACCCCGAAGAATGGGAAACAATGATTGACACAAACATTAAAGGTCTTCTGTTTGTCACAAGGGCGGTCCTTCCAAATATGGTAAAAAGGAACAAAGGACACATAATAAACATTGGCAGCGTTGCTGGAAGAGAGGTTTACCCTGGTGGTAATGTTTACTGCGCCACAAAATTTGCTGTAAAAGGACTAACAAAAGCACTAAAAGTAGATCTTTTAGGAATAAATATTAGAGTTACGACAATAGATCCTGGAATGGTTGAAACAAACTTTTCAAATGTTAGATTTAGGGGAGACAGAGAAAGGGCTAAAAAGGTTTATGAAGGAATGACACCCCTAACACCAAAAGACATTGCAGATGCTGTTTATTTTTGTGCAACGAGACCACCTCACTGTAACATTCTTGAACTCGTTATTATGCCGACAGACCAGTCAGGAGCAGTTTTTGTAAATAGAAGAACTTAGCAATTAAGACACTTTACTAACTAATTTATCTAACATTAAAGGGCACAAACCTTACCATTTATCCCCTTATACTTGCTACTCACCGCCAATAAACTTCTGGATTTATTTGATAAAGATGCGAATAAGGTGATAGGAATGAATACCAATTTGACATCCGTCGTTTAAGAATTCGTAGGTGAGGATACCTATCCTCGCACAGGCGGGATATGTATCCCAGCCTACGGGCGGAGTTGATTTATCTACTGTTGATGTCAAATTGGTGTAACGCTGTCATTGCGAGCAGTAGTAACCCGTTATTGCGAGCCCCTCTTCGTGGAAAAGACCCCCGAAGCAATCTTCCTTTTTTTAACAAACTACGCAGTCATTGCGAGTGCTTCTTCGGAGCATAATCTTGCGAAGCAATCTCCCTCTCGCTTACAGAGCATACCTCAAAAGCCCTGTTGGATTTTCTGAGGAGTAAACACAAGGAGCTGGCTTCCAAAATATTTGCCATTATGAAAATACCTCAGTTAAAGTATCTATCGTCGCTTTCTGAGATGACTGCATGGTATTCTGAATTCTCTGGTTTAAAGGTGTAGGGACAATTTTCTCCATTTTGAAAATGTATCTCTCGGATAAATAAGAAGTTATGAGGTGGCTGCTGTCAAAGTCGGAAAAAGAGGCACGCACAAAATATTTAATATTCTTTTCATATTCAAATCATCAGAAAAAATTTTTTAAAATATGCTGCCCTTTTCCATTATTGAAAAAATTCTGTTTGTAAAGAGAATAAGGAAAAGATTTACTACCGTCATAATAATTAAAGCACTCTTTAGAAGAAATCCTTCTCTAATCTGCGGCTTTTCCACTCCCTCTTTAAGGAACATATTGCACACAATCCTGTAATAATAATAAATTGATATTACACTTGTTATAGCCAGAACAGCCGCAAGAAGATAAAGTTCGCTATGAACAAGCGACATAAATATGAAGAACTTACCGAGGAACCCAGCAAACGGAGGAATTCCTCCAAGAGAAAGAAGGAAGAATGTCATAAAAATAGCAAGATAGGGTTTCCTTTTGAAAAGCCCTGTAAAATCTTCCATCCTGTCTCCTTCTTCTCCGTTTCCCTTAAGAGCAATTATCACTGAAAAAGCACCAACATTCATAAAAATATACACAAAAAGATAGAATAAAACCGCCGTAATTCCCTCATCTGTTTTTGCCTTTAGAGCAGCAATAACACCAGAAAGCATATAACCAGCATGAGCTATTGAAGAGTAGGCAAGCATTCTTTTTGCATTGCTCTGAAGCATTGCTGCTATGTTTCCCCAAACCATCGTCAAAAGTGCTGTCAACATAAGCAATGGTATCAAAATGTCATACAGAGGAATAAGCCCCACAAAGAAAATCCTCCCCAACATTGCAAATCCAGCCGCCTTTGGCGCAACACTCATAAAGGCTGTAACTGGAGTTGTTGCACCTTCGTAAGCATCCGGTGTCCAGAAATGGAAGGGAACTATTGCAATTTTAAAGAGGAGCGAAACAACAAGAAGCACCAAACCAAAAGCGAGCGGAAAAGGAATATTTTCAATTCCTCCCCTTGTAATCATCATTCCGAGTTGTGCCCTTAAAACTTTAAGATGGATGGAGGAAGTGGCTCCATAAATGAAAGAAACACCGTATAGGTACATACCTGATGAGAGTGCCCCGAGAATAAAATATTTAAGTGCTCCTTCAACTGAAGATTCTTTTCTTCTCAGATAGGCTGCAAGAACATAAATGGAGAGAGCCATGGTCTCAAGTCCAACCCATAGTGTCAGTAAATCAGCCCCAGAAGCCATAACCATCATTCCGAGAATAGAGAACAAAATAAGGGCAAAATACTCTCCCGTCCAGGCGTTTTCCTCATCAAGTTCTTTCTGGGATACAAGAAGTGAGAAAAATCCGCCAAGAATTACAAGCATTTTGAAAAGAAGACTGTATTTATCGATAAGTAAGGAAGCATTGCCAGCAGAAGTACTAATGACAGAAATGTGCTCTTTGTCCGGAAGCGAAACAAAAAGTTGAATTACAAAAAAGAGTGTGAAAAGAAGACACAGGAGTGAAAGATATAGACTTCCTTTTCTTAGATTCTTATCTCCCTTTAAACCGGCAATGACAAGAAAGATTATGGAAAAACATAAGAGGGCAATTTCTGGTGTTAAAAGATGCGTCCAGGATGGATGAAGTGAAAACATTTATTCCCCCTTCTCAGTTGCTTCTTTAATGCTTTTTGCCTCCTCTTCAGATGGAGCAGGAAGAGCGGGTTCTGGAGTCCAATTCTTTTGCTCTATTACTGGTGGTTTCAGTCCTTTTTTGTTTTCAATTTTAACTATGGCAGGAGAAACCCTGTCGAGAACAAATTTTATACTGGGTTCCATTCTCTTGAGAAATGGAGACGGATACAAACCTATCCAGAGAGCAAGAATTACAAGAGGAGTCATATAACCAATCTCCCTTAAATTCATATCTTTTCCTTTCGTGTGCTCCTCAAGATGACTATTTGTAACTTCCCCAAAGAAGACCCTCTGATACATCCAGAGCATATAGGCTGCCCCCAAAACCATTCCAGAAACAAGGAAGAAAAGAAGCGATTTTGAGAAAATCGCTGCAGACATCTGGTAAGCACCAAGTAAAACAAGTATCTCGCCTACAAATCCATTAAGCCCGGGAAGGCCAATAGAGGAAAGGGTTATTACCATAAAGAAAGCCGCATAAGCAGGCATAAGTTTTGCAAGCCCACCATACTCTTTTATTATTCTCGTGTGTGTTCTTTCGTAAACAATTCCAACGAGAAGGAAGAGCCCTCCAGTTGAAATTCCGTGGTTTATCATCTGCATAATTGAGCCCTTTATTCCAGCCTCTGTCAGTGCAAACATTCCAGCCATACAGAAGCCGAGGTGGCTTACTGAAGAGTATGCCACAAGTTTTTTCACATCTTTTTGAACTAAAGAAACCATCGCTCCGTAAATTACACCTATAATTGAAAGAACCATTAAAAATGGTATCCAGCTAATAGTTGCATCGGGCAAAATAGGAAGCGAAAACCTGTAAAATCCGTATGTTCCCATCTTTAGCAAAACACCAGCAAGAATAACCGAACCAGCCGTTGGTGCTTCAACATGCGCATCAGGAAGCCATGTATGGAATGGAAACATTGGGACTTTTATTGCAAATCCAACAAAAAACGCTGCAAAAACCCACCACTGAAAAGCTGGGTCAAGTGAAAGTTTGTAGATAACATCGAGATCAAATGTGTTTTGTCCGTTGTTAATTCCGCCTGTCTGGAAATAGAGAGCAAGAATACCGATGAGCATCAAAACTGAACCTGCAAGTGTATAAAGGAAAAATTTGATTGCCGCATAGAGTTTGTTTGGTCCTCCCCATATTCCAATCAGAAAATACATAGGAACAAGCATCACTTCCCAGAAAACATAGAAAAGGAAGAAATCAAGTGCGCAGAAAACACCGAGCATCCCGGTCTGAAGTATTAAAAGCCACACATAGTATTCCTTTTCCCTTTCTTTTATGTATGCCCACGATGACCACGCAGCAAGGACTCCAAGAAGGGTTGTAAGAAGGACGAGAAGAACTGACATTCCGTCAACTCCAAAATGATAATTCACTCCAATTGATTTTATCCAGGTGAAAGGTCCTTCTTCAAAAACCCACATACCCTTCGCTTTGCTTTGAGCCTCATACCAGTTAAACCACAGAGGAAGACTCAAAACAAAGTCAACAAAAAAGACTGCTGTAGAAAAATACTTGATAAATTTCGTTTTCTCTTTGGGCACCAAAAAAATCACAAAAAGAGCAGCAACAAGCGGAATGTAAGTCAGGACAGAAAGTATATAAGGCATTCCTTGATCTCCTTCCCTTTATCACAAAAAGAGATACCAGACAATTAGAACTACAAAACCAACAAAAAATCCAAGAGCATAATTTTGAACTTCTCCCGTTTGAATTTTAACATTATTTTTTGAAAACCACTGAAGCACTTTAGCCGTCCCGTTGACACCAACGCCGTCAACTCCATATTTATCGAAAGCAAGAGAAGCATGAGAAAGACCAACCGTAAGATGTCTTATTCCATTCACCACACCGTCAACAATCCACTTATCAAACCAGGAAAAGGCTTCTGATATTT
>DYJZ01000012.1:0-25544 GCA_020722885.1 Thermoanaerobaculum aquaticum
TTGTAACATTGCTCTGAACAAGCGTTGAATCTCTGTATAGGTCGTGTCTTGTGGCTGGCGTTCCTGATGTGAATGTTATTGTAATTCCACTTTGAGCACAGGCATCATTATCAGTAATATTTGTAATTACTGGCTGGCTTGGGGGTGTGCAGGTTGAGCAGGTTCCATTACCCACATAACTGCAGTCCCAGCCGCCGCCTCCTTCACCAGTGATACTTACATAATCAACCTGCCCATATCTCGTGGCACCGCCTGATACAGTCCTGAAACGAATGTAGAGTTCAGCTTGACCTTCTGCTCCGGCAGGAAGAATTAGTGTTTGATTGCATAGCATTCCGTTATTGGAGGTAGAAGCGACACCTTCATTCCAGTTAATGCCATCCGTTGACCAGTCAAGATACTGTGTAGTTTGAGCCGGGCTTGTCAAACCCCAGTCCATGTGAACGGTTATGTTGGTCATTCCAACAGTGGAGATAGAGGAGGCAAGTGTAAGATAATATGTCCCGTTTCCACCCGACTGGGCAATGTTTGTATCGTGGCAGGTTCCTCCTGTTGCCAGTGAGTAGCCATCAGCAACCCAGTTATTGAGGTTTGCAAAGTCATCAGGCCCGAAGAGAGTTGTCGTCCCACCGAGCGATTGCCCGACTGTAATGCTGAATACTCCTGTTTCATCTGCTCCTGCAGGGTTAGCCTCAGAACAGACCTTATTGGTGACATTGAAGTTTACAGCTGAACCACACGGAGAGAAGGTAGTCGAAATAACAAACTGGAAAGTGGCGCTGGCAGTGCTGTTAACCGCTATGTTGCCGAAAGACTTTGTCGGTTCGCAGACCTCTATCCCGTTTCCGGAAAGTGTTGCTGTAACATTCGTAGCGTCGAGATTTCCGATGTTGGTAAGGGTAACATCCACAGACCATTTTTCTCCAGGTTCGTACCACGAATCACCGTCACCGGTGATCTGTGTCCAGCCTCCATTAGTGCTATAAACGATATTTGGAGCACAGGAGCTGATAGTGACTGCCTTGACGGCTGATGTGCCTGTGCAACCTGAAGCGTTCGTGTAGGAGACAGTGTAATTGCCCGTTGCTGTCACAGTGTATGTATAACCGTTCGCACCACTTATCGGGCTGTTATTGAGATACCATTGGTAATTGCTCATTCCCGATTCGGTAGTGAGCAGAACGGTTGTTTCAGGGCAGGTATTTGCACTTGCGCCGGTGATTGCAGGGGTAGTCGTATTGTTCCCATCGGTTCCATTCTGTGAATTCGAATTGGTATAGCAGGTGCCGTTGATGGCACGTACCACATAACTGTGACTCGCGGTATCTCCAGGATTGTAGAGTGCATTGGAGGTGTAGCCGGTCACAGCCAGAGCTCCGTCTCTGTAAAGGTCGTGACTCGTTGCACCTGAACCAGCCGTGTATGCCACACGGATCCCGCTCTGAGCACAGGTGGACTCGTCTGTGATGCCGGTAATCACCGGACTTCCCGGAGCGTTACTTGCATCTGTAAATGACTGAGTACTGGAGTTCGTTCCCCCGCACGAATTAATTGCTCTAATGTAATAAGTGTGACTGTTTGTATTGCCGGGATTATAAAGCGCTCCCGATGTATATCCCGTAACAACAGAAACACCATCCTGGTAGAGGTCGTGGCTGGTGGCGCCGCTACCTGGCGTGTAATTCACGTGAATTCCATTTTGTTGACACGCGTCATTATCGGTTATCGAGGTGATTGAAGGAGCACCTGGAACACCGTTTCCGTCCGCAAAAGCCTGCGAGGTCGAGTCGGCATAACAGGTGCCGTTGACTGCCCTTACCACATATGTGTGTGTCGCTGTGTCACCGGGATTGTAAACTGCGTTAGAAACATAGTCAGTCACTGCCAGAGTGGAGTCACGGTATAGATCATGCCTTGTGGCGCCCGAGCCGGCAGTATAAGCAACCTTTATACCGTTCTGGGCACAGTCGTCGTAGTCAGTTATAGCAGTTATTGTAGGTGTTCCCGGTGCATTGTTGGCATCGGCAAAGGCGGACCCTGTGCTGTCGGTGCTTCCACAGGAGTTAACAGCCCTGACATAGTAGGTGTGGGATGATGTGTTTCCCGGATCATAAAGGGCTCCCGAAGTGTAGCCTGTCACAACAACGGTTGTGTCTCTTACAAGGTCATGACTTGTCGCATCGGTTCCTGCCGTGTAGTTTACCCTGATTCCGCTCTGGGCGCAGGCGTTTTCGTCGGTTATCGAGGTGATCGCAGGAGCACCTGGAACCGAAACGCTGTGTACAGCAACAGAACTGCAGGCTGATGCCGCGCTGCTTCCACAACTATTTTCAGCTATAACCGTGTAATAGTAGTTCGTGTTTAGTGCGGCTGTGTCATCCAGGTAGCTGTTCGTGGCGCTCGTCCCGATTGCGCTCTGTCCCGTGCAGTTGGACTTGGTTCCTCTCTGTACCGTGTATGATGTTGCCCCGGAAACAGCCGTCCAGGAGACCAACAAGCCTGAACAATCATCTGTGACAGTGGGGGCATCAGGCGTTGCCGGTGTGGAGAGCCGGGTTGCTGTGCGGCAGTTGCTGTTGATCGATTCAATTGTACCATCCGCATCGCAACAACCACGTACAACATAGGCATAAGTTGTTCCGGCAACGGCTGTTGTATCCGAATAAGATGTCCCTGTAACAGGACCTGCAAGCTTGTTGTAAGATCCGTCGCAACTCCCTGTATCGCGATAGATGTTGTATGAGAGAGTCGTTCCGCTTCCAGCGGTCCAGGTAAGGTCCACGCCTGAACATGTTCCGGTCGCCGCTGTAAGATTGGGTGCTCCAGGTGCAGTACACCCTCCTCCGCAGGTTGAATTGTCTTTTCCATTAACATAGACAGTCCCAGTATTATTGGGATCAAGCCAATCTTTAAGCCTTGTAGAAGCGGTGCTTCCTGAAGCCCAGGAAACACTGAACTTGCCGTATTCGTCCCACATATTCTCAGGTGGAGCTGTGCAGGAAGAAGCTCCTCCGTGAAGCTGACCTACAATTCGGTGGTTCTGGTCCCACAAACCCGATCCAGATGAGCCTCCTTCCGTGGCTCCCACATCCCAGCTCGGCGTCCGCCAGTGGGTATTCCCGAAATAGGACCCATCTACGAGAGTGCTGTTGTCAACACTGATCTTTTTGACATCCCCTTGAGGGTGGTGAATGCACGTTCCGCTTGATGCCGCGGTGGATGTATTCGTCCAGCCGGCATAATAGACATTAAAAGCAGAATCTGGTACTGCATTCAGTTCAAGAAGTGTAAAATCGGAATTAGTATTTGTAGCTCTCAACGTCGAACCTGTCTGGTTTTGAGTCAGGCTTCCGCTTCCTGAGTTACAAGAAGGTTTTTCATAATTCCAGTAGAAAACGCAAATGTCTGCGTTATGGGCCGTGCTGATACAATGGTTGGCAGTAAGAAAGTAGTTCTTGCAATCCTGAGGAACATCGTTTAGCAGGGAGCCGGTGCAAAGATAACCCCCAAAGTATATTCTTGCCACAGCCCTTTTCTCGTTTTGCCAGTTGTTGCCGGTAGGGCAATTTATGTCAACTTCGCAGGAACCGGCTGCTTTGCTACCAAATGGATCTTTATAGCCGTAGCAAACCGTATCCACCGCCATTTCTGTTTTAATTATGCCTGAAGGGAAATAAAGCTCAATAACGGATTCTTCACCCGGAATTATAGGTGTCCCGAGCGATCCATCTTCTGTGATATTTTTGGAAGTATATGGGCCGAAAACCAAGGTCTGCGATGGATTATAGACATAAAGCTCCATATTGTCCTGAGGGTAAAAATTGCTGAAAATGAAACTTAGGAAAATAGCATTTTTCGCATTGACCCGCAGTCTCCATATAGCTCCGCCATCGGATAAATAATCCACAGTCCCACAGGAATATAGATCAATATTGACTTTTTCCTGAGATGCAACCCTGAACGGCACGCCCTTGGCTTCATTTGCAGCGTCTTCTGCCAGAAGCGTGGCGACATCTGTTTGAGGAATGAGGTCGTATCGCTCTACATTTTCAAGTGGGGCAACATCTGCACCAAAGCTTTTTGGATTGCCAAAAAGTGGCAACAAACAAAGCATACTCAAAGTTGCCACTACGATAAACAATTTCTTATTCATAAAAACCTCCTTATTTTTCCACAAGCCATTTTTACAAAGACAGCCCAAATCATCTCCCCAATTTAAAATATAAAACAAAAAATCAGCTTTGTCAAGGGGCTGTAGAAGTCCATAACATTTGAGACTTTTTGGGAAGGAAAGGCAGCAAGGCAAATTCATCTGAAACCTCCATAAAAATGGGTGAAGGTTTCAAGTTCTTCTGGGGTGTTCCTCTATATTTGACGCTTTCAAAATAAGTCTGTAGATTTCCATAGCTTTTCTATTATAGCACTTGATGCCGCCAAAAACACTAAAAAACCGCGTGCTCGTTCCTATTCTTCCTTTCAACGAAAATTCCCCCTTTCAGGAAAAAACCCAAAGGCTCTTGCTTCTTTATTTTTTACTCCTTAACCTTTGTTCCCAGAGGAAACCCTTTGAGTGATGGTTCAATGAGGGTTTATAGGACTTATTGATTCTTTTTGCGGCTTTCGCACTTCCATTTTAGAGGACATTTCTAATTAGTTTAAGAGAGACATTATCATATAGTTATGACATAGTCAGTTATTTTTTATTGAGAAAAAGAAGATAAAGTCTTAAAATATCTACTTAGAAATGGAGTGGGAGAAATGCGACTTCATTTTAGGATAGGAAGATACGAAATCAAAAGCAAAATTGGAAAAGGCGGGATGGGGGATGTCTATCACGGCTTTGACGAGGTTCTTGAAAGAGATGTTGCTCTTAAATGCATAAGGCCAGAAAATAGACTTGATAAAGAGAGCAAGGAGAGGTTTTTAATTGAGGCAAAAGTTTTATCTCAACTCGGGCATCCAAATATATGTCAAATTTATGATTACATTGAAGGAAGCGAAGCTGATTATCTTGTCTTAGAATTAGTTTCGGGGAAGAGTCTAAAAGATGTAATCAAAGAAAACAAATTAAACAAAAAGCAAAAGCTCTCTATTTTAAGAACTCTTGCAGAAGTGCTTACTGTTGCACACAGCAAGGGGATTATTCATAGGGACTTAAAGCCTGACAATATCGTAGTTACAAAAAATGGTTCAATAAAAGTTCTTGATTTTGGCCTTGCAAGACAGATAAATTTTGAGACAAAGGACAAAACAAATGAAGATGCAGTTGAAAGGAAGAAGAAAGAAAACAAATTAAGGGAAGAGGAAACTTTTATACTTGACACAGGCAGCCATTCTGTTTCGAAAGGATTGACCACTGCGGGAGTGATAATGGGAACTCTCGGTTATATGAGTCCCGAGCAGGCAAGAGGAGAAGAAGTGAACTCCGCAAGCGATATGTATTCTTTCGGAATTATTATGGAAGAAATCTTCACAGGAAAGAGTTCTTATAATCTGGATGACAGCATTGAGACCCTTCTTTTAAAAAATCAGAAGGGTGAAAAGCGAAAAGCAGAAATTGAAGATAAAGATATATCTCAACTTGTTGATAGTTTGACCTGCATTGATGCTAACGCAAGATTGACAGCAAGGGAAACCTTAAAAAAAATTGATGAAATAATTGAAAAACCTTTTAAAATTAGAAGAAGAAATATTATCGCTGCGACAATAACTCTTCTTTTTATTTTAAGCCTTGTTGCCACAATTTTTGCCTTTAAATCTTCAATTGCAGAGAAAAAAGCAAGAAGAGAAGCTGAAACGGCAAGACAGATATCAAATTTCCTTATTCATTTGTTCGAAGTGTCAGATCCGAATGAGGCAAAGGGGAAGAAGATTACAGCAAAAGAAGTTCTTCAGAAAGGTGTCAGGAAAATAGGAGAAGAATTGAAAAATCAACCGGAGATTCAGAGCAGATTGATGGAAACTATGGGAACTGTCTATACCAATCTGGGTCTTTACAAAGATGCGAAGCCACTTCTAAAAGAATCTCTTGCTTTGGAAGAAGAGCTTTATGGTAAAGAAAGCCTTGAAGTTGCGGAAATCTATTCTGAATTGAGCGTTGTTTTTTCGAAAGAGGGGAATTATAAAGAAGCGGAAGAATACATCTTGAAATCAATTAAAATTGCGGAGGTCAAAGCAGTTGTAAATTCAGATGTTACAGCCCGATACTACAATAATTTGGGAGTGGTTCTTTCGGAGCAGAATAGACTTGACGAGGCTCTTGAAAATTTAAACAAATCACTAAAAATAAGAGAAAAAATGTTTGGAGTAGATGATGTTTCAAAAGCAAGTGTATTAAACAATATTGCTCAAGTTTATGGAAGAAAAGGAGATTACCCAGAAGCGGAAAAATTTTACAGAAACGCTTATGAAATATGGCTCAAAAATTACGGAGAAAATCATTCCGATGTTGCCTCGGCTTTGAACAATATTGCCCAGATGTGCAAAAAGCAGAAGAAATTTAAAGATGCTGAGGAATATTTTCAAAAATCACTTAAAGTGAAGGAAAAAATATTTGAAAACGACCACCCATCTATTGGAAATACATTGACAAATCTTGGGGCGCTTTATTATTCTATGAAGGATTATGACAGGGCTTACGAATATTGGCTGAAATCTCTGGAAATATACAAAAAAGCTTATGAAAAAAACAATCCCATCCTTGCAATTGCCTATAACAATGTTGGAATTGCACTAAAGGCAAAGGGAGACTATGAAAATGCTTTAGGTTACTATCTTGATGCCATTAAAATTTTAGAAAACGCTTACGGAAAGGAATCTCTTGAAGTTGCCAAAATATCAAATAATCTCGGAGCGCTTTATCTTTCCTTAAACAGGTTTAAAGAGGCTGAGGAATGTTATAAAAAAGCAGTTTCAACAGCAGAAAAGGTTCTTGGAAAGATTCATCCAACTTCTGTTCACTTTAAATTAAGTCTTGCAGAATTTTACTTTGCGGTTGGGAAGTACCATTTGACAGAAGAGATTTACGTTACGCTACTAAACGAACTTAATAAAAACCCTTCTTCAAAGCTAAATGACAGGATTCTTGTTGTTGAAAGCCTTATAAAATTTTATAAAGACTTTAACAGGGATGAGGAAATAAAAAAGTATAATGAGATACTTAAAGAAATCAAAAAGAATTCAGAGGAACCTTCTAAAAATTAAAAAAATTAAAAAAGGAGTTCTTTAAGATTCCTGACAATCTGTCCGTATCCTTTATCCCAGTATAGTCCAAATTGGGCAATTAAAGAGTATGCAATTCCTATCTGGCAGACAGCGTAGACAGAGGCGGTTATTTGAGAAAGACTGAATATTCCAGCTCCGAATTGAAATATGTTGATAATTCCAATTCCAAACTGTCCTATTGCAATAATACCCTTTGCTGGAACGGGAAGTAAATTTGGTCTATATTTGAATGAAATATGAACAAGCGGGAGACCCATAATTACAGTCTTTGACTTATATTCTAATCCGTAACCGTCCCATTTTTCTTTGTAAGGGTACAATGCTCCACATTTGGGGCACTCTAAAGCGCTTTCACTGACTTCATTTCCGCAATCTCTGCATTTTTTCATTTTGCGCCCCTTTGAGAAAGAACTGCCGGTATTGTTTTAAGAAGAATAATTAAATCAAGAGTCAAAGACCAGTTGTCAATGTATTTGAGGTCAAGCTTCATCCAGGTGTCAAAGTCAAGTTCAGACCTTCCTGATATCTGCCAGAGGCAGGTAAGCCCAGGTCTCATAGATAACCTTCTTCTCTGCCATCTTTCATACTTTTCAACTTCTGAAGGTATTGGAGGGCGTGGACCGACAAGAGACATTTCTCCTTTAAGAACATTCCAGAGTTGAGGAAGTTCGTCAATTGATGTTTTTCTTAAAAACCCTCCAATTGAAGTCAATCTCGGGTCTTTTTCAATTTTAAAAACGGGTCCGTCGACTTCATTCAAATGTTTAATCTCTTCAAGTCTTTTTTCCGCGTCTTTTACCATCGTTCTGAATTTGTAGAGTTTGAATCTTCTTCCCCTCAATCCCATTCTTTCCTGAACAAAGAAGATTGGGCCTTCGCTGGTTATTTTTATTAGTATTGCTACAAGCAAAAGAAGAGGAAAAAGAACACTCAGACCAAAAAGTGAGCCCGAAATGTCTATAAGTCTTTTTAAGAAAAGGGAAAAGCCTGCCTTTGGTGTCATTGCAAAATGAAGGAGTGGAATATCTTCGAGCCGATCAAAAAATATTGGAGTATTTATGTGCGGGAAAACGCGGAGAGACATTAAAAGTTCAACACCAAGCTCCTCGCAGGTCATAAAAAGTTCCTCAAGGTTCGTGACTTTGGAAGGATCTTCTGCTATTACAACTGCGTCAACAACCTCTCTTTCAAGAAAGGATGGAATATCAAAAACATTCCCGAGGAAGTCAAATCCTTCTTTCACAAGAAATTGTACATCTTCAGGTTTTTCATCCGCACTTGAAAGAAAAAAGCCTCTTATTGAAAAGCCTGTTTCCGGGTTCGCCCTGACAGCGTTAATGAATTCAATTGCATTTTGGCCATTTCCAATAACAACAAGATTTTTGTGATGAAGACCCTCCTTGACTCCTCCTCTAAACTTGAGAGAGACAATATGCCTGAATAGCGTTCCAAAAACAATAAAACAAAGGAAAAATATGGCGACAAAGGTTCTTGAAACAAAGACGAGTTTGAGAAGATAGATAAAAGCAAGTGCAAGAAGAAACGCAAAAAAGACGCTTTTTACAACAAGGAAAAAAGTTTTGTGGAGTGCCACTCCAGGAGGTAGTTTGTATCCTTTAAGAAAATAAAGACAGAGGAGAAGAGAGAAAGAGGAAATAATAAAAACAGGGAAATAATTTTCAAGCGGAAAGAAAACTCTTTTTTCAAAATAGGGGATTAAAGGAAGAAGTTTTGCCCTTACAAAGTATGCAGCGAAAAAAGAACAGAAAATAGCAAGTAAATCAGAGGTAAAACAAGCGAAAGCAAAAAACCTTTTTGCCGCCTTAAACATAAAATCCTCCTTTAATGGATTATCTCACAAAAAAGGATAAGCAAAAAGAGTTCAGGAAAAGATTTGTTAAAAGCTCTCTTTTTCTGTAAGGAATAAAAGCAAACTCCTCCTGATCGATTGATGTGGAAGGTAGAAAACTAAATAACTATTTTAGAAATTTGATTAAAAGGCAGTTTTCTTGAGGCTTTTCAATTGAAATGGTTTCATTGAAGTGCTTTGCAGTTGCTTTGACAAGTGCCTCAAAGAGAAACATTAAATTTCTTGAAGAATAGTAGTACATATAGAGTGTCTTTTCATCTATTATCCTGTATTCAAAATGGGGGGGCCTGGAATAGGGGATAGCCTCAGTAACTTTTCTGTGGACAGAATCCATCATCAAAAGGAACTCTTTTGTATTATTTTTTTCTTTGTAAAACTCAGGGTAAGCCTGTGGAGCGTAAACATTAACCCAGTATTCAGCAAAAAGGTCAGCAACTTCATTTTCGCTCTTGTTGAGATTCTTTTGAACAGAAGAAAAAATTTTGCCAAAGTATTCATCTGGAATATCAGAATAGGGAGGGAAAATGGTGAATTTTGTAAAACCAGCAGAAAGAAGAATTTCAATCCATTTATCTTCTCCAAAATTTTCTTTTACTAACAGCGACAAACAGTCAAAAATAACACCTTTCATTCAGAACTCCCGCTGCTATTTTTTAATTATGATTCATAATAAAACAAAAGTCAAATGTCAAAAAGTTATTGAACCTTCAATTTTTTTGAAGTATTATTAAAACTGGAGGTTAAAATGGATAAGAAGAAAGATGAAGGGAAGTTTGAAATTAAAGTTATTGTCGATGATACAGTGGCACAGGGGATTTATGTAAATTTTCTTTCGGTTCTCCATAACAAGGCAGAGTTTGTAATGGATTTTGGAAGGATGGTTCCGGGAAGACAGGATGTAAAAATTCAGGCAAGACTGATTTCCAATCCGATTGCTTTCAAGCAGATTGTAAAAACTCTTGTTGAAAACCTTCAGAAATATGAAGAGCGTTTTGGAACCATTGAATCAGAGATACCTCTGCCAAAGGGAATAGTCCAGTGAAAAGCAGAAGAATTCCACTTATCATCTTACTCCTTTTTTGCGGGCTTTTTGCTGGTTCTCTTTTTGGAGACCTTGCAGGGAGATTTATGTCAGAAGGTTTCCTGAAAAAAATCTTTTTTGAAACGGTAGCCATAGGAATAAAAGAGCCTCTGAACCTTGATCTCTCATTTTTTTCAATTATTTTTGGCGGTGTTTTAAAAATCAATTTCTTTTCTCTTTTAGGACTTTTAATAGCGTCAATATTTGCTTATAGAATAAAAAAGTGATGAAAATTATCCTTGCTTCGAAAAGCGAGCGTAGAAGAGAAATTCTTGCAAAAATAGGGCTTTCTTTTGAGACCATGCCGACAGAAGCAGATGAAATATTTTATGAAGGAGAGCCTCCCGAGAAGGCGGTTGTAAGAATTGCAAGAGAGAAAGCCAACTTTGCTAAAAAAAACATAAAATATAATTCTGACTATTTGATAATTGGTGCCGACACTGTTGTATATCTTGATGATAAAATATTTGGTCAGCCAAAAGACAGGGAAGAGGCAAAAGAGATGATGAGATTCCTTCAGAGAAAAAGCCACACTGTCTATACAGGGGTTTGCCTGATAAAAAACGGGAAGGAATATAAAGAAGGTTTTTCTAAAAGCGATGTTGAGTTTCATTCTATGAGTGAAGAGGAAATTGAGTGGTATGTTAATTCAGGAGAACCGATGGATAAAGCTGGTGCTTATGGAGTTCAGGGAAAGGGTTCCCTGTTTATTAAAAGAATTGATGGTTCGTTTCACAATGTGATGGGTTTTCCAGTTGATCTTTTCTACAATTTGCTAAAGGAGCTTAAAATAAACCTTAAAGAAATGGTTTAAAAAATTCCCAGCATTGCTTTTGCTTCTTCGCTCATTTTATCAGGGCTCCACGGTGGAGACCAGACGATGTTGAGGTTAACTTTTTCTACTCCCTTAACTTTTAGAAGCTCATTTTGTGCGTTAAAAGCGATTTGTTCCGTTAGTGGACAACCTATAGATGTCATAGTCATATCTAAATTTACAGTTGTGCCATCTGCCTCAAGCCTATAAACAAGGCCGAGATTGACAATATCAATCTGTAATTCAGGGTCATAAACCATTTTCAGTGCTTCCCAGAGAGAATTGACATCAATGCAACTTTCCATTTTTCCCTCCAAATACATTATACTAAATTTAAATTTATTTAAAAAAGGTTCTTCTGAACATTGAAAACTTTTTAAATTTTATTGTTCTAAGCACTGCTGTTTAGGATAATTTGAAAGCGGAAACGGAATTCTGAAAAATTGAGGATTCAGGATGGGTTTTTTGGGGGCTTGAAAACGAGGCTCACTGTTTTTATGCCTGTATATGTCATTATACTGTCCAATTAGTTCTCAAAAAAGGCTCGGCTGATAGGTTTCGGGTTTGATGGTTAATGTTTGAAAAAAACCTGTCGAGCCATTCCCATAAGTCCCTATAGGTAAAGGAGAATCTCTTTGCGCTCATCTCTGCACCGCTCTTTTTTGAAACCTTGTAAAACTCCGCCTTCGGAAACAGCCCTATAATCTGTCCCAAAACACTGCTATAGTTGTTCATGGTTGAACCTCCTTTTGGTATCTTATAGTTCCCTTCCTCAAGGAAAACTATTTTATCCGAAAATGGCTCAATTTTTTCCTTTTTCTTTTCCCCTTGACTTGATGGTTCTGTCAAAATTTATTTTGGACAGATGTGTTGTTTTGAGGTATTATATTTTATTGTTTCTTTTATATGGAGGATATTTGGCTACAGTTGCCATTATTGGCAGACCCAATGTAGGAAAATCAACTCTTTTCAACAGGATGGTTGGAAGAAGAAAAGCACTTGTTCATAACCAGCCTGGTGTTACGAGAGACCTTAATTATGAAGAAGTTGAGGCAGAAGGGAAGAGATTCCTTCTTGTCGACACTGGTGGGATAGAAGGAGCCACATCTGACCAGCTCCATGCACTTGTTCAGGAACAGGCAGAAATGGCTATTGAGAATTCAGACCTTGTTCTTTTTCTGGTTGATTCTCAGGAAGGGATTTTGCCTGTTGAAAAGGAACTTGCGATTAAACTTAAAAGACACAACAAAAAAATAATCCTTGTGGTGAATAAAATTGATGACATAAAGCACAAATTGAAAGAAAGTGAATTTTATTCTCTCGGAATAGAACCACTTCTTTCCATATCTGCGGAACATGGATTAGGCATTGAAGAACTTACGGAAGAGATTGCAAAAAATATTGAAGAGAGAGTTTCTCAAAAAGATGACGAAAATTCAATAAAAGTGGCAATTGTTGGTAAGCCAAATGTGGGAAAAAGTTCTGTTTTAAACAGAATAATCGGGAAAAAAAGAGCGCTTGTTTCTGATATCCCGGGAACAACACGAGACCCTGTCGATGAAAGATTGGAGATTGAAGGAAAATCTTTTAAATTTATTGATACAGCTGGAATTAGAAAGAAGAGTAAGACTCAAAAAGGAGCTGAGGTTCTTTCAGTTATTCTTGCAAGAAAAGCCCTTGAAAATTGCGATGTGGCTCTTCATATTGTTGATGCTTCTAATATTCCTACCCACCAGGATGCTTATATAGCAGGAATTATTGCAAATTCACAGAAGGCTGCGATAATTCTTTTGAACAAGTGGGACAAGATAAAAACAGAAAAGGATGCAAAAGAAACCATACTTCTTTATAAAGAAAAATTTAGTTTTATTCCATACCTGCCTATGCTGCAAGTTTCTGCCCGAAGTGGAAGAGGCTTTACGAATATTTTTAAAAAAATTGAATCTGTTTATCAAAGTTACAAATTTAAAATTCCAACTTCTGAACTGAATAAAGTGCTGAATTCAATAGTAAGAAGCGTTCCACCTCCTGCGGTTTCAGGTAAAGAATTTAAAATAAAATATGGAACACAGGTTTCCGATTCTCCTCCCCGTTTCATTCTGTTCACAAACTGCGAAGAAGGACCTCCCGAAAACTATGTAAGATTTCTGAAAAACAGGTTTTATGAGCATTTTCAAATAGAGGGAACGCCACTTATTTTAAAGTTCAGGAAAAAATAGTTTCTTCAAGTTTGATAACTTTCAGGGCACCGTTTAATCTGGAAAGAAGCTGATCAATTGTCGAACCAGTCTGGGGATGTTTCCATCTGGGAGAAATCTCTTTTAAAGGAATTAGAACGCATTTTCTTGAAAGAAGAGAAGGATGGGGGAGTGTTAGAACATCTGTCTTTATTATCGATTCTTTGTAGAAAAGAAGGTCTATGTCAAGAGTTCTTTTACCTTTTCTTTTACTTCTCACTCTTCCAAAAACATTTTCAAGAGAGAGAAAATATTTTAGAGTTTCGAAAGGATCGAAAAAACTATTTCCAATTGCAACAATGTTATAAAAATACGGCTGGGGAAATGTTTCAACCGGTTCTGTAAAATATAATGAAGAGACTTTTTCTACCCTGAATATCTTATCCTTTTTAAAAAGTTCTATAACTTTGCTTAAAATTTCTTTTGAATTTCCGTCATTGGAGCCGAGAGAAATAGCACAGAACCCATTCATTAGAACTAAACATCAATTTGCATATCTTCAAAAGCGGCGAAGGAATTTCTAAAAAGACGCTTAGCTTTAGCCTCTTTTTCAAAAACAACGCTGTCGTCGTGGAAGGGGTCGTGGTGAAAAAGAATGAGCCTTTTAACATCTGCTTTGTTTGCAATATTTACACAGTCGATGTATGTGGAATGTCCCCATCCTTTTCTGAAAGCTGCCTCTTCTGGTGTGTTGTTAGAATCCATTATCAAAAGGTCTGCTCCTTTTGAATGGTCGATAAGTATTTTGTCGAGTTTTCCTTCGTCCGGTTCTGTGTCTGTGGCATAAACTAAAATTTTTCCGTTATGCTCAATTCGATATCCAATGCATCCCTGCGGGTGATTCAACTGAAAAGGAGTTATTTTTGCTGAAAAAAGGCTAATCGAAGAATCAACATGAACAGCATTTATTTTAGCTGGAAGATTTCCGAAAGGAACAGGATAGAATGGAGTTATCATCTGGGAGGAAAAAACTTTATCAATTTCCTCTTTGCCGTAAATATTGATTGACACTTCCTTTTGAAAGACAGGCTTAAAGAAAGGAAGCCCTTGAATATGGTCCCAGTGAAAGTGGGAAAGAAAGATATTGAAAGGTTCGGTTGAAAGGTTTGACTTTTCAAAAATGCTGTTTCCCATAGAAACAAGGCCTGTTCCTGCATCGAGGATTATTCTCTCTGTTTTGCTGAATTTTACCTCAACACAGGGAGTGTTAGTACCAAAATGGTTTTTCCTCTTTGAAAAACATGGGACGCTGCCCCTTGCACCCCAAATAAGAACTTTCATATTTCACCCCTTTTCAAATTATAATAGAAGTTCTCTTCTCTCCCTTTAAAAAATCAACTGCTGCCAATATTGATTCGTCAATGATTTTCATCGCATAATCTGCCTGAGTCCTGTCGATTATGAGAGGGGGACAAAGTCTTATTGTGTTTGCCCCACAGCCAAGAACAAGAAGCCCTCTGTAAAAGCATTCAACTTCAACCCTGTCTCTAAGTTCCGTAAAACGCTCTTTAGAGGTTTTATCCTTGACCAATTCGACACCAATCATCAAACCTATTCCTCTTACATCTCCTATCACTTTATGTCTGTTCATCATTTCTTTCAGTCCGGCAAGAAGATAATCGCCCTGCTCTTTTGCGTTTTTCATAAGTTCTTTTTCGAGAAGTTTCAAAGTGGCTTCACACGCTTTAAGTGCTACTGGATTTCCTCCAAAGGTGCTTGCGTGAGACCCTGGAGGCCAGCTCATAATATTTTCATCTGCCACAACTGCAGAAAGCGGTAAACCCGAAGCGATTCCTTTGGCAAGGCAAACTATATCCGCCTCTATGCCGAAATGCTCGATGGCAAGGAATTTACCTGTTCTTCCACATCCAGATTGTACTTCATCTGCTACAAGGAGAATGCGGTGTTTATCACATATTTCTCGAAGGCCTTCAACAAATTCTCTGGGAGGAACAACATATCCGCCTTCACCCTGAATTGGTTCAAAGAAGATTGCTGCAACTTCTGAAGGTGGAACAACAGTCTTAAAAATTACATTTTCAATGAAAGAAAGACATTCCATCTTGCAAGAGCCATACTTCTGTCCAAAGGGACATCTGTAACAGTTAGCATAGGGAACATGTGTAACCCCTTCCATAAGGGGAAAAAATCTCTCTTTCTGGATAGTTTTTGATGCTGTTAGAGAGAGAGAGCCTGTTGTCCTTCCGTGAAAAGAGCCAAAAAATGCTATGAATCTTTTCTTGCCTGTATAATATTTTGCAAGTTTAATTGCGCATTCAACGGCTTCTGCACCTGAATTCCCGAAGAACACCCTTTTCTTTTTAGTCTTTCCAACCATTTTTGCAATCTTTTCGGCAACATCCGCTTGAATAGGATAGTAAAAATCGGTTCCGCTTATGTGGATAAGTTTTTCTGCCTGACTTTTTATTGCGGCCACAACTTCAGGATGGCAATGTCCTGTTGAGCAGACAGCTATTCCAGCGGCAAAGTCCAGAAACAGGTTGCCATCAGGGTCTTTTACTATTGCTCCTCTTGCTTCCTCAGCCACAAGCGGGTAACCCCTCGTATAAGAAGGGGAAGTAAAGAGAGAATCTTTTTCTATTACTTCTTTTGCCTTTGGTCCTGGCAGACTGGATATAATTTCAGGCAGTTTTGTCTTCTCCATAATTTAAACCTTTCCAATTCAAATTCTTGCTATGTCTTTTCTATAAGTAATTCCTTCAAAATCTATCTTTTCAAGTCCTTTATAAACTTTCTCTCTCGCCTCATTGTAAGTTTCTCCAAAAGCGGTGACATTCAGGACCCTTCCACCATTAGTTAAAATCTTTTCTCCCTCTCTTTTTGTGCCAGCGTGAAAAACTATACATCCATTCTCTTCCGCCATTTTGATGCCTTTAATTTCAAACCCCTTGCTGTAAGAAGATGGATATCCTTTAGATGCTGCAACAACGGTTACACATTTATTCTGGCTTAAGGATAATTCATTTTTTGTGATTTTTCCTTCAGAAGATTCTATTAATATTGTAAGAAGGTCTTCTTTGAGTCTTGGAAGCACAACCTGCGTTTCCGGATCTCCGAAACGAACATTAAACTCAAGAAGTTTTGGTCCTTCATCTGTCAGCATAAGACCTGCGTATAAAACTCCCTTAAAAGGATTTCCTGCATCAGCCATTGCCTGAAGAGTTTTGTCTATGATTTTGAATTTTATTTCATTAAGAAGGTTATTTTTTTTATCATTTTCTGAGACGACGGGTGAGGGACTTACTGCACCCATTCCTCCTGTGTTCTCACCTTTGTCTTCATCAAGAGCTCTCTTGTAATCCCTTGCGGTTGGAAGAATCAGGCTCTTTTCACCGTCGCACAAAGCCATTATGGAAGCCTCATTTCCAGCAAGGAATTCTTCAATTACGATTTTGTTCCCGGCGTTGCCAAATTTCTTCTGTACCATAATCTTATTTGCTGCTTCAACAGCGTGATTAGCGTCTTCAGCAATGATAACGCCCTTTCCTGCAGCAAGGCCATCTGCTTTTAAAACCAGAGGATAAGGAAGCTCTCTTGATTGCAAAAAGTCCGTTACCTTTTTGCTATCGTCAAAAATCCAGAATTTTGCTGAAGGAATTCCATTTTTTTGACAGAATAACTTTGTGAAAACCTTTGATATTTCAAGTTGTGAAGCTGCCTTTGTTGGACCAAAAACTTTAATGTTTTTTTTATTTAATTTGTCAACTATACCAAGTGCAAGTGGAGCCTCTGGACCGACCACAACAAAATCTATTTTTTTACCCATACAGAAGTCTAATATATCTTCAACATTTTCAGCAGATATGTTCACACATTGAGCAAAACCTTTATACCCACCATTTCCCGGAGCCCAGAATAGTTCCGGGTCTAATTTTGATTGTTTTAATTTCCATACTAAAGCGTGCTCCCTTCCGCCGGAGCCTATAACCAGAACTTTCAAGCAGAACTCCCTATAAAATTATATTTTAAAAGAAAAAGAACTTTTTGACAAGCCTTTGTAGAAAAGCACAACATATGAGACTTTTTGGGGAGGAAAGGCAGCAAGACAAATTCATTTGGAACCTCTATACTTTTACATTGCTACCTTAACCTTTCATAGTGAATGCTCCTTCGTAACAATCACCCCCGAAGCAATCTCCCACTTTTAAACAAAAAATGCAGTCATTGCGAGCGCTCCTTCGAAGCCTCCTCAGGCGAAGCAATCTTCCTCTTGCTCACAAAGCTGAAACGGAAAGTCTTAGAGGGGTGTTCAATAAGGGTTTGCAAAAATTATTTAATCTTTTTGCGGTTTTTCCACTGCCATTTTTAAGAACATTTCTAATTAGTTTAAGTAAGGAAATTATCATATAGCTTTGAGAGGGAACTTATGAACCATCAAACCCGAAACCTATCAGCAGAGCCTTTTTGAGAGCTAATTGGACAGCATAATAACATATACAGGCATAAAAACAGTGAGCCTCGTTTTCAAGCCCCCTTAATACCGTCCAGAATCCTCAATTTTTCAGGATTCCGTTTCTGCTTTCAAATTATTCTGGACAGCAGTGAATTGTTCATAAACCTAAAAATTTGCCAAAAAAGGGGATTTATGAAATAATATAATTTGGACTAAATTATTTTTTCGAATTTTCTTTTAAAAGGAGGAGAAATGAAACAAAGAGTAAAATGGTTTTTGCTGGCAATGTTTTTTACAACAGTGGTTTTTGCAACAAATGGAGACAACCTGATTGGAGTTGGTCCAACATCGAGAGCGATGGGTGGAGTAGGAATTGCAGAGGCACAGGATACAATTAGTGCAATATTTGCAAATCCTGCAACATTAACTCAGATTGATGGAGACCAGTTTAATTTTGCAGGGACATATTTTGACCCTTCAGTTAGTGCAAAGGTGGTTTCTTTGGCGCCTCCATATGGCGTTGGTGTCTGGTCCGGAAAGAGTCAGGATGCAGCATATGCTGTTCCGGCTATAGGTTTGTCTCATAAGATTGATGATAATTTTACATTTGGAATAGGTGCATATGGTGTTTCAGGTATGGGTGTTGATTACAGGAATATAGACCCAATGGACACAAATACAAAACTCTCAGTTATGAAATTTGTTACAGCGTTTGCATACAGAGCAGGGAACTTTTCCTATGGATTGGGCATTGACCTTGATTATCAGGGTGCAGATTTTGGACAAGGACTTTCTCACAATTACGCTTTGGGTGCAAGAATTGGTGCAAACTATCAGATTGAAAAATGGAAGTTTGGATTGGTTTATGTGACTCCCCAGAATGTTAATCATAAAAGAATCTTTGATTTTGATTGGAATGGTTATTACGACAATCTGGAACTTGAAAGCCCTGCTCAATACGGTTTTGGTGTTTCTTACAGGTTCTCTGACAGGTTCACAACTGCCTTTGATGTTAAGTATCTTGACTGGAATAGCGCAGATGGTTACAAAGATTTTGGATGGGACAGCCAGTGGGTTTATGCACTGGGATTGAGTTTTAAGGCTACAGACAGATTAACATTAAGGGCTGGATACAACTATGGCAAAAATCCAGTAAATGAAAATGACAATTTTAACCCTATGGGAATAACAATAATTCAGGGAAAACCACTATCAACTTTTGCATACGAGTATTTTAGAATAGTAGGTTTTCCTGCTGTTGTTGAAAAGCACCTTACCCTCGGTTTTGGATACGATTTAAGTGATAAAGTCTCACTCAATATTGGTTACAAGCATGCCTATGAAAATGTTATTAAAGATACTTTTGCCTATGGAAGCATAGAGGCAAAATTGAGTGAAGATGCAGTTGATTTTGGTCTGACATTCAAATTTTAAATGAATTAAAAAGTCATTTTAAAAAAGCCTGCCACTTTTTATATGGCAGGCTTTTTTTGTCCAAGCCTATTTGTCATTTTCTTTCCATTTTATTGCGCTTATTTGTCCCTGCCTTGCAAGGTTTGCAGCGTTAGCAAGAATTCTTGCGCTTTCCTGAGGAGCGTGAAACCCCATTGAATTTTCTGAAGAAATAAAATCAAGATACCACTGTGATTTTCTTTGCAAATTAAGAGCTTTCTTCAGTTGCGATTCTGAGGCTCCTTCGCTTTTAGCTTTTTCGATTTCATTGATTAAATCTTCAACTGCTTTGCCTGCGTTTTGTAAAAGTTCATAATTTTTATTTTGAATCCTGTCAACTCTTTCAAGAAGTTCTTTTTCTGAAACAGAGTGGCAAACCTGACAGGCTCTGTTAACATTTAGAAGTGGGCTTCTTACCCAATGGTCAGAAACTTTGAAAGAACCCGTTCTGACATAAGGCAAATGGCAGTCTGCACAGGTGGCAGTGTGATGATGCCCCGATTTCTCCCACGAATCATATTCAGGATTCATAATATGGCAGTTGGCACAGACTTTAGGCTCTGAACTCAAATAAGAAAAACCTTCTGCCTAATAAAAAGTGTAAGTACAAAGCCAAATAGCAAAACCTACAATTATAGTGCAAATTATATAGTAAACCCTTACTCTCATCATTATGAATTATATATGTGATAGAGTATATATTAAGCTTCATCTTTTCACTTAAGGATGTGACAAACCATCAATTTTCAGAATTAACTCCTTGTATTCTCTGTTTGTAATGTTGTTTTCCCATAAGCCCATCTTAATTGCAATAAACTTTGTAAATACAAAAAGAAAAATTATTAATAGAGGAACAAAAATAAGATTTAATTTTAATCTTGAAAATATAAGATTTACATTGAGTGCATTATCTTTTGATGAAGAGTTTGAAACACACATAAGGCAAAAGTTGCAGGCATCCGAAACAACAGTCTTTACTTTATCAGTTTTAATGTATTGCGGACAGGCTGAGGCGCATTTTGAGCAAGAGGTGCACCTTTTAATATCTCTTTTTATTTTAAATGGAGAAAGCAATCCGAAGAGAGCCATAAGAGCGCCGTAAGGGCATAAATAACGACACCAAAAAAAGTTAAATAGGAAGGAAAGAACAAGTAGAGCAATTATAACCTCAAGCGAAAATGCTGAGATTTCAGCAAAGAAATAGTACATTTTGATATCAGCAACTTTATTATAATCTGAATCGAGAAAATTTTTAAGAGAATGAAAATCCATTTTGAAAATAACATAAATGAAAAATGAAAGGATAAAATATTTTAAACTCCGTAAAAAATGGTCTAAAATTCCGGGAATTTTAAGCTCTTTTTTTAAAATCAATTTCCTTAAATTTACTAAAATTTCTGAAAGAAAACCAAAAGGACAAACCCATGCGCAGAAAGCCTTTGAAAAAAGGAAAGATACAAAAATTGCGGTAATAAGAAAAAAGAATCCTGCAGGATGGTATGGATGAACCTCTTTGGTATAAAAGAAATACCTGATATTCATTAACGAACTAATTGGAAGCCACGCATCAACACCAGCAGGTCTTGGGTATTGATTTTCTGAAGTGATGGTATTTACAAAATGACCAAACTTTATGCAGGTTAAAAATGACAAAAATGCAAATATTAAAAGAGAGATAACTCTTAATATCTGTATTCTATTTAAATAATATTTGTAAAAAGCCATTTAAATGTCGATGTCAAATCCTATGGAATTCAATTTTTCTTTCATTTTGGCCTTATCAACTTTTAAAAATTCAATTCCTTTTTTTAGGGTCATAATTTTTGCGTGAGTATTTTTCATTATTGGATTTTTAACACCTTCAAACCCTATCTCGTAAAGAACATCTTCTATTTCAGGGAATTTTTGCAGAGCCTGATAAATAGTCCAATTTGGGTCTATCTTTTTCATACAAGCCTCTTTTCTCCTTCGAGTTTTTTTATTTCGGTTACATCCTCGGTAACTTCTAAAATTCCAAGAAAGTTGTCAAACTCGTCTCTCACAGGAAAATATCTGATATATATAAGATGTCCTTTCATATTTATCCAGAAATCGTGACTTTTCTTTACTCCATTTTTAAGGTCTTCTATTACTTTATTTACTGCATCCAAACTTTGAGGTGGATGACAATTTCTTACCTCTCTTCCTATGATTGAAGGTGTTCTTAAAAAGATTCTATCATTTGAATTGGAGAAATATTTTACTTTGTCGTCCCTGTCAATAAATGTAATGTCAATAGGGAGAGAGTCCAAAAGAAAATTAAGTTCTCTAAGTGAAAGTTTCCCCGTAGGAAGTTTTACATAACCATCTTCAAATGATAGATGGACATTTTTTTTCTCTATGTCTAATACTTCAAAAGCCTCCTGGGGTGGGGTTATAAAGACAAACCCGGCATTTGCCATCTGTTTAAAAACTTCTACCCATTCTTTCTGGGAAAATTTCTCAATAGTTGTCGGGAAAAGTATATTTTCTTCTTTAAAAACCATTGAAATAACTTCGTCAAGAAATGGTGTAAGATATTTATCAATGTATTGAGTGCTTTCAGAAAAATTATCAATAGCATTTTTGAGCATCTCTCTAATGTCGTTGTCCTTACCCCACATCACCTTCGAAGGTCCATAAAACCCCTTCTTTTCAAGATAGGCAAAGAGAATTTGCTCCTTTTTGTCGTAGTGAAGCTTCAATTGGTATAATTGCTCCAGAATTTTCTTCACTTCAACAAAATTTTTTTCTTCCAAAGATTTTCTTATTAAATCTACCCTTTTTTCAATTTCTCTATTTTCTGCTTTGAAAAGATTTATAGGATGAGAAGTGTTATCAATATCGGTAATCTTGTTTTCAAACATTCCTTCAAATAAGAGAGCATGAACATTGCAAAACCTTTTAATTTCGTCAGTGCTTACTCCCTCATTTATAATTTCCTGTTCAATCTGGAAAAGCTCCTCAGATTCAATACTTCCAATTGTTTTGACAAGTTCATTTTTTGCTTCTTCAAAGGTCATTCCCTGATTGAGTTTCTTTAAAATCTCTTTTATGAATTCCTTTTTGCTCATTCTAATTCCGCCCATATAACCTCCTATCAATGAATTGAAAATTGTTCGACTTTACACTTCAATTAAATGAATCATCATTATATAATTAAAACAAAATTTTTTTAAAACTATTTCTTAAGCATATCACTCCAGAGTAATTTCTGGCATAAATTTCTAAAAAATCGTTTTAAAAAAGATGGCCATTTAAAACTCTTTTAAGTTATTCCTCTTCTTCGGCTTTTGTGTCGGAACGGAGAATTCCATCGCTGTAGATAGAGTTATTGCTGTCAGCAGATTTACGAAGATGGGTACCTTCATTTACTAAGGAAGCAACTTCCCTCTTTTGCAGAAGGAGAAAAAATCTGTCACTTCGAGCGCTCACTAACCGTGTCATTACGAGCAGACGTAACCTGTCATTGCGAGTGCTCCTTCAAAGCCTTGTCTTACGAAGCAATCTCCCTCTTCAAATAAACAAAATATTGTCATTGCGAGTGCCGCTTCGTAGTCCCCACTTACGAAGCAATCTTTAACTTATCAACAAAGGAAGATCACTTCGTTTGCAACTGCCTCGAAGTAAACCTCGTGATGACAGTTAAGGATTAGCAACAAAGGAAGAACACTTCTTTTTTTAAAGATGTGTTAATTGAAGCATTAATACTTCATAAGCAAAGCACTGGCGTCTTCCGGCTAATGGGTTAACTCCTAATTCACCTAATTCATTATACCTTTTTAAAAAGGTTTTTTTATGGGCAACTTGCTCCGCTCCTTGGATTGTTGTTTGAATCTGTCCCCATATTTGAACCACAGCTGTTTTCAACCCTTACAAGATAAAATAAAATTGGTGATGGAGCCTCGTTATCCGTTGCTGATAGTGAAGTGATATTTGATACAACACAATACGCCGATGAAAAATCCGATGCACTTACGCTTCTTAAAACATCATAAACAGGTTGCACACAGCCGGGCTCTATGGGAGCAGACCAAGTCAGATTATTTGTTGTTTCTTGATTGATATAAAAGTTTATTACATCTGATGGAGTAGCCCAAACTTGATTATTATAAGGACTACAATCAACATCATCTTTATACCCGTCTCCATCTGAATCTCCAAAACCTGTCCTGAAATCACATTCCGTCAAACCATTATATTGAATATAAAACCACTTTGTGTGTATTGGTGAACCATATTTAGGATGATACTTTACCCTCATCCTCCATTTGTAAACTGTATTATTTGTAAGTCCTCCTATTATATTCTGTATCTGGTAGCCTGTTGTCCATAAATCAATCCAGTCTGTTGTTATTAGGCCTGTTCCATCAAAAGGAACGCCTATTTGCTTTACTTCTACTTCTCCTCTTACAAGAACCCTGCCATAGCTTGATCTTAACTTAACAGATACGCCAAACGAATTATGTGAATAAGAAAGAAGGGCAGGGACAACAGGCACCGATAAGTCAGACCTTAACTGCTTTAAAGCCACAGGAACACCTCTTCCTTCATTCCCGTAGAAAACAAAAGCCCTGCCTTCATTTGATTCACCATTGTCATAAAGATAAGCACCAACAATTACATCAGAATATCCATCCCCATTGACATCTCCTGCGGTTGAAACGGATATGCCAAACCTTGCACTTGCCTGATTTGATTCAACTGTCCAGTCTGGTGATGCAGATAACCCTCCTGAAGAACCATAATACACAAACGCCCTGCCTTCGTCCGTCTCACCATTGTCATAAAGATAAGCACCAACAATTACATCAGAATATCCATCCCCATTGACATCTCCCGCTGTTGAAACGGATATGCCAAAATTTGCACTTGCCTGATTTGCTTCTGAAGTCCAATCTGGTGTCAAAGATAATCCAGAGGATGAACCATAATATGCGAAAGCCCTGCCTTCATTTCCCTCAACATTGTCGTAATAATAAGCACCGACTATCACATCAGAATATCCATCCCCATTTACATCTCCTGCTGTTGAAACAGAGCGACCAAAATATGCATTTGTCTGATCTGATTCAGCTGTCCAGTTTGGTGATATTGATAGTCCTTGAGCCGAGCCATAATATACAAAAGCTCTACCTTCATCTGTCTCACCATTGTCATAATAAAGAGCACCAATAATTACATCAGAATATCCATCCCCATTAACATCTCCTGCTGTTGAAACTGAATTGCCATAACTTGCATACGGCTGATTTGATTCTGAAATCCAGTCTGGTGATGTAGACAATCCTCCTGCAGAACCATAATACACAAAAGCCCTACCTTCTTCTCCTTCAACATTGTCATAATAAGGAGCGCCTATAACCACATCAGAATAACCATCACCATTGACATCTCCTGCTGTCGAAACTGAATAGCCAAAATATGCGCCTGCCTGATTTGATTCAGCAACCCAGTTTAATGTTAAAGATAATCCGGAAGATGAACCATAATAGAGAAAGGCTCTACCTTCATTCCCCTCGACATTGTCATAATAAGGAGCACTAATAATTACATCTGAATACCCATCCCCATTTACATCCCCTGCTGTTGAAACGGAAAAACCAAAATAGGCATCTGCCTGATTTGATTCTGCAGTCCAATTTGGTGATGTTGATGGTCCTTGAGCCGAACCATAATATACAAAAGCCATACCTTCATTTGTCTCTCCACTGTCATAATAATAGGCACCAATTATAACATCAGAATATCCGTCCCCATTTACATCTCCTGCTGTTGAAACGGAAAAGCCAAAATATGCATCCACCTGATTAGATTCTGAAGTCCAATTTGGTGATGTAGATAGTCCTTGAGCCGAACCGTAATATGCAAAAGCCATACCTTCATTTGTCTCGCCACTGTCATAATAATAAGCACCAATTATCACATCTGAATATCCATCACCATTTACATCTCCTGCTGTTGAAACGGATATGCCAAAATAGGCATAGACTTGATTTGAGTCTGAAGTCCAATCTGGCGTCAAAGATAATCCAGAAGATGAACCATAATATACAAATGCCCAACCTTCAGCTGCCTCACCGTTGTCATAAAGATCAGCACCAATAATTACATCTGAATACCCATCTCCGTTTACATCTCCCGCCGTTGAAACTGATATGCCAAAAGCTGCATCAGCACGATTTGATTCAGAAGTCCAGTCTGGTGATGTGGATAATCCTCCTGCCGAACCATAATATACAAAAGCCATACCTTCATTTGTCTCTCCACTGTCATAATAATAGGCACCAATTATAACATCAGAATATCCATCCCCATTTACATCTCCTGCTGTTGAAACGGATTTGCCAAACCTTGCACTCGCCTGATTTGATTCATTTGTCCAGTCTGGTGATGCAGATAACCCTCCTGAAGAACCATAATACACAAACGCC
>DYJZ01000012.1:25644-32442 GCA_020722885.1 Thermoanaerobaculum aquaticum
AATATGCGAAAGCCCTGCCTTCATTTCCCTCAACATTGTCGTAATAATAAGCACCAACTATTACATCTGAATATCCATCCCCATTTACATCTCCTGCTGTTGAAACAGAATTGCCAAAAAATGCATATGCCTGGTCTGATTCAGCTGTCCAGTTTGGGGATGTAGACAATCCTCCTGCCGAGCCATAATATACAAAAGTTATACCTTCATCTGTCTCACCATTGTCATAAAAAGTAGCTCCCACAATGACATCGGAATAACCATCTCCATTAACATCTCCCGCTGTTGAAACTGAACGACCAAAAGATGCACCGACCTGATTTGATTCTGAAATCCAGTCTGGTGATGTAGACAATCCTCCTGCAGAACCATAATACACAAACGCCCTGCCTTCATCAGACTGACCATTATCGTATGCATAAGCACCAATTATTACATCTGAATATCCATCCCCATTGACATCTCCTGCTGTCGAAACTGAATAGCCAAAATATGCGTTCCCCTGATTCGATTCAGAAGTCCATGCAGGCGTAGTTGTGAGTGACTCTATGGTTATAGGATAAACAGCATTTGAATTATCTACTTTAATCTTTATCCCCCCTTTTGTTGTTTCGTATTTTACTCTTAATTCATTTTCCAGAGCATCTTTTACCGCTAAACTGCCATAATGCAAAACATTAAACCCTTTATCACTGTAGAAATCTACCGACTGCCCATCCCCTGAAAGAACAGAACGAAGATTTCCTGTAACCTGTAACTCTAATTCCAATGGAATATCTTCCCTGATAGTTCCTGCTATTTCAAAACCCTGTCTTAATCCTTCATTCGAATTTACATACCACTCCTTTATCCATCCTCTGTCAATTTCTATCCTGTTCTTTTCCACATAAATTGATGGAGCCTTTTTATTTTTTATTAAAATTTCATTTTTTTCTGTCACTCTTAAAGAAAGCCCGAGTTCAAAAGATTGTTTTTCTTCATCTCTCGAAACCACTTTTATCCCTTGTTCGGTAAAATATGTTCTGAACCCCTGTGCCCTGTTTGGAGCCTGATAGGCTGAATCACCATTTAATCTTTTTATCTTATTCTGATAGGTTATATTGTATTCTTCCTTCGAAATATTCTTTATCACAGTATCAAGCCATCCAGAAGAAATTCCTTCTGGCAACTCGACTTTTTCCTTGGAGAAATTCTCCTCAGGGATATCTTTCATCTGTCCAAAGAGAGAAAATGAAAAAATGATAATTAAACTCAAAAACAGAAGTCTAATATTCTTCATTTTATCCTCCTTTATCTTCAGAAATTTTCACTACTCAGTTGGAGGTTCATCTCTCCAAACTGTAAATATAACACGACAAGATTTAAGAGATCAAGATAATGAAAAATTCCAAACATCCTAAATTTTTTAAGGGGGATAAGAGATGATGAGAGGGGAGGGGAAAAAAGCTGAGATAAAAGGAACGAAGAAAAGACTTTTACTGCAAGCGAGTCCTCGTGTGTCAGGCAAACGAAACGATCTCCCTTTTTCAACAAACAACGCAGTCATTGCGAGCCCCTCTTTGCAGCTTCCGCTTGCGAAGCAATCTTCCTTAAGTTTGTAAATGGGGAAGATTCCTTCCTATGTCCATGCTTCGAAGATGGAGTCAGAATGACATGTTTCAGACTTCCTAACAATCCACGAAAGGCGTTATTTTAGAGAGACGTATGGCAATTGCAGCATTGACAATTCAAAAGGAAAGCTTTAAAAACAGGGGCGCACATCAAGCAATGTTTTAGTTCAGACTTCGGAAATACAATAACTATGGACAGCAACTTCGCCGCAAAGGAGGATACCTGACCGTTGACATTGACTGGCTAATTGGAGCCCCTTTTTTAAAGGGGAAAAGAAAAAGGCTCAGCAATTTTCGAATGAAATGGTTTCGCCTCAGGAAGGAAACTTTAAGATACGCAGTGAAGTCTTACTTTTTTTAATGAGTTAAACGCTCTTTCGCAGGGAGAAAAAAATAAATGAAAAAAATAACGCTTGTTTTCAAACACACTTAAGCCTTTCCAAAATCTTCAATTTTTAAAGATTTCCTTTCTGCATTCAAATTATTTTGTTTGGCAGTGGGCAAAGGATAATATTTGAAGATTTTTTTCAATTATTGAGTAAAACAAAAGATGTATTGTAAAATAACTTTTTTAAAGGAGGTTACTATGGCTTTAAAAAGAGTCGGAATGGTTTTTTCTGGAGGTCCTGCTCCTGCTGCCAATGCGGTAATTTCTTCCGCAACAGTTTCATTTCTTAAGAATGGCATAGAAGTTATAGGTTTCTACGATGGTTTTTCTCATCTTGAAAAAGAAAACATCGAACTGAAAGAGGAGGAACACTACGCTTTTTTAAAAGAGTGGATTGCCTGTTTAAGAAACGAAAGGGGAGTATGGATAAGAACATCAAGGGCAAATCCTGGCAAAGACATAAAAAAACCGGAAGATATGAAAGATTTAGTAAAAACGGCAAAACTAAGACTTATAAAAGAAAAGCTTGAAAAATTGGGCGTGGAGGCTCTAATAACAATTGGCGGAGACGATACTCTTAAAACCTCTAATTTTCTTTATCAGACAGGAGTAAAAACAGTTCATATTCCAAAAACGATTGATAATGATTATTACGGGATTGCGTGGACATTTGGATTCTGGACAGCAGTTGATGCTGCAAAGGTACCTCTTCTTACTTTAAAATCAGATGCAGAATCGACTAATTCCTATTTCATTGTAGAACTTATGGGGAGAAAAGCTGGATTTATAACTTATGCTGCAGGAATCTGCTCTGAAGCATTCATAATAGTTGCAGCAGAGGATATAGAAGGAACTTTTAACCCTGACAAACTTGCGGAAAAAATAGCAGATATAATTATTGAGAGGGAGAAAAGCGGATTGAAGGGGGGCTTGATTACAATAGCAGAAGGGCTTGCCGACAAACTTGAAGATGAATTTAAGCCTAAGGAAATTGATAAACACGGAAATGTCTATTATGGAACGGCTGAACTTTATAAAGTGCTTGCAAAGAAAGCCAAAGAAATTTATCAGAAAAAAACGGGCAAAGAAAAGAGGATAAATGCAAAACAAATTGGTTACGAAACAAGAACTGCCAATCCTATTTCTTACGACATTGTTCTGGGGTCAATGCTTGGATACGGTGGATATCGATTGATTGGCGAAGGCAAATTTGGACATATGGTGAGTGTTGAGGCTGATCTGACAATCAAGGCTGTTCCTTTTTCAGAGCTTATTGATCCTCAAACCCTTTACACAAAAATCAGAATGATTGAAAGAAACAGCGATCTTTATAAACTTAAGGAGATTCTTTCCTATTCAGTTGAGGAGTGAAAGTGAATTTTCTGGAACTTATGCAAAAAAGGAGGTCTGTAAGGTCATTCAAAGGTGACCAGATTCCTCAGGAAAAAATAGATAAAATTCTGGAGTGTGTGCGGCTTGCTCCGTCAGCGGGAAATATTCAGTCTTTTAGAATTAAACTTATTACAGATAAAGAGACAAAAGAAAAACTTGTTAAGGCAAGTTTTGGACAGAGTTTTATTGCTGAGGCTCCTTTAATTATTGCTTTTCTGGCTCTACCTTCTGAAGCAAAAAGACATTACGGAGAGCGAGGAGAGAAACTTTATTCAATTCAGGATGCAACGATAGCACTCTACACTGCCCACCTTGCTGCTGATGAATTTGGTCTTGGATCTTGCTGGGTTGGTGCTTTTAACGATGGTCAGGTTTGCGAAGAGTTAAAAGTTGATTCAAAAAAATACATTCCAGTTGGGTTTCTTCCCATTGGCTTCCCAGAAGAAGAGCCAAAAAAGAAACATAGAAAAGAGCTTGGAGAAATGATAATTGAATAAAAGTAATAAGTTCTTAAAAGATAAGTTCTATGTTTGCGTGAATATAAAGAAGCCCAACCGTTGTCATTGCTATTTTTCATTCAGGAAAAAAAGAATGATTTTTTGTTGAGATAGGTTAAAAGGCTGGAAGCTTTTTAACAGAAAGGCTGGTTCCATTAATGGCAAAAACAAAGATTATATGCACAGTTGGGCCTGCTTCAGGCAATTACAGTGAATTGAGAAAGATGATGATCTATGGGATGGATGTTGTCAGATTAAATTTTTCTCACGGAAGTCATGAGGACCATTTAAAAATGATTAATTTGATCAGAAAATTAAATGGCAAATATAAAAGAAGCATAAAAATTCTTGGTGATCTGGAAGGATATAGAATTAGAATTGGAAAATTGAAAGAACCAGTTGTTTTAAAAAAGAACCAGACATTATGGCTGACAAATAAAAATATTCTGGGTTGCGATGAAACTGTTTCATTTGATTATGAAGGTCCTTTTGAAAAATTCAAGAAAGGAATGGATATTTTTATTGATGATGGAAATATTTGTCTCACAGTTTGCGAAATTAAAAGAGATAAATTGAAAACGAGAGTTTTAATGCCTGGTGTTTTAAAACAAAATAAGGGAATAGTTATTCCTGATTTAAAAAATGATTTCAAGGGGATTAAAGAAAAAGATAAAAGAGATATCAATTTTTGCATAGGAAATAGACTTGATTTTATTGCACAATCATTTGTGAGGAATTCAGGCGATATAATTAAATTGAGAAAATATATAAATGAACGGGATTATGATTGCAAACTAATTGCCAAGATAGAAAATAGAGAAGGGATAAAAAATATAGATAAAATAATTAAAGCAAGTGATGGAATTTTAATTGCAAGGGGAGATATGGGAGTATCTTTACCAATATGGGAAGTTCCGATGATGCAAAAGTTTATTATTAAAAAATGTAAGAAAGAAAATAAAATTGCGATTACAGCAACTCAGATGTTAGAAAGTATGGTTGAAAATAAAAGGCCAACCAGAGCCGAAGTTTCAGATGTTGCAAATGCAATAATTGACGGAAGTGATTATGTTATGCTTTCGGCAGAAACAGCAGCAGGTAAACATCCTTCTTTGTGTGTTGATATGATGAATAGAATAATTAATTTCACTGAAAAGAAATTATCTTTTGCCGTTAAATAGAGTTTCCTTTTATAAATTTGAATAAGATTTAAATTTTTAAATCCTCAGTGCGCTGTTCAAACTAATTTCTCAAATCATTTCTGAAATTGCAAGTATAAATTGCGGAAAAATTCCAAAAAAGAGGGTGAGGATGGAACAGACTATTAGTACTATCCAGACGGAACGGGATATTTTTGGTGGTTCTGCAGGTTGTTGATTTTTGTCGGGGAAATATAAAATTACAAGAACTTTTAGATAGTAGAATGTGGCTATAACCGCTCCTATTAAACCGAAAGCGGCAATGATGTAAAAAAGTTTTGTATGCTGAATAATTATACTGGAAAAGATATAGAATTTACCCAGAAATCCAGCTGTAAGCGGAATTCCAGCAAGACTTAAAAAATTTAGAGATAGAAGAGCAGCAAAGAGGGGAGATGAGGTTCCGAGACCTGAAAAGACAAGAAGACTCACATCCATCTGAGATTTTTTCTCAACTGCGACCGCTACCGCAAATGCCGCCACATTCATAAAAAGGTAAGCAGCAACATAAAATGAGAGTGCCTGGACACCTTTTTTGACCAATTCTTCCCCGCCTGCAAGGGATGATAGACCCAACGATAAAAAGCCAGCGTGGACTATGGAGGAGTAGGCAAGAAGTCTTTTATATTGTGTCTGTGTGAGGGCTATAAAACTTCCCACAAAAATAGTAATAATTCCAATGATGGCAAATAGAAGAAGCCATTTTTTTGATAGCAAAACGCTGGAACTGATAATTTCAGTAAAGATTCTTATTGCAGCAGCCAAAGCAGCAGATTTACCTCCCACAGACAAAAGTGCTGTTACGGGAGTGGGTGCTCCCTGATAAACATCAGGCGCCCAGAAGTGAAATGGAACAAGCGATAGTTTAAAGAAAAGTCCAATAAGGATTAAAACAAAACCTAGAAGAAGCAGAGGCTCTCCAAAGTTGAAGAGGTCATCTCTTAAAACTTCAGCAATGTTTTTATAACTTAATGAAGATGTTGAGCCGTATAAAAGTCCTGTTCCGAGAAGGAGAATGGCTGAAGAAACCACTCCTAAAATAAAATATTTCAAAGAAGATTCAACGGCATACTCCTGCTCTCTCAAGAAACCACAAAGAATGTAAAAATTGATTGACATCAGTTCAAGTCCAAGAAAGAACATAATGAAGTTATTTGCAGTTGCGAGCACCATCATACCCACAAACGAAAAGATCACAAGAGAATAAATCTCGTTTATATGTGAATAATTCTTTTTTTCAAGATAGTCGGGGAGGAGGATCAAAGTAAAAATTGTTGCGAAAAAAAAGATTAACGAAAAGAAGACACCTGTTCCATCAAATGAGACGAAAGCTTTTGGAACAGCCTTTCCTTTTGTCTCAATTATCTTCAAAAGGGGGTAAAGAAATACAGCAGTCAGTGAAATTGAAGAAATGGCTGAGAAAACGGATGATTTAATTTTTGTAAAAACGGAAAGAAGGAGAAGAAAAAGGGCAAGTCCCGAAACTAAAAGAATAGGCATAAGTGTATTTAAAATTTCCATCCTCCTTCCTTAAAAAATGACAAAATAGATTATAACAACGACTGCAACAAAGAAATAGAGAGCATAATTTCGTATATATCCTGTTTGTGCCAGACGGAGAAGATAACCGGAAATCTCCGATATATGGGCATTAAGGTTCACCACACCGTCAACAATCCACTTATCAAACCAGGAAAAGGCTTCTGATATTT
>DYJZ01000091.1 GCA_020722885.1 Thermoanaerobaculum aquaticum
TGTCTAGCTGCCTTTCCCTCCCAAAAAGTCTCAAATGTTATGGACTTCTACACTGTCTTGTATCTTTTTAGACAATAATATAGACTAAAGACTCTTTTTGTTGGAGACTTTATGAAAAAGGTTTTTTTTCTCATTCTTGTAACTTTTTCGATTTTTGCTTTTGCTACAAAATATTATTTTCTTCTTACAGAAATTAAACCAGTGGAAAAAGCTGATAAAAAGTCAAAACACCTTAAAATAGAATCTAACTTTTACAAATATGAATCAAAAAGAGTCAAAATTGAAGTAGAACCGATGCTTTTAAAGGATATTGGTAAATATTTCAATCAAAAAGGATTTGAAAATCCATTTGATGAAACTCCAGAAGGATTCAATTATATCTTTTTTAGATTAAGGATAGAAAATCTTTCAAAAGAAACAAATTTTGAGTTCTCTCCCTCTTCTGCAACTTTAAACGATATGCTTTCAAAGGATGATACCACAATATTTCAAATGTTTAGCTTCAGTCCAAATGGAAACAAAAAACTTGAGATTCTCGGGAAGACAATGTTTTTCAAGCCGCTAATTCTTCCTCCAGAAAAATGGATTGAGCGTCTTTTGCTTTTCGAATATGATGAGGTAGTCCCCTGCAAAAAAATGGTTCTTTCTCTTTCCAACTTAACTGCAGGAAGAGAAATTTTTGAAATAGAATTTTTGTTTAGAACAAAATTTGTCAAGGAGAAAAGAGATGCAGAAGATAATGAACGGTAAAAGTGTCAGTGATGAAATTCTTGCAAAAATAAAAGCAGATACGGAAGAATTTGCAGGAAGAGGTTTTCGTCCTCCAGGACTTGCTGCCGTTTTGATTGGCGAAAATCCAGCAAGTAAAATATATGTAAACTCCAAAGTCAAAACCTGTGCAAGTATCGGCTTTTACTCCGAAAAGATAGAAAAGGATGAAAATATCAAATTCAAAGAAGTTCTCGATTTAGTAAACGAATTAAACAACAGAGAAGAAATTGACGGAATTCTAATTCAATTGCCACTTCCAGAGCATCTGCCTGAATCGATGATTCTTGAGGCCGTTAATCCACAAAAAGATGTGGACGGATTTCACCCGCACAACCTCGGCAAGCTTTTTATAGATGAGCCAAATATGGTTCCCTGCACCCCACTCGGGATAATGGCTCTTCTTAAAAAATATGGGGTTGAACTCAAAGGCAAAAATGCAGTGGTTGTGGGAAGATCAAGAATTGTTGGGAAACCACTTTCGATACTTCTTCTTAGAGAGAATGCAACCGTTACCATCTGCCACAGCAGAACTGAAAACCTCGAACAAATAACTTCAAAGGCGGATATTCTTATTGCGGCAGTTGGGAAAAAAGCATTTCTTACACACAAACATATAAAAGAAGGAGCGGTTGTAGTAGATGTTGGAATAAACAGGGTTACAGATATTGAGGAAGCAAAAAAACTCTATCCAGACAATGAGTCAAGATGGAAGCAGGTCGAAGAAAAGGGTTCCACTCTGGTCGGAGATGTCTTTCCTCCGGCAATGAAGGATAAAGCTTCCCTCTACACGCCGGTTCCAGGGGGTGTTGGCCCTCTTACAATAGCAGGTTTGATGATGAACACTTTTCTTTCATATTCACAGAGAGTAAAAAAGTAGGGGTAACACACTTTGATTAAACTTGGTATTACTGGTGGAATAGGTTCTGGTAAGTCCAAAGCGGGGGAGATTTTTAAAAAGCACGGTGCCATTGTCCTTGATTCAGACAAAATAGTTAACGACCTTTTAAAAAAAGAGAATGAAGGGTATAAAAGAATTCTCAATCTTTTTGGAAAAAATATACTCAATGAAAAAGGCGAAATAGATAGAAAAAGACTTTCTTCAATAATCTTTAGTGATTTTTCAAAAAGAAAAGCCCTTGAAGATTTACTTCATCCTCTTGTTATAAAAAGAAGAGAAAAGATTTTCTCTGATATTAAGGTCTTGCTTTCCAAAAAAGATATCGTTGTGGCAGAAGCAGCACTCATCTTCGAAGCAAACACAAAAAAATATTTTGATTATGTTGTTCTTGTAAAGGCTCCGAAAGAAATAAGAATTGAAAGGCTTCTAAAAAGGGGCTTAAATATTTCTGAAATAGAAGAAAGAATGAGAGTTCAATGGGAAGATGAAAAAAAGGAGAAACTTGCAGATTTTGTAATAGATAACTCATCGACCTTACAACACCTTGAAGACCAAATAGTCAAAATAATTCAGAAGATTAAGGAGTAAAAATGTTTGAAAACTCTTTTCTTGAAGAACTTAAAAAAAATCTTAATAAAATTAAAGGCGATTATTGTGAACTATTTGTTCAAAATGAAGATCGTCAAGTTATCCATTATACAACAGATGAGTCTCCACTGGTTTATTTAAGAAAACTTTGCGGTATATCATTAAGAAAAGAAATAGGGGGAAAGACAATATTCAAGAAGAAGCAGAGCCCTGATTTGAATAAACTTTTACATTTTGTAAAAAGTTATGGCGAAAGTGAATCCAAAGAAATAGAAATTATTGAAAAAAAATTTGATACTCTGAAGGAAAAATCTTTGATTGATGATTTTTTTTACAAAAAATTAGCGGGAAAAAGATATTTATATAGCAACGAAAATGTTGAAGAGGAAACTTTAATAATCAGCCTTTCCAGAATCTCTGTTTCTGTAATAAATAACAGTGGGTTAATGACTAATGAGGAAAGATACCACCATACTGCTTTTGCAGAAGTAAAATTCAAGAACGGCAAAAGTGGAGCTGAAGCAGTGATGTTCAGGGGAGTCCCCTCTTCTTATGAAATAGAGAAAAATATTAAGTATTGCTTTGAAGAAGCTTGCAAAATTGCAAATTACAGAAACTCTTCTTTAAAATCTGTTTCAGGAGAATTGCCTGCTGTTTTTTCAAGTAGAGCTGCAGGGTTCCTTCTTAATGAAGCGGTAAGCCACTTTTTTGAAGCAGACCTTAATTCGAAAACTCTATTTTCCTCTCTAATAGGAGAAAAAATTGCTCCCGAGAATATTACAATTTTTGATGCAGGTCCCATTCCGGAAGAAGCACTGTTTGATGATGAAGGGTTTGAACCACTTAAACCAGTTGTTATTGTAGATAAAGGAAAAGTTGTCAATCTCCTGACAAACTTAAAATCTGCTTTTGCTCTCTCTTTAAAAAGGACTGGAAACGCAAGAAGGAAGAGTTTTAGAACAACACCTGTTACCGGTGTGTTTTCTCTTAATCTTTCCCCTTCAGATTATGATGAAAATGAACTTATTTCAAGGGTACCATTTGGCATCTACATAAACAGGCTTGAAGACGGCTATTTAAGTTTGAAAAAAAACATCTTTTCGTTTCCAGTCAGTGAAGGATACCTGATAAGAGAAGGTAAAATTTGTGAACCTTTATCAGGTATTAGAATCTCTCAAAAGACCCCACATTTTCTCAATGAGATTCGATTGATTGGAAATAACCCTGAAATGTTTGGCGGCATAAGAGTAAAGGGAGAAAATTATTACAGAACTTTTGAATATGTTCCTTCCATTTTAATAAATAAAATAAATGTTCATAAAACAGCACATCTGCCCAAAATAAATTTTGACAGAAGCATCTAAGAAGTCAAGAAGAAGAATGTCAAGACTATTTAGAAATACTCCGTTGCGAGTGCTCACTAACCGTGTCATTGCGAGCCCACTCTAAAATTGTCATTGCGAGCGCTCCTTCGAAGCAATCGCCCCCGAAGCAATCTTCCACTTTGCAATTTAACGCTGTCATTGCGAGCGCTCCTTCAAAGCCTAATCTTACGAAGCAATCTTCCTCTTGCTCACAAAGCTGAAACGGAAAGCCTTAGAGGGGTGTTCAATGGAGGTTTGGAAAAATTATTTAATCTTTTTGCGGTTTTTCCACTGCCATTTAAAAGAACATTTCTAATTAGTTTAAGAGAGGAAATTATCATATAGCTTTGACAGGGGACTTATGGGAATGGCTCGACAAGCCTTTTCATACACCGCCCATCGAGCCCGAAACCTATCAGCCGAGCCTTTTTGAGAACTAATTGGACAGCATAATGACATATACAGGCATAAAAACAGTGAGCCTCGTTTTCAAGCCTCCCTAAAACCCGTCCAAAACCCTCTTTTTTTACGATAAACCTTCTACTTTCAAATTATCCTCGACAGCAGTGATAAAACAGAAATTCCTAAAATTTCACAGTTTAGAAGAAGTCCATCATAAAATTACCATTTGGTAACTTTCCTGTTTTAAAGTAGTTATGACTTATTGAACAATGACAGAAAGAGGTAAGATTCTCAGGTTTTAAATCTTGATGAAGGAAACCTTCTTCTTATCGTTTCAATAAAAACTTTGTCTGCTTTTTCTGAAAAAAAATAGAGTGGTGAATATCCTCTAAGCCAGGCAAGTCTGAAAGCAAGAATAAGAAGGATGATCGTTATAACAATGTTTGGCCAGGCATTGAGTTCCCATTGCCCTTCCCATACAAGTTGCCATTTTTCTGAAAAGGGTCTAAGGTATGGTATGGGCCATTGATATCCATCAGGACCACGAGCACCAAGAACATCACCCAAAATATGGAGATGAAAAGAGAGTGCCGAAAGGAATGTTGTGAGGATTTTTCTACTGGATAAAAGTAAAGCCACTGAACAAAAAATTGCACAGAAAAGTAGGGTATGAAGGGTATGATGATATTCTGTCCACCATAAAAGTGGATTTGAAGAATCTCTTGTCAGGATCTCAACAGGCGCCCCAAGCCCATCAATGTCCGGTATTACACCCGCTAAAGTTACAAGGAACTTTTCACGCTTTGAAAGTGTTTGTACGCTGCTGGCAACTGTCCATCCTATTAAAGCGTGTGTTATAACATTCATCTCTATAAACCTCTTTAAATTTATCCCTCTTAACCACCTAACTTTTTATTTCCTTGAAAGTAGCAAAAAATTGGAGAAATAAGATAAAAAAAGATTGTCTAAACTAGAAAATTGATTATTCATAAAATTATTTAGAGCATCTATTAGTTTTGAGAAGGCTTTAATGAAGTTAAAAAGAGTGCCAATTGACGGATTTTTTAACACTTCTTTTTTTGTCCTTTCATAAAATTCTTGTTAATGGTTCAACTCTTGGGTCTTCCCATATGTTTTGAGGACTTATAAAGCCTCTTTTATCGTATTTGAATTCTATTCCTGCTCTTAAAAAACATTCATAAACAAGTTCACTGCAAATATATTCTTTGTCTCTCTCCCTTTTTCCCCTTCCCTTTACTATTCTTAAGGCTATTTTTCTTATCTCATCCCTATCATAGGGACGGGCAAGTTCTTTTATTCCAAATTTTCCCAACTTGTCAATATTTTCCTTTGTTAATCCCTTTACCCGCGCAATAACAATTAAACCATTGTAAGGTCTGCCACGGTGGTAATCATTTAGATATTTACCAATCGGAACAAATCGGACACCCACATCTTCGACACTTTCAAGAAGAAGTGCTCCACCTAACGAATTGACAGGAAATATTATCCCTATATGGCTCCACGGAGATTTGGTGAACTTTCTTATCAATTTTGAAATCAGGTACTTTCCTGAAGCAAATAAAAGGTCTCCAATTTTAAGTTCATTTCTAATCTTTTTATATGGTTTCACAGGTAACTTCAATATCTGTCGTCTTGTAATAGAATCAGCCATATAAAAACTCCTTGCCTTTTTAAAAATTCACCATTTTTCAATGTATATAAAAAGTTCTTTTGTGTCAAGCTCATATGGTAGAAATGTCATAACTATATTAAT
>DYJZ01000013.1 GCA_020722885.1 Thermoanaerobaculum aquaticum
GCGCTTGTAACCATCAGAAAAATAAGCACTTGTCAAACACAACTGTAGAAGATGGGTCAAAATTTATTTTGGACAGATGTGATTGAAAAAGGCAAATTAGAAAAACGAGTTGTTGATATTTAATTTAGTAGATTGCAAGCAAACCGTATTTTCTTGCTATCTTGAGTGAGAAGTTTAGTGAAAAAATTGCTAAAGGAACAAGAATTATAGAGAAAATGAGTAGAGCGTTTATTTCTTTTAAAACTTCAGAAAAACCTGCTCCAAGAATTACGATTTTTCTTAACCCATCTACAGCATATGGAAGGGGAATGAAAAAGGAAAGAATTTTTAAAGGTGCTGGAAGAATCTGGGTGGGGAAAAAAATATTTCCAAAAAGAGCAAAAAACGCTGTCACAAAAGGGGTGATGGGTTCTCCCCTTTTAAACACAAGAAGAAATGATGCGGCTACTATTCCCAGAGAACCGAAACTTATCATTATAAGTATGAAGAAAATTATTAATAGTGGTATAGAGCCTACCTGAAAATGGGCTCCTAAAATAATGGCAAATAAAACGAAGGCAAGCATGTGGAGAGTTTCAACAACAATTTCCCATATTGTGGATGAGAAAAGAAGTAGAGAAGGTGAAGCAGGAGAAGCCATTATAAACTCAAGTGTCCCCATTAGTTGATCCTGCCTTATTTTCTGCGAAAACGAGAAAAGCATAACATTTATATAACCTAAAAGAGCCATCCCCACTATTACATAGGTGAAATAATCTCCGTTTCCAATCAGTGACTTGTCTGGTTTGAGAAAAACGCTTAAATAGTACCAGAGAACTACTGAAAAAAAAGCAGAGAAAACCCTGATGATGAAATCAAACCTGTAACTTAAGGCAAGTTTTAAATCTCTTTTAAAAATTGCCGCAATGGGGGTCAATGACATTTGTCTTCTATTCCCATAATCTCAAAGAATTTTTCGTCTTCCTCAAAAGGATTACCATCATAGACTATTCTTCCCTCTTTTAAAATTATGCACCTATTTGATATTTCCTTTGCTTCTTCAATTTTGTGAGTGGCAGTTATGACAGTTTTTTCTTTAAACAGAGTTCCTTTTAAAAGATTTCTTAATTCGTCCTGAGCAATAATGTCCAGACTTCTTGTTGGCTCGTCAAGGAGAAGAAGGGGAGGATCATTTAAAAGTGCTCTTCCAATTGATACTCTCTGTTTCATTCCTGAAGAGAGCTGGGAATATGGTTCGTTTAGAAGATTTTTAAAACTTAATTCTTCAGAAATGGTTGTAATTCTTTTTTGAAGAAGCAAAGTTTCTATTCCCCATATACTTCCGAAAAATAGGAGGTTTTCCTTAACTGTAAGTCTATGATAAAAAGACCTTTCATCGCTCTGTGCAAATCCGATCTTTTTTCTTGTCTCACTATTTAAAGGCGAACTACCAAAAACTTCAACATTCTCACCGCAAACGTATAAAAGCCCCATTATTATTTTTAGAAGGGTTGTTTTGCCGGCTCCGTTTTTGCCCATAATGGAAATTTTTTCGCCCTGATTGATAGTAGTAGAAATTTCCTTAAGTGCCGTTATGGTTCTTGATTTTCCTCCCATCAAATATAATAAAAGTGATGGAGGTTTGGGGTAGGAAAATGTCAGGTTTTCTATTGAAATGGCTGAAGCCAATTTTAATCCTTATTTTCTTCTTTTTTCTTTTTCTTTTTGAAAAGTTTTTTAAGAAAGCCCTTTTTCTCTTCTTCAGGAGGTGAGTTTTGGACAATCGCTTCACTCTCGGTTTCCTTTGTTTTGACCTCTTCTTTTTTTATGCTATTTTCTTGAGGTTCTGATGAGAGTGTTTCTTTGGTTTCCTCCTTAATCCCGAGTTTTTCATCTATTTTGTTACTTAATTCCATAATGTCTGGGTTATCTGGAGAGAGTATTTTTGCTACATTTGTATATGTCTTTGCCTCGCTATATCTTCCGAGTTCGTAGAGAAAAGAGGCAAGTGTTATAGAGTAATTCACATTTCCGGCATCCAGTTTGAAAGCTCGTTCAGCCTCCTTTACAGCCTCTTCTTTCATACCTAAATACCAGTATGCTCCCGCAAGATTTGCCCTTGAATTTGCATAATCAGGCTTTATTGAAACCGCCTGTTCAAGAACAGCTTTTGCTTCATCATATCTTTTCTGCTCAAGAAGTATTACTCCGAGATTGTTGTATGGTTCGACCTGCGAAGGCTTCATTGCAATTGACTGACGGAAGTAATTCTCAGCCGATTTTAAGTCATTAGCACTGTATGCAGTTAAGCCTTTTAAGAAAAGTTCTTGTGCCAAATCTCCTTTTGGTTGGACCTGTTTTAAAGAGACCTCAGGCTCTGTAGATTTTTCTGATTGCTTTTCTTCTTGTTTCGAATTTTCTGAATTTTTTACATTAGATACCTGTTCGAGAAAGGCTGTTTCAGACAAACTCCCATTTTTTGCAAGAAGAAGTGGGTAAGGTTTTGCCTCTTTAAAAGGTGATTTTAGGGAATTAGCCAGCTTAATTGCTTCGCTTTTATCTTCAAAAAGGCCTGCGCATAACCTGAAGCACTCTTTAGAATCTAAAACCCTTCTTATAATTATTATATTTTTTGATGTTTCAGTAAGTAAAAGATCGCTTTTGGACAAAAGGTCTTCTCTCCCGCAAACAAGCAAGGCCTGACAGGTCCATATCTCTTTTGATGAGGAGGGATTTATCATTTTCTGGAAAAGGGAAAGAGACTCATCTATGTTGGATTTCTTAAGGTTATCGATTGCTTGATTATAAATTTCTTCATTAAAAAGTTCTCTGTCCTGACAAAATTGGCTTGATAAAAATGAGAGGAAAAAAACTATTAAAAACAGTTTTTTGCTCATACCAAACCTCCAGAACCATTTTACCACCAAACAAAATTTTAAAAAAATCGTATAATAGATGACAGGAGGCTTTTATGAATGATGTACTAAACATCAGGAATGTTTCAAAGAGCTTTGGAGATAAATTCGCTGTCAAAAATGTTTCTCTTGATGTAGAAGGAGATCAAATTTTTGGTCTATTAGGACCAAATGGAGCTGGTAAAACAACATTAATAAGAATGATAATGGGAATTTATCTTCCTGATAGCGGTACGATTTCAATTTTTAGAAAAAATCTTTCTCAGGTAGTTGACGGCGAACTTGGATATCTTCCTGAAGAGAGAGGACTTTACCCAAAGATGAAGTGCATTGATATTCTATCCTTTTTCCTTGAATTGAACGGCAATTCACACAAAAAGGCGAAGAAGAAGGCTTTGGAAGGGCTTGAAAAGGTTGGTCTTAAAAATTGGGCAGAGAAAAAAGTTGAGGAACTTTCGAAAGGTATGCAACAAAAAATTCAGCTTCTTGCTGCTCTTAACCATAATCCCAAACTTGCCATTCTTGACGAGCCATTTTCAGGACTCGACCCCGTTAATGTTGAACTTTTTAAAGAGATAATAAAAGAGGCAAGAAATAATGGTACAACAGTTGTGCTTTCATCTCATCAGATGGAACTCGTTGAACAAATGTGCCAAAAAATTGCTCTTATAAACAAAGGCGAGATAGTTCTTTATGGAGAAGTAGGTGAAATAAGAAGAAACTACGGCTCCAAAGAGGTCAGAATCGAATTTGGTAGTTCTATTCCTGAATTGGATTATGATTACTACGCAGAAAACTTAAAGAAGGAAGCAGGAAGTCTTACACTCTCTCTCAAGAAAGATATTTCACACAAATTGCTAATAGAAAAAATATGGGAAAAGGGTGGAGAGATAGTGAAATTTGAAGTAGAAAATTCATCTCTTCACGATATTTTTGTTAAGGTGGTTAAGGGAGAGGAGAGGGTAAATGAAAATTAAAAGATTAAATGCAGTAATTAAAAGGGAGTTCAAAGAAAGAGTTATGAAAAAATCTTTTCTTATCTTCACTCTTTTAACTCCACTCCTTTTCGGGGCACTGATGATTGTTCCCTCTCTTTTGTGGATGGTGAAGAGTGAAAAAATCAATAAAATAGTGGTTTTTGACCGAACAGGTTTTATGGTTAAAGAACTTATTGACCAGCAACAGAAAGATGATGAGCGCAATGCTGAAAAGGGTGACCCTGGCTCGCCGATAGAATATATCAGACCAATTGAAAAAACGGAAATAAAAAATTACATAGATCAGGTGGGAAATGAAAAAGGTGAAATAGATGGCGTTCTTGAGATTAAGTCAGAAGAAAATGGTGAAATAACTTCTACTTTTTACGGGAAAAACATTAGCAATATTAAACTTGTTTCAACTCTTGAGAAGAAATTGAATTCTCTTCTCCTCAATTATCTTTTAAAGAAAAACAACATTTCAGAAAAGGTGGCAGAAGAACTTAAGCAAAAGGTAGAAATTAAAGCAGTAAAGGTCGAAAAGGGTGGAAAAACCAAAGAAAGTTCATTTTTAAAGGAGTACCTTAAAACCTTTTTTGTTTCAATGCTTCTTTATATGCTTATAATAGGGTATGGACAGACATTGATGAGAGGAGTTATGGAAGAAAAATCAAGCAGGGTGGTAGAACTTCTTCTCTCTTCTTTGAAGCCGTCCGAACTTCTTCTTGGAAAGGTTCTCGGGATAGCCTCCGTTGGCCTTTTGCAGTACATAATATGGATTGTGTGCGGAGCAATACTTTTTCTTTTCAACCCTTTGAATTTTACATCAACGCTTGATAAGGGATATATAAAACCAGAAGAAATATCTCTTTTCCTTGTATTTTTTGTTCTTGGTTTTTTCTTTTATGCCTCAGTTTTTGCTGCGATGGGATCTATATGCTCAACAGATCAGGAAGTCCAGCAGCTAACACTCCCGATAGTTCTTATACTGATATTCCCCGTCTTGATTCTTGGAATGATTCTTCAAAACCCAAATGCCCTGTGGATTGTTGTGCTTTCTTTAATTCCGCTTTTCTCGCCAACTTTGATGATGACAAGAATATCTATAATGTCAGTTCCTCTATGGCAGACAATTTCAAGCATTGTTATCCTTGCCCTGGGTGTTGTTTTTATGGCATGGCTTGGTGGAAAGATATACAGAACCGGAATTCTTATGACCGGGAAAAGGCCCACTATATTTGAGATTATAAGATGGCTTAAAGCGGAGTGAGTTTTTGAAAAAAGAAGGCTGTAAACATTGTCTCATTCTCTTTATGTTTCTTTTTTTCCCTTTAGCCTGTTCAAAATATCATGTTGAAAGCATAGAATCAATTAAAACTTTGTCACCGCCTTTAGTTCTAAATGACGATTCATTTTTACTCATAAAATTAAATAAAACGCAAAAGTTTTACTCCAAAAAGAAGATGGATAAAGGTCAGATTGCAGAACTTTTAAAATTAAATAAAATCTCAGAAAACAAAAATTTAATAAAAATTGAGACCACTTCAACCTTTCTTTCTCTTATCTTGTATGAGGAAGGCAAAAAAGTGGCTCTTTTTGAAAATTTTGTAAATTTCAATCCCAAATATTGTGAAGGGATTTTAGAAAATGTTTCTTTAGAACTTTTTAAAAGAGAACAGAATGCAGGAAGAGCAGGAATTCTTTTTCCTTTATACAAAATAGGGTGCAATAACCTGGAATGGGTGATTCTTGACATAAAAAAGAGGCAATTTTTATCGATTGATCAAAAATATTTAGCAGGTAAACCTTTAAAAAGCCCTTTTTATTCTGAATGCGGATATACCTGTTGTGAGGAAATAGATGATGCAATTATAAGTCCTTTGTTCAGTGTCTATGCAACTCTTTCAAAGAAGGGTAATCTTTCTTTGTACGATCTTGAAAAAGGTGAAAAAATTGCTGATAAAGAAGATGTCATAAGTTTTTGTTTTCACCCGGATAAAGAAATACTTTATTTTGGAACAGGTAGTGGCTTCTATGCCTACGATTTTAAAATAAAAGAATCGATAAAATTAAATGATTATCATCCAAGATTGATTAGAATTTCCCGTAAGGGAAGTTTTATATTTATAATTGAGGCGGGGGGTGAAAATATCATTCATCTATTTGAGATTAAAGAAAATGGAAGAAAAATAAAAAAGGAAATATTGCTTTCAAAAGAGATTAAAAAGTCGGAAGACTGGGTTTTTGTTTCTGACTTCGAACTTCTGTCAGTAATTAATGAAAGGGATAATTCCTTTATTTTAGAAAAAGACTTAGAAAGTAAAGAAGAGAAAAAAATTGATTCACCAGCATCCAGTAACATCTTCTTTGTAAATGCGACCATCTATCCAACCATAATTGCTGCTCAAAGAAAAAAAGAAGATTATAAAGAGAGAATCTTCTTTTATAATATAAAGCAAAAAAAATTTGAAGAAATTGAATTGCTCGAAAAATAGTCTTTTCCTCTTGACACAATGACAACAAAAATAAGACAATTAAAGTCTGGAAGGGAAGAGAGATGATAAAAGGTGTAAGAAACATAAAGTATGGTGAAATTTTATCAATCGTGGGAGAACTTTACAGAGAGGGTGAAACTGGAACTTTGTTTTGTCAGAGTGGAGGTACGGCAAAATATCTGTATATTCAAGGAGGACAGGTAATTTTTGCTGCCTCAAATTCTTTTGAGGATAAATTTACAAAAATTCTTCTCGAAGAGGGCAAAATTAAAGAAGAACAGCTTGATATGGCTAATCAAAAAAAGGGCAATAAGACAATAGCCAAGACGCTCACAGAACTTGGATTTATATCATCGGCAGATTTAATAGATTCTTTAATAAAGCAGGTTTATAGAATTACAAAGTCAATCCTTACATGGGAGGAGGGAAGTGCCACTTTCAAGCCCGATTCGCTTCCACCGGGAGTTGCAAAACTTCCTTTATCAACTCAAAGACTAATACTGGACCTTGCTAACTCAATTGAGAATAGACATTATGTAATGCAGATAATTGGTGGAATTGACAAAAGAGTGGTAATTCACAAAGCGGAGCTTGAGGTAGTTCTGGGTCTTCCTCTAAATCCTGACGAAATTAAGATGGCTAATGCTGCAAACGGGGAAAGAACAATTGAGAACATTTCCGCAATAGCGCAAACCGAGGCATTTACCACGGCAAAATTTTTCATTGGTCTTCACTATCTCGGACTTGCTCATCCAAAAGGTTCTATAGAGTCTATTGGAGAATTAGAGCGTAAGAGTGAAGTAGAAAAGGAACTCGACCTTTCTTTTCTTGACAAGGCACTTCTTACAGTTTCTGCTGAAGAGGAGAAGAAACCTGAAGAAGTAAAGAAAGAGGAACAAAACACCTTTCAATCTATTGTTCCAGAAATGGAGAGTTTTAAGCCATCGAAGATTGAAGAGGAGAAGGAAATTGCTTCGGTGGGTTCAACGGTGGAGGAGCCCCCTGAGGGGGAGGATAAAAATGAGAACAATGAAAATGTAGTTCAACCTTCTCTTTTCAGTCCTACATTTCTTCCACCCGAAGAGGAAAAGAGTGCTCCTTTTTCAGAAAAACCAAAGATAACCCTTTCCCCTCTCAATCCCATGCCTAAAAGAAGAAGAAGCATAACCAAAATAGCAGCAGGTTCGCTCGGAATTATGGTCATTCTTGCTTTAATTGTTTTTGGAATATTAAAATTGTTAGAAGAAGATGGGCAAAAAGTTGTTCCACCGCCCGCTGTTTCGAAAAACACATATAGTTACGACAACAAAACGGGGCAACCAGCAATGGAAACTAATAAAAAATCCGTTGTTGGTGGAAAAAAGAAGATTGAAGAAAGTTTACCTAAAGATAGTTCATTAAAAGAGGAGCAAAAAAAGGAGGAAGAACAGAAAGTTGTGGCTCCTTCTCCCCCAAAGGAAGAGAAAAAAACAGAAGAAAAAAAGGAAATGATTCCTCTCATTCCTGAAGAGGAAAAAACCACTCCTTCCCCCGCAGTGGATCCTTATGAAAGTATGATAAGAGGAGATTATGAAAATGCGTCAAAGGCATTCAGATCCCTTTATTCTTCAAAAAAAGGTGGATTTACCATTGCAATAATGCTTGCGTGTGAAAAAGACACCATTACCAAAGCGTTTGCTGAATCAAACAACTCAAAAGATTTACTTATTTTCCCTTACAGTTTCAAAGGAAAAAACTGTTTCAGAGTTTTGTGGGGGTATTATCGCTCACGGGAAGAAGCCGAGACAGCTTTTAACAGTATTCCAAAAGTATTTAAAGACTCTGGAGCTAAAGTTGTTGGTTTTGAAACAATGAAGCAGTGATTTTATAAATGAGGTATTTTGTTGATGGAAACAATTTGGGTCATTTCCTATTCGGGAAAAAGAGTAATGAAGATATATATAATAAAACCATTAATTTCCTTTTGACAAGACGAATTTCATCTGATACTACGGTAGTATTTGATGGTTTTCCCACTTTAACTGAAAACGAGCAAGGTATATTAAAAGTTCACTTTTCAAAGAATAGAAAGGCTGATAAAGTAATAATTGAAAAGATATCAAATGGGGATGTGGTTGTAACAAATGACATAGACCTTCAGATAAAATGCAGGCTTAAAAGAGCAAAAGTGCTGGATATTTGCGCTTTTATGTCTCAAATAGAAAGAAAAGCGGCAGATAATGAAAAACCACAGAAAGAAGATGACATTGAAGGATGGCTTAAAAAGTTTTCGGGCAAAAATGAAAAGTGAAAATGCAATAGAGTTCGACAAAACATTTGTTGAAAGACTGAAAAACAAAGACAAAGCTGCTTTTGAGGAACTATTTGGTAAATTCGGTCCCAACCTTTTGCAGTATGGTATAAAAATGTGTGGAGAACAGGAAGATGCGCTTGATGTTTTTCAGGACACTCTCGAAAAAGCTTACACTTCTTTGAAACAATTGAAAGAGCCACTTGCACTCAAGAAATGGCTTTTCAAAGTTGCTGCAAATGCATGTCTTATGAAAAGAAGAAAAAATAAATTTATATCTGATGAGATAGAATTAGAAGATGTTATGCCAGAAAAAGAGGATCTTTTAAATGAGAAAGATTGGGAAAGTCTTCCTGAAAGAATATTAGAAGAAAAAGAAATAAAACAAAAATTAGGAGAAATAGTCAAATCCTTGCCTGATAAATACAAAAGTGTTCTTATTTTAAGGGATATTGAAAATTTTTCTACTGAAGAAACAGCAGAAATTCTGGCAATATCAAAAGAAGCAGTAAAAATGAGACTTTCAAGGGCAAGAGCAAAAGTTAGAGAAGAGCTTAGCAGGTTTCAAAAATAATCAAAAAATAAATTAGTTCTTTCATCATCAGGAAAAATTAGTTGGTCTTAATATATAGTGGAATTCTACAGCTCTTTCTGCCACAAAGAATTATGCATAGGTTTGCAATAGCTGTTCTGTCAAAGTCTATAGGGATAATAAAACTATCTGTAATTTTGTCAAAATCAATTCGTGAAACTCCTTTTTCTGTCGCAATTTCACAATAGACTTCTGTTATAAGGGCATCGGATATCTTTGGGTAATCTATTTTTACAAGAAGCTTATCGCCAACTTGAGATAATTTTGTTGTTACCTGAGAAGGGTCAAAAGAGATGAACAGGCGAGGATCTAATTTTGGAAGAACTAACTCTTTTGTTAAAGTTTCAAGTTTTCCTTCTGAATTAACAAATTGAGTAGTTACTTTTAGAGGAGTTCTTTCCAAAGATATTTTAGATTCAAGGTTAATATAAACCTTTTGCCTTGAATCGCCTTTTTGAGGTTCACACCACTCTCCCTCTCCTATTTTAAATCTCACATTTTTTATATTGTCTTCGCTCAAAATCTCAGCTTCAAGTGCTCTTTGAAGGCCTGTTGAGAGTAGTTTTACGGTTAGAACCTCTTTGCGATTTTCTATTTTTGATAACAATTCATAATTGATTTTTCTTTCCATCGAATAAAGGGATTCAAAAGCTTCTTTAAGGTTTCCATAAATTTCAACATCGTTTAAACGAATATGCGTATGGTGGTGATGGCTTTTTGCCCATCCCTCAAATTCATCACAGGTAACTATTCTTTTAAAATCTTCTAAAAGTTCCTCATCCGTACCATATTTTTTTTCTTTAAGCCATTCCTCAAGCATTTTTAAAATTTCTTCTTTGACAAAACAATCTGCTCCAATTTGAGAAAGAAGTTCTTTCGAAAAGAGACTTCTATTTAGTTGCAGCATTTTTAAATAAAAGTATGCCATTCTTTGTGTGTCAAGTTTGTCTGCGCGATCATTACAGAACCAGGAATCCTCTATTTCTCCGTTTAAAGAATTTTTAAAGTGGTTTGAGCAGGCTGAATAATCTGGAGTGAAAACTTTCCCCTGAAGAGAATTAAGATAGTAGCCAAGGTCAATGTTAATTCCGCCGTCGTGACTTTCACCAGGATGCCTTCCTGAAGGTTTTGGCTCCCAATCCACCGGTGTATCTCCGTTTTCAGCACAACCATCAAATATCAAAAGTGGGAATTCAGTGCTTCCAAATTGCTTTTCTGTTTCATAAGCACAAACTTTAATGAGAGATAATAAATGTTTCTGAAGCCATCTAAATTCCATAGTTCCGTCTGCTCCACCCTCTGCATCCTTTTCCAGAACCGAATATCCACAGCCTTTAACAGGCTGGTCAAAGAGGTAAAGAGTGTTTGGGGAATATTTTCTGTGTCTGTCAATCCCATCGGAAGAAAAAACAGAAACAAAAAAGATAAAACAGGCAAAGGCAACTGTGAGATAATTAATTTTATTTTGCATATGGCCCTCCAAAAATAGATATTTCATTTTTTTACACTTCCCTTAGAGCGTCGGATGGTTTTAGTTTGGTGCTTCTAATGGCAGGAAGGGATCCTGCACTAATTCCAATTATAAAAGCAAATAGCATTCCCTGTAAAAGAAGAGAGAAGGAGATTTCAAATGTAAAGGCAACCTGAGAAAAGGATTGAAAATTTAATGTGCTTGCAGAAAATTCGTCTAAAGGAAGTGATAGAAGACAGCCAAGAAACCCTCCGCAAAAAGAAATAATAAGGCTTTCAAACAGCAATGCGCCAATTATGCTCAGTGGAGAAAATCCGATAGCTCTCAATGTTGCGAGTTCTTTTGTTCTTGCCGCTAAAGATGAGTATATGGTATTGAATGCAGCAAAGACCGCTCCGATTGCCATAACCATTGCAACCAGAAACCCCAGAATTCTTATCAAAGTTGTAATTACTCTCGACTGTTCTTCAAAAAATTCTTTTTCTGTTTTTACATCAAGGTTTAATCTTGGGTCTTTCTCCACTGCTTTTTTAAATTCAGAAAAATCGCTTTTGGTTTTAAGTGTTAAAAAAATGGTTGAAACTATGTTTAGTGGTCTTTTGTATGTTTCCTGAAGAAGTCTCAAATCGCACCAGACTTCAGATTCGTAAAGAGAACCATCACTTTCCATAATTCCCACCACTTTAAAAGTTCGTCCGCCAAGTTTTACCTCTTTATTAATTTCAAGCCCCTCATACATATTTGCTGCATTTTTGCCAACAACAAATTCGTACATCCCTTCTCTAAAAAATCTTCCTTTAACAATTTTTACCTGACGGTGAACGCCTAAAGCCGCAGTTTGAACTCCTCTAACTTGCGCCAGAGCGTTCGTTTTTGTAGCTTTGTGAAAAAAAGGTGCAACCACAACTATTTCTCCACTTATAAAGGGATTCCCACTTTTGTCTCTTTTTACAAGATTTATATCTCCAACGGCTTTAAACTGTTCTTTAGAAATGACGCTCATCATCTCAGCGGAGGAACCTTTTCTTAAAATAATTAAATTGTTTTCTAAACCGGTTGATTTAAGCATCTTGCTAAAACCGTTTGCCATAGCCATAACAGCAACAAAAACACAAACTACCCCTGCTATGCATAGAATCGCCGTTGTTGAAGAAGTCTTTCTCGCTTTTATACTGTTTAAACTGTATGTTACAGGTACCGGCATTATATCCTTCCTAAAGCCTCTACTATTCTTAATTTGTAAACCCTTCGTGCAGGAAGAATCCCTGATAAAAACCCAAAAACAAAAATAAGTAAAAAACCGAGAACCATCTGGTTCATTGAAATGTAAAACACCGGAAGAAATCCTCCTGTTGGGTCTCCTTTAAGCGTGAAAAGTTTTGCGACAAGAATTCCGAGAGAACCTCCCATAAATGAATAGAAAAGGCTTTCTGAAATTGTCAAAAAATAGAGAAGTGAGTCAGAAAATCCTATTGTTTTAAGAACAGCAAATTCTGCGCTTCTCTCTCTTACAGAAAGCTCCATTGTATTAGAAGTTACTAAAAGAAGTGTCAAAAAAACTATGGCTCCAATACTTAAAATAATTAATTCAATGTTTCCTATCTGTTTTACGAAACCAAGCGCAAAGGCTTTTTCGGTATCACTTTTTGTTTCGTATGGGGAATTGGAAAAAATGCTATCAATTTCTCTTGATATTGAAAAGGCAAGTTCTGGTTTCTCTATTTCCACAATATACCATCCAACCATACCCTTTCCCCAAGGTCTTCTTTCTTCAAGGTATGATGCGTGGAAAAAAAACTGAGTCAGATCGTCTTCAGGTTTGGTTCCCGTGTAAATTGCACGCAGGTTAAATTCCCATACCCCTCCCCACACTGAGGCAATGATCGGGATTTTATCACCAATTTTGAAACCGTACTTTTCAGCAGTCTTCTTTCCAACAATGCATCCCTGTCTGTCTTTCATAAAATCCAGGAACTGATTTTTTTCAATTTTGAACTCCGAATAAACATCAAAATAGGTATAAGAATCCACCGCCATTTGTGCGAAAAAGTTTTTAGGGTCTTTGTAGTATCCCCCAAACCACGAGGCATATGTAACATTTTTTACTCCGTTTAACTCAAAGAACTTTTCCATGTAGGAAATAGGAAGAGGCATAATTATTGATGTTTTATTGCCAACAACAATTCTATTTGCTCCTGCAACATCGACCCCCTGATTAAAGGCAGACTTAATTGCGGAAAGAAGTCCAAAAAGAAGAAATGCAGTAAAATAGGAACCTAATGTGAGAAAGGTTCTGATTTTTTTTCTTTTAATGTTTGCTGCAAGAAGAAATAGAAATTTCACCTTAATGGTTTTCCTTCAATAAGAATGCCCTTCTCGAGGTGCAGAACCGTGTCAGATTTTTCAGCAGCATGAGGGTCGTGGGTTACCATTAGAACAGTTATATCAAGTTGTTTTGAAAGACTCCTCAGAAGATCCATAATTTCATCACCACTTTTTCTATCAAGATCTCCTGTTGGCTCATCACAAAAAAGGAAAAGAGGGCTCGAGACAATGGCTCGCGCTATTGAAACTCTTTGTTGTTGTCCTCCAGAAAGTTGGGATGGGTAATGGTTTCTTCTGTCAACGATTTTTGCAAGTTCCATTGCTAAAAGAACATGTTCTTCTCGCTCTTTTTTACTGAGTGAAGTAAGTAAAAGGGGAATCTCCACATTTTGATAAGCTGTCAAAACTGGAAGTAGATTATACATTTGAAAGACAAATCCAACATTGCTTGACCTCCACTTAGCAAGCATATTTTCTGATAACGATGTTATTTCAATGCCGTTTGCGAAAATGGTTCCCCTTGTTGGCTTGTCAAGTCCACCAAGAAGATTGAGCAAAGTAGTTTTACCTGACCCTGATGGCCCCATAAAAGCAATAAATTCGCCCTTTTCAACATCAAGATTAAGACCTGATAGACAATGAATTTCTTCTTCCCCTCTATAGTATATTTTGTCAAGATTTCTTGCTTTTAGAAAACTGCTTTTTGTTCCTGTGCCGTCAACTCCGACCAAAATTCACTCCATATTGACCGCTTTGGCTTTTATTCCATTTTTCAGATTTTCATTGGAATTTACGACAACGAGCTCACCTTCACTTAAACCGGAGAAAATTTGAAAAGAATCTTCAGTTTTTTCTCCTGTTTCTATTTCTCTTTCTATTATTTTTCCGTTTTCGAAGACAAAGATAAAATGTTTATCTCCCTTTTCAAAGACACAAGATCTGGGAATGAAAACACCTTTTCTATTTTTGCTTTCTTCAAGGAAACTAACTCTTACTCCCATATCAGGCAATATCTTTGGGTCCAATTTGTCAAAAGAGATTCTTACTTTGACTGTTGCTTTCTGTCTATCTGCTGACGGTATTACAGTTCTTACTCTTCCAGAGAATTTTATTTCAGGATAGGCGTCTAAAACAGCGGAAACATTTTGGTTTTGATAAACCTTTGAAAGATTAGATTCGCTTACATCTACTTCAATCTCAAGAGAACCCATATCAACAATTGTAACAATCCCTGTTCTCGTGAAGCCCCCGCCTGCAGAGAAAGGTGAAACCATTTCCCCTGGCTGGGCGTCCTTTGAAATTACCACTCCATTAAATGGTGCTACCACCTTGCAGTTTTCAATGTCCTGTTGGGCAACTTTTATTGCTGCCTCTGCTTCTTCAATTCCTTTTAGGTTAGATTCATACTGACTTTTGAGGTAAACTAAATCTGCCTTTAATCTGTCCAGAGACTGCTCATCAAGAAAACCATCTTTAAAAAGTTCCTCTCCTCTTTTCAGATTCTTTTCCGCTTCCTCCAATTTTGCTTTTGTTCCCGTTAAAGAAGCCTCGACAACTTCTTTTGCTGAAATTGCTTTTGCCAAAATTGCTTTAAAATCGCTTTCATCAAGAAGGGCTATCAATTGTCCCTTTTTGACATATGAACCCTCATCAACAAGGATTTCTTTAACCCTTCCTGTAATTTTTGAAGCAACTGTTGCTTTAGTTCTTGGTGTTACATAACCGCTTGCATTGAGAAGAACTAAAGATTCACCATCACTTTTCTGAGATACTTTTATTACTTCAACTGTAGTGGGCTTTTTCTTCAACAATGCTAAAATCATAGCTAACAGTATTAAAAAGATAATAACAAGAAGGCAAGTAAGCCACCTCTGTTTGGTGGGTCTTTTTGAATTATCTATTCTAAGTTTTTTAATTGTTTCTCCTTCCAAAATATGCTCCTTTCAGATTAAACTACGACAAAGCTTCAAAAAAGGTTTTTACCTCATCAAGAGAATGAGTTAAAGGAAATGGTGGAAGGCTGTTTAATATTCTCTTGCCGTAACCTTTTTTAATGAGTCTTGAGTCAAGGCAGGCAACCACACCTCTATCCCTTCTTGATCTTATAAGTCTTCCAATTCCTTGCTTCAAAATCATTGTAGCCATTGGCAGCTGGTATGTGTTGAAAGGGTCCTCACCTTTTTCCTTCAATTCTTCCATTCTTGCTTCAACAAGAGGTTCTGCTGGAGAGGCAAAAGGAATTCTGTCAAGAATAACAAGAGAAAGTGCCTCCCCCTGAACATCAACTCCCTGCCAAAATGAACTTGTTGCAACTAAAATCCCATTTCCAGAATCTCTAAATTTACTCAAAAGAGCACCTTTTGGCATATCTCCCTGAAGAAAAATTGGATATGGTGAATCGCTTTTAAGGCTATCGTAAAAAGCCTGCATATTTTTAATTGAAGTACAGAGTACAAAGGCTCTTCCATTTGAAAAACCAATCAATTTTTTTGAAGTATCAACTGCAAGCGAAAGAAATTCAGGAGAATTTGGATCCGGAAATGAACTGGGAATATAGAAAAGACCTTGCTTTGAAAAGTCAAACGGGCTTTCTATCTTTATGCTATGGTAGTCGTTCATAAGGCCCAGTCTATTTGCAGTATATTCAAAAGAGCCATTAACGAAAAGGGTTGCAGATGTCAAAATCATGCTTTTCATCTTCGATACAAGATGCTCTTTTATTAAATGTCCAACTCTTATTGGATTTGCCGACAGAACAACATTTGTGTTCCTTTTCTCAACGCTTTTTACAAAATTGGGTGTTTCGCTATCTAATATTGAATAAAGAGATTCAGTAATATTTTCAAGTCTCTGGTAAAGCCCCATAAAAATATCTCTGTCAATTTTGTTCTCAAGAGAGGAATGAAAGTTTACTAAAGAGGATATAAAATCAGGAAGAATCTTTTTTGAAGCTTCAATTTCATTTTTTTTAATTTTTCTTTTTTCCTGAACATCGCCAAAAACAGAAAAGAATGTTTGGACTTCGTCAATCAAACTGCTTTTCCTCTTGTTATGTTTTTCTTTAGGCAATTCTCTCAAGCAATCATAAATCCATTCTTCAACCATTCTTCTCGAAATGGATATTCCAAAAAAATTTGTTGCAGAATCTTCCGCCTCATGTGCCTCATCGATTATGAGATTGTTAAATGAAGGCAAAACAGATGCTCCAATATTTTTTGTTTTTAAAGAGCAGTCAGCAAACAGAATGTGGTGGTTTGTTACAATTATGTCAGCTTTTTCAGCATTTTTTTTCAGTCTGAAAAGAAAGCAGTCTTCAAAAAAAGGGCATTTACTTAATAAACATCTTTCCTGTCTCACATTTATTTGATTCCAGACATCAAGATCCTCGGGTAGCTCTTTCAATTCGCTTTTTTCTCCGGTCAATGTCTTATAAGCCCACTTTTCAATTATAGAGTAGTAATCAGTTTCTGAAGGTTCCCTGAAAAGAGGATTTCTTTTAAAACGGTCAAAATAGAAAAGACAAAGATAATTTCCCTTTCCTTTAATTTTAATGTAACTTGCCTTCTGTCCAAGAATATCAATTGCAAGAGGTATGTCTTTATCTGTCAATTGGTCTTGAAGCGCTTTTGTTCTTGTTGCTATTATCACTCTCTGTTTTAAGGCAAGTGCTGGAACAAGATAAGCAAGACTTTTTCCTGTCCCGGTGCCTGCTTCTGCAAGAACCACGCCACTTCCTTCAAGTATTTCTCCGAAAATTGAGGAAAGAATAATCTGGTCCTTTCTGTATTCATAAAAGGGTTTTTTTGACAAAGGTCCCTCTTTGCCGAGAAATTTTTCAAAAAATGATTCAGTTAGAAAGTATTCAGCGTTCTTTTCTCTCAATTGCTTTTTCTCTCAACCATCGTGCTATACTTCTCGAAAGGGGAGAACGGGGAGTCTTCTCCGGGTGCCATTGAATCCCTTTTATAAAGGGGAAATCTGATGATTCAATAACTTCAATAACTTTATCAGGACCAAAGGCGCTTGCAAAAAAGGAAGGAGCCAGTTTGCTTACTGCCTGGTGGTGAGAAGAAGAAACTCTTGTATCTTTTGTGAAAGCGAGTTCTTTAATAAAGCATTTTCCTTTAGGATAAATTCTATGGAGAACAGATTCTTTTGAGGAAGATTTTCTATGACGGGAATTGGGGTCTTCAATATGAGAAATCAATGTTCCTCCAAAAGCAACATTTATAACCTGACACCCCAGACATATTCCAAGGACAGGAATATCAAGCCTTGCACATCTCCACAAAAGGGCTGTTTCAAAAGAGGTTCTTTCCACATCGCAAAAGTCTTCTGCATCTTCCGTGATTGTACCTCCATAGAATTTGGGAAGAATGTCTTTTCCTCCGGGAATTACTACACCCGAAACCGATTCGAGAATTTTATCTTCCAATCCTGGTAAAGATGGAAAGACTAAAGGTATCATATTTTCTTTGCTAAGCCAGTTAAGAATTGCTTTATCCACCCTTAAATATTTGCTTTTTCCCTCACTTTTCCAATCGGAAGTTACCCCGATGAAAGGCTTTACACCCATTACCAGTCCTTTATTTTCTCAATAACTTCGTCAGCCTCTCCTCCTCTCCAGTTAACTCTCCCTTCTCTCTTAAAAACTACTTGGCCATTTTTATCCAGAATTAGTGTTGCCGGAATTCCCTTAATTTTAAAAGATTCAGCAGCTTCTCCTTCATCAAAATAACATTCTGCTTCAGTTTCGTATTTGCTGAAAAAAGCATCGGCGTCTGATACCCTTTTGTCAAGCGAAAGCGGAATTAGAGCAAGATGGTCATTATTTTTGTTTTTATTGAGCCAATTTATAAAATCAGGAAATTCCTGGCGGCAGGGGGGACACCAGCTGGCAAAAAAATGAATAATGGTAACCTTTCCATTCAAATCATTTAAAGTAATTGTTTTTTCTCCCTGAACAGATTTTATTTGCCACATTTTGGTTTCTATTTTATTGTCAAAATTATTATTTTCTGTCTGGCAGGAAAAAAGAAGCAATATGAATAAGATAAAAGAAAGCATTGTCATTTTTGTTAAAAAAGATATTTTTTTTCTGCGTATTCTCATCTAAACCTCCATTATTATATTATTGCAATCTCATGAAAATAAAACAAGGGGGCAAAACACATCTGTCCAAAATAAATTTTGACAGAACCATCTAAGAAGTCAAGGGGAAAAATGTCAAAACTATTTAGAAATACTCCGTTGTGAGTGCTTACTAAGCGTGTCATTGCAAACCCTCTCTAAAATTGTCATTGCGAGCGCTCCTTCGAAGTTTTGTCTTGCGAAGCAATCTTCCTCTTGCTCACAAAGCTGAAACGGAAAACCTTAGAGGGGTGGTTCAATGGAGGTTTGCAAAAATTATTTAATCTTTTTGCGGTTTTTCTACTGCCATTTAAAAGAACATTTCTAATTAGTTTAAGTAAGGACATTATCATATATCTTTGACAGGGAACTTATGAAAATCGCTCGACAGGTTTTTTTCAAACACCAACCATCAAACCCGAAACCTATTAGCCAAACCTTTTTGAGGAGTAGTTGGACAGCATAATGACATATACAACCCTAAAAACAGTGAGCCTCGTTTTCAAGCCTCCCTAAAACCCCTCCAGAACCTTCAATTTTTGAGGATAAACCTTCTGCTTTCAAATTATCCCCGACAGCAGTGGGGGCAAAATCTTTTCAAATATGATAAAATTGCAATTTCTTGTAAGAGCAAATTTTTTGCCTTGCTTTAACTTGAGAATTAAGGCAAAAAGTTATAAAATAATGTGTGTTTGCTTGAAAGGGGTTATCGAATATGGCGAAAGGTTCTGTAAGACCTCCCGTTGAGTGGGTTACATTTCGTTATAGAGATATTTATCTTATTCTTGGAATTGTGGGTGCTATTCTTGTTCTGGCGGTTGGGGGTTATATTTGGTATCAAAAAATGGGCAATCCCCGCTCCAAAGCCGAAAGCAAAATTGAAAAAGCAGAAAGGAAATTAAAGGAAGCAGAACAGTCCACTTCTGTCTCACAGTCAAATCTCAAACTTGCCAGAGAAAATGTTGAAAATGCCAAAGTGGCTTTTGAGAAAGAGCATTACGGACCAGCCGCTAATTTTGCAGCAGAGGCTATTAAAATATTAGAAAACGTAAATATTGAAAGCGATAATATTGCCTTGCTTGCAGAAGTTGATGGCACTGTTGAGGTTAAAAAGGCTAACGCCCATATTTTTAGAGTGGCAAAGAAGAATGAAATGTTGGGTGAAGGAGATATAGTTAAAACTGCTCCAGGCTCAAGTGGAAAAATAAAATATCCTAACGGAGTATATGACGAATTATTTCCTAATTCATACATAATTATCGAAAATTTAAAGAAAAAGGCGGGGGGAGGAACACTTGTAAAAACAAAATTGGAGCAGGGAACTGTTGAAAAGCAGACACCTGATGATATGAATCCCAATGATGAGAGTGTGATTGAGACGGCTAATGCAAAATTCAAGTCGGGTCCTGCATCAAGGCTTTCTGTAGAAAGAAGCGAAGGCAAAGGAACCAAAGCTAAGGCACTTAGGGGAGAGATAGAAGCGCAGATAGGTTCTGAAACAAGAAAATTGAGTGCAGTCAATAGGGGAATTTCTGTCAATATATCAGAAATTGGTTCTGTGGATATTTCCGAATTGATTCCTCCGCCGACTCCGTTACAGCCGAGGGCAGATCAAATAATCCAACTTGAAGACCCAACTTCTGCTTCAATAATATTTGAATGGGAGAACCCGTCCAGAGTTCCTGTAATATTTCAGTTAAGTTCCAAGCCAATTTTCCTTGAAAAGTCATTTGTCGAAAGAAAGATTCCTTCTAATCAAAGCAATATAAAACTAAATGGTTTGTCCCCTGGAACATATTATTGGAGGGTAAGAACAGAAGGTGATAAAGACAAATGCTACTGGTCCACTTCGCAAAAATTTAAGATTCTTCAAAAAATCAAGGCACCAAAGATTGAAAGAAATCTTAAACTTGAAGTCTCTTCAACACCCCTCGGAGATGGGGTGATAATAAGAGGAAAGACAAACCCAGGGGTTCATGTTTCGGTCAACGATATCGAAATATCAATTAATACAGACGGGAGTTTTAACAAAATAGTTTTGTTTAGCGAATTTGGGAATCAGTTGGTTGTTGTAAGAGCGTTTGATGATCAGGGTAACGAGAAAATCTGGCAGAAATCTTTTGCCTCGTCCCAGATGTAAAAGTGAAGGTGATTCTTCAGAAAGAGTAAGACTTCTTTCTGAAGAACTTCGTTCCAAATCTGAACAACTGAGACTTCTTTCGGAAGTTATACGAACAGCAAATTCTTATCTTGAACCGGATGCAGTTATTAATTTCATTATGGAAAAGATCAGACGTTTGATCGACTGTCAGGCGTGGAGTCTTCTTTTGCTTGATGAGAACAGAGAAGCTCTATATTTTAAAGCAGCGTTGGGCGAAAAATCCGATAAACTTTCTGAAATAAAGTTAAAAGTTGGGGAAGGAGTTGCGGGAAAAGTTGCAGAAACAGACCAGCCTATGATTATAGACGATGTTAATAAATGCCCTTATTTTAATTCCGAAATTGACAAATTGACAAACTTCAAAACAAAAAATATTCTTGCAGTTCCCCTCAGGGCAAGGGGAAAAGTGATCGGTGTATTTGAGATACTGAACAAAAGAGGAAAAAATGGTGAAGGTTTTTCAGAAAAAGATCTGGAAACAGTAATGCTTTTCCTCGAACCAGCCGCAATAGCCCTTGAAAACGCCACACTTTATCAGAAAACGAAAGAATTGACCTTAATTGATGATTTAACCCACCTTTATAACACAAGATATTTATACCAGAGTCTAAAAACAGAAATAGCACGGGGTAAAAGATACGGATACCCTCTGTCTGTAGTTTTCCTTGATCTTGATGGATTCAAAGCCGTGAACGATGTCAACGGTCATCTAATCGGTAGCACCACACTCAAAATAGTTGCAAATATCTTAAAAGAGGGTATTAGAAATGTTGATATAGCAGCAAGATATGGAGGGGACGAATTTACAATAATTCTTCCTAACACTGATTCAGAAGGGGCCAAAATAGTTGCAGAGAGATTAAGGTCAAAAATTGAAAAGTACCCTTATGAAAACGAAATTGGGGTAAAAATAAAACTTTCCGCGAGTTTTGGCATCGCCGTATTTCCTGTTCACGGAGAAGATCCTGAAATATTGATTCAGAAGGCGGATCAAGCAATGTATAAAGTTAAAGAAACGACCAAAAATGCAGTTTGTTTAAGCGACTAAAAAGGAGAAAAATTATGCCATTTAGTTTTCGCTCGCCATTTTCATTTATGTCAAATGATCTTGCAATCGACCTTGGAACGGCATATACGCTTGTATATGTTAAAGGCAAAGGCATCACTGTTAGAGAGCCATCAATAATTGCTGTCAACCAGAAAAGCGGTAAAATAGAAGCAGTTGGAAGTGCTGCCAAAGAAATGCTCGGGAAAACTCCGGGCAATATTATAGCGATAAAACCTATGAGAGATGGAGTCATAGCAGACTTTGAGCATACAGAGCATATGCTTAACTACTTTATTCAGAAGGCGCACAATAGAAGGATGTTTGTCAGACCGAGAATAGTAATAGGAGTTCCTTCGCAGATAACACAGGTAGAAAAGAGGGCTGTAAAAGAATCTGCCTACCGGGCAAAAGCTTCAGAAGTGGCTCTTGTTGAAGAACCAATGGCTGCCGCGATTGGTGCTGGCATGCCAATCACTGAGCCGACAGGCAATATGATTGTTGACATAGGTGGTGGAACTACTGATGTTGCGGTTATATCCATGGCGGGCATAGTGTATTCACAAACTGTAAGAGTTGCCGGCAACGAAATGGATGAGGCAATAGCGGTTTATATTAGAAGAAAATATAACCTCCTGATAGGTGAAAGAACTTCTGAAGAGATAAAAATAAGGATAGGTTCTGCCTATCCGCTCGAAAAGGAAGATACAATGGAGATCAAAGGAAGAGATCTTGCAGACGGTATACCGAAGACTCTCGTCATCACCTCTGAAGAAGTAAGAGAGGCTCTTTCAGGGCCGGTAGCGATAGTGATACAGGCAGTAAAGGCTGCTCTGGAACAGACTCCTCCAGAATTGGCAGCAGACATAGTTGACAGAGGAATAGTGTTGACAGGTGGAGGTGCCCTTCTTAAGAACTTTGACAAAAGATTAAGAGAAGAAACGGGGCTTCCTATTCTAATTGCAGACGAACCTCTGGCATGTGTAGCGCTTGGGGCAGGAAAGATGCTTCAGGATTTTGACCTGCTAAAGAGAGTTGCTCTGGACTGATGAGGACATTTCTCTCCCTGAAAAAACCAGAGGGACTTGCCATTGCATTTATAATTTTCTATTCAATTGCTCTTGGTTTTCAGGTAAGAGAGGGTAACAGAACTCTTTTTGGTAAGCTTACTCTTGCAGCATTGTTTCCACTTTTAAAAGTTTCTGAGATGTCAATCAAAGTTTTTAAAGAAGGATTTGAAGCCTATTTGTGGCAGAGAGATAACGCATTAAAAAGTGAAGTACTTCTTAAGGAAAACCTTGTGTTGAAGGGGGAAATTAATCTTTTAAAACCCTTAAAGGAAGAAAATATCAAGCTGAAGAGTTTATTAAATGTTCCTTTTTTGGAAGAAAAAAAGTTTAATGTAGCAAGGAGTCTTATTTCTTACGGCACACCTTTTACCAGATCGGTTTTGCTTTCTTTTGATGAGGGGTGCCTTGTTGAAGAAAAATCAGCTGTGTTAGATCAGTTCGGTGTTGTCGGGAGGATTGAAGAAGTTAGCGGAACAAAGGCAAGAGTTCTGCTTCTTGTAGACCCATCTTCATCAATTGGGGTGACCGACCTCAGAAGCGGTGTGAGTGGAGTTGCTCTGGGGAACGGAAAAAATCTTTTTGCAAAATATATTACAAATGAAGCCGATGTTATAGAAGGCGATATATTTGTCACATCGGGCCAGGATGATGTTTTCCCTTATGGAATGCCAGTGGGAAGAGCAGTATCTGTTTCTGATGGCGGAGATTACATGAAGAAAATAATCATTGCTCCTTTTGCAGCAATGGAGTCGCTTTCTTATGTTCTTATCCTTCCAAAAGTAGAATGATAAAACATAAAGTGATTCAGTTTTTGCTCTTTCTTGCGGCGGTATCAATACAGATGCTACTAGTTCCTCTGATAGGCGAAAATTTTTTCCTTGTAAACGCACTTCTCTGTCTGTCAATAATTTTTTCTTTGAAGGAAACAAGAATTGAGAGTTTGGTCTGGAGCTTTTTTCTGGGAGGTCTTACCGATTTGCTTCTTTTCCAGCACATAGGATATTACGGTATATCTTTTGTGATTTCTTCATACATTTTGGGCTTTTTGAGTCAGAAAATGGTAATAGGAGGATTTTTTCCAATTTTGCTGATAGCCTGCCTTTCTTTTATCTTGGTTGTTTTAATATCTATCTGTCTTATGGTCATTTTCCAGGGCAGAGTTGATGTTACTATTCTCATAACACCATTTTTTTTGGGATTACTTATAACTCCTGTTGCAACTTTAGCATTTGAATTTATTTACAAAAATGCTGAGAAATTTGTAATTAGAAAATGAAACATCAGGAAGATATCCGTTCAAAATCAAAATTTATGAAAATTTTACTATTTCTAATTTTTTCGATTTTTCTTTTAAGAGGTTTTGAACTTCAAATTGCCAGAGGGAATTATTACACCACCTTAAGTTTTAATAATTTCACCAGGACTGTAATTCTTCCTGGAAGGAGAGGGATGATTCTTGACAGAAATGGAAACACTCTCTGTCAAAACCGCGTTTCATTTAGTCTGCTAATTGACACTACAAAACAGGGGAAAATAGAAGACAATATTACCTCAGCGAAAAAGATTCTTGGTATAAATCTTTCTTTAAAAGATGTTGAGATATCCTTAAAAAGAAGTCCGGTAAGGACGCTGGGAGTAATAGCGAGAGACATTCCTCCTTCCTGGGTTCAAAAGGTTGAAGTCAACAGAGACAGGTTGTCTATGTTCAGGGTAGAGATGGAACTGAGAAGGTTATATCCGAATAATGAACTTCTGGGACATGTTCTTGGCTATGTGGGTTTAATCACTGAAGAAGAGTCCAGAGAGATGCATATTCCACTTCTTGACCCATTTCAGGAAGTTGGGAAAACGGGTGTTGAGAAAAGCGCAAATTCAGTCTTGATGGGAACTAATGGATGGAAGAGGGTTCAAGTCAACAGCTTAGGAAGGGAGGTTGAAGATCCGAGGTTGAAGCTTCCTGGAATAGAGATGAAGCAGGAGCCCACTTCAGGAAAGACAATAAAACTTTGTATTGACCTGGAACTTCAAAAATATATCGTTGATGCTTTTGGAGAAGAGACTGGATCAGCCGTTTTCTTAAATCCACAGACAGGAGAAATACTTGCTTATGTTTCTATTCCTGAAATTGATCCCAATATTTTTTCAAGAAGCATAAAAAAAGAAGAGTGGGACAAAATAATTAACAATCTCAATAAACCACTTTTAAATCGTCCTATTCAGGCAACTTATCCTGCAGGTTCAACTTTTAAGCCATTTATTGCTACAGTAGGGCTTGAAGAAGGCGTTCTGGAATCTGGAACGGTGTTCTCCTGCTCAGGAGTATGGGAATATGGTGGAAATCCTTTTCATTGCTGGGCTAAAGGTGGGCACGGTGGGGTTGATCTGCTCACAGCAATACAAAATTCTTGCAACATATTCTTTTACAAAGCAGGAGAAAAGATAGGGATTGAAGCAATAGCAAAGTGGGGAAAACTTTTTGGTTTCGGGACGCAAACCAAAATTGATCTTCCAGAGGAAAAAACTGGTATTCTTCCATCTCCAGAATGGAAGAAGATGAAAAATCTTGGTCCGTGGTATGCAGGGGAAACTCTTCCTGTTGCAATTGGGCAGGGATATCTGGCTGTCACTCCTATGCAGATACTTTCTTTTTATGCAACAATAGCCAACAATGGAATTAGAATGAGGCCTCATGTGATAGAATCTGAACCAGAGGTCGTTATGAATGTTCCCCTGTCTCCCTCAACTATTTCAATCTTGAAAGAAGGGCTTAAAAGGGTTGTCCAATCAGGAACTGGAAGGAAAGCGCAGATCTCAGGAATTGAAGTATGTGCAAAAACAGGTACTGCTCAGGTAATTAAAGGCAGCGCAGGAAAGAATACCTATTCTCTTGAAAAGCAAGTAAGAGATCATGCGTGGTTTGCGGGGTTTGCTCCCAAAAATGACCCAAAAGTAGCATTTGTAATTATGGTTGAGCATGGAGGGCATGGCGGTGACATTGGAGCACAAATAGCAAAAGTAGGTCTTGAATATATCCTTTTAAATAAGAAACCGGAAAAAATAGAAACAAAATCACCTGAAGAGAAGAAAATTATGCCAGAAATTCCTTCGGAAGAACAACTTTTAAGTGCTCCTGAGCCTCATATTGAGGAAAAAAGTGATGAGCAGGAAATTGTGATAATAAAAAAAGAAACGGGAGATTGAGATGGGAAAACCTGAAGATTTTGCTGAGTTCAGAGAGAAAATAAACAAATTGATACTTGAAAAAGGAACTCTCACCACAAGAAGATTTTTCAACCTTGACAAAAATGTCTATAAGGAGGGGAATCTATCACGAAAAACCAAAGAATTTATGGGGCTTACTGCTTCAATTGTTTTAAGGTGCGATGACTGCATCAATTATCATATTTTGGAACTCAGCAAATTGAATGTCAAATACAGTGAATTTTTTGAGGCTTTTGATGTGGCGCTTATGATAGGTGGTTCAATTACAATTCCTCACATAAGAAGGGCGGTTGTTTTTCTTGAAGAATTAAAGTTAAAGGAGGAAAGTGAAAATGAAACGAAGGGAACTTGAAATCTATCTAAGAAAACTTTTAAATTCTGATTCTATTTCTGATGATTCTTTAAATGGCTTGCAAGTGGAAGGAAAAGATGAAATCGAAAAAATAGGTTTTGCTGTTTCAGCCAGCGAGGAAACTTTCATAAAGGCAAAAAAACTTGGTTGTGATGCAATAGTTGTACATCACGGATTATTTTGGAAAAACAAAGGTGTCGAACCGGTTACCCAAGTTCTTAAAAAAAGACTATCAATACTGCTAAAATCAAATATAAATCTTTTCGCTTTCCATCTTCCTCTCGATTGTCATCCTCAACTCGGTAATAACGCAAGGGCTGCTCTCGACCTTGGACTTGGTAATATAAAGCCCTTTTGCGATTACCACGGGACATTGATTGGATTTAAGGGGAATTTTCTCAAGTCAATTCCTCTTAAAGGCTTTATCAAAAATGTAGAAAATTATTATAACCACAGGGCAACTCTTCTTCCTTTTGGAAAAAAAGAGATTGAGAGCGTTGGAATAGTTTCAGGAGGAGCCCCTTATGAAGTTAAACAGGCTGCGGCTGAAAACCTTGACCTTTATATAACCGGGGAATCGGTTGAGGGAGTTTATTACCTTGCCAGGGAACTTAAAATAAATATGGCATGTCTCGGACATTACGCAACTGAAAGAGTAGGAGTAAGTGCCCTTATGAACCATATGCAATCTGTGCTAAACCTAAAAACAGCATTTATTGAGCTTAAAAATCCTCTGTAAGGAGAAAAAATGTATAAGACAAAAGATATAAATGGTCTTAAAGAAATAATATTAGCCGCAAGAGGAGAAATTCCTCTTGATCTCAAAATTAAAGGGGGCAAAATAGTCTCGGTATTCGATTCACAGGTCTATCAGTGCGAGGTTGGAATAAAAAATGGAATCATAGCAACTATCGAAGCAGAAGGACTCAAGGCGGAAATGGAGATTGATGTTGAAGATTCATACATAGCCCCATCTTTTATTGATGCCCATATCCATATTGAATCTTCAATGTTGACTCCTGAAAGATTTGCTGAAGTTGTCGTACCGAAGGGGACAGGAGCTGTTGTAAGTGACCCTCATGAAATTGCAAATGTTCTCGGAATAGATGGTATTTCATATATGGCAAGGGCTTCAAAGAACCTTCCAATGGATTTCTACTATACTATTCCATCCTGTGTTCCAGCTACCAATCTTGAAACATCGGGAGGTGAAATATCCTCTTCAGATATAAGAAAAATAAAAAATATTTTGAAAGAGTCTCCTGCACTATCTGAAATGATGAATTTCCCGGGAGTGATTTATTGCTCTGAAGAAGTCCTGAAAAAACTATTAATTGCAAGACATTTTGGATTAAGAATGGATGGCCATTCTCCCTTTCTATCCGGGAAAGACCTCGATGCCTACCTTTCTTCTGGAATAGAGTCAGACCACGAGTGCACCAGCGAGAATGAAGTTCTGGAGAAACTGAGGAAAGGCTGTTTTATACTTGCCAGAGAAGGATCGGCTTCAAAAAATCTCAAAGAATGTTTAAAAGTCTACAACGCAAATAACAGTTCAAGGTTTGCAATAGTGTCTGATGACAGGCATCCTGAAACTCTTTTCTACGAAGGACATTTGGACGATTCGCTGAGAAAAGTGGTTTCCTGGGGGGTCAACCCTATTGAAGCGATAAAACTTGTGACAATAAATCCTGCAATTCATATGGGCTTGAAGAAAAAGGGGGCGATTGCTCCCTCTTACTATGCAGATATTGTAATTCTTAAAGATCTCAAAAATTTTGAGGCGAAGATGGTTCTTTACAGGGGAAAAATCTGCGCAAAAGAGGGTAGTTTAATAAAGAAGATAAAGATAAAAAAAGACATGAAGGTACTTTCTTCAGTGAAAATAGAAGAAAGTTTTGAAGAAAAATTGGTTTTTCCGGATTCCGGAAGGGTTAGAGTTATTAAGGTCTTTGGAGATCAAATAATTACAAAACAGGAAATTGCTAATGTTAAGGATTCAGAAAGCGGTAAAATAAATTATGCGGCAGTAATAGAAAGACACGGTAAAAGAGGAAATATTGGAGTTGGGTTTGTTTCTGGTTTCAATTTGAAGAGAGGATCACTTGCTTCGACTGTTAGTCACGACAGCCACAATGTAGTAGTGGTTGGAAAAACACCTCAAGACATAGTTTTTGCAGTCAAAGCGCTTAAAGAAAATGGTGGTGGAATAGCCGTTTACGATGGAAATGAGGTTTTTGTTCTTCCTCTCGAAGTTGCGGGACTTATGACTTATAGCCCTATCGAAGCAGTTTTTCAGAAACTCAAAAAGATCCATCAAAAAGCAAAGGAAATGGGGTGTCTCCTGCCCTCGCCCTTTATGACGCTCTCTTTTATCGCTCTCCCGGTTATTCCGGAAATAAGGCTTACCGATAAAGGAGTTGTTGATGTCGGCAAATTCAATTTTGTGTCCCTAAAAGTTTAAATTTGTTGTCTTATTGGTCTTTTTGGGTTAAAATGAATAAGGCGGAGGATTGAAATGGCGAACCCACTCAAAGAATATGCCGTTCCTTACCAGAAAGGTGATGTGATTTTTAGAGAAGGAGAAAGTGGCTCTGAAATGTTTGTTATTCAGAGCGGAAAAGTAGAAATTTATAAAGAAGTAAATGGAGAAAAAGTTTTTAATCTCATAATGGAAAAGGGAGACTTTTTCGGGGAAATGAGCCTCCTTGAATCACTTCCGAGAACCGCCAACGCAGTAATGATAGAAGATGGAGAACTAATTATTATAAATTCTACGATATTTGACCAGATGATTCGTCAGAATATTGAAATTGCTGTCAGGATGCTGAGGAAGTTTTCTTCAAGATTGCGAGAGACAATGGCAAAACTTGAGATGGCAAGCGGTGTGAATGGAAACAAAAAGACAATCCCATTAGAAATTGGAAAAGAAGAGCCTAAAGAGAACATAAAAGACAAGGAAGAAGAGAAACCTTTAGTTCTGGCACAATTTATGGATGAAGAAACTCTTAAAGTTTTTCCAATCTGTAAGGAAATCACTTTAATTGGCAGGAATGACCCGGTAACAGGACACACACCCGATGTTGATTTGACAGAGCTGGATACAGTAAGGTCGGTTTCAAGAAGGCACGCCAGGTTAATCTACAACAACGGGATGTTTTATTTGACAGAAGAGCCAGGGACGCTTAATGGGACATTTGTGAACAACAAGAAAATACAGTCTGGTATTCAGGTCCCTGTAAAATCAGGAATGATAGTAGGGTTTGGAATGATAAGACTCAAATTTGTTGAGGCGACGGCGTTTACTGGTGCTAAAAAAGGAAAATTATAAAAAATTGGATAGTTCAAAGGATTTTCTTCTTTTATGAAACCAAAGAAAAAAAAAGATTGGGAAAACCTTTTTGAAGAATTAAAACTTGTTCTTCCTATTTTTGAAATAGAATTCAGGGAAACCAAGAGAATAAAAAGTATGGGTGGGCTGTGCATGGTAAAGGGGAAAAAGGTTCTTATAGTTAAACGGGACATTGAAGAAGAAGAGAAATGTTATATTATCAAAAACGAAATGAAAAGGTTCGACCTTGAAGGAAAATATATCAAACCAGAAGTGAGAGAGTTCCTTGAAGAATAGTGGTTCTTTTAATTCAATAGGAATTGGGGAAATAGGAGTTGTAAAGGAAGCGGGCACTTTAACTATTTATGGTCTTGGTTCTTGTGTGGGACTAATTCTGTTTGATGAAAAGTCAAGAACTGCTGGAATGGCTCATATACTTCTTCCCGGCCCAAGATTGCCTCAGGATTTTACAAATGAACTTCCTGCAAAATATGGAAATGAAGCATTAAAAGCCCTTTTAAAAATGGTTTGTAAAGAAACTTCAAAAGATATGCTATTTTTAAAAGCTGGCATTGTTGGTGGAGCAACAATTTTTTCAGGTGCTGAAGAGAGTGCAATTGCAATAGGCAAAAGAAATGTTGAAGAAATGGAAAAGCAACTTATCGAAATGAAAATAAGAATTGCATGGAAGGAAACAGGTGGAAAGGCAGGAAGGTCAGTATCTTTCTCACTACCTTATTGTGAATTAAGAGTAAGAACTCTTAAGGAAGGATGGAAAATTGTACCTCAATTAAAATAGAAATTTTTTCCATTTTTTCGTAAACATTTTATTTACAAAAAGAAATGAAAGAAAAGGGGAAGGGTTAATCCTTCCCCTTTTGTCCTGGATTATGGTGAGCAGGAATTCTGTTGAGGATCTATTTCTTCATTGTTTGAATTATAGCCGATCGGTCCCTCTATTCCGGAAACAAACTGGGTAACAGGATAGTAATGATTTTCAAGATCTATATTAAACTCGATCCTCATTTCTCCGTTGCCCATATCCATAACAGAAGCATTGCAAATGTTCCCTGCACCGTTCCCATGCGAGTAGTAACTACCTATGTTGCCTTCATAAATATTGTAACCTGTAGCGCCAGCAACCTTTTCAAAATATAGATAATAACCTGTTGATGAATTACTGTCCTGTACAATTCTTAAAGGGAATGAGGAGTTTTGAGAAGAAACCTCGCCAACGCTGCCAGAGCAACTGGATGAATAAACTTCAAACTGTTCAGATTCTCCGATGCAACCACCTGTTCTGGTAACTTCAACTGTATAAAGTCCTGGTGCAGTAGCCAAATAGGATGAACCTGTTGCTCCAGAAATTACAATTCCGTCTTTGTACCACTGGTAACTTGAAAATGTTTCTGTTGAAAGCAGTGTCCCGTTGGGTGAGCATTTACTTCCAAGTAAAGGAAGGTAAGCTATGTTATTTCTACTAATTCCTTTTATTGTTTGAAAACTGCCCCCTACAGCAAGTAGATTGGAATTTTTCAGGAATACATAAACATCACTATTTGCTTCAGGCATCCACTCACCATTCACATTTCCTGTAATTGTGTCAAATGCTGCGACTCGGTTTCTTGTCACTGAAGCATTTACGGTAGAGAATTTTCCTCCAACATAAATTATATTTTCTGCTTCGTCTAAATATATTGTATAAACAGTGTTGTTGATATTGGGATTAAAACTTGTTGCCGCAGCAGTTGTCTTGTCAATAGCGGCAAGCCTGTTTCTTGTCTGCCCACCAATTGATGTAAATTCTCCTCCAACAAAAAGAGTGTTGCCTGAAACCAGAAGTTTTCCAACTATGCCACCAGCATTGGGGTTCCATGATGTTAAGGATTGTGTGGCTATATCAACAGATGCGATTCTGTTTCTTGTAGTTCCTCCAACGGCAGTGAATGCTCCCCCAAAATATAATGTGTCGTTGTATATCTCCATTGCATAAACCCCGGTGGTTCCGCTTGATATAGTAATATTAGGATTAAAAGAAGTCGCCTCACCTGTAGTCAAATCTATTTGTGCAAGCCTGTTTCTTAAGTAGCCGTTAACACTTTTAAAATCACCTCCGATAACTACATAGTTGTTGTCAGAGGAAATTGTTTGTACTGACGAAGAAACAACAGGATCAAAAGAATCTGCAATACCATCTTATACCTATTTGACATCAAAGATAGAGTAATGTATT
>DYJZ01000014.1 GCA_020722885.1 Thermoanaerobaculum aquaticum
CGTTTGTCTCTGGAAACATAAGATTAAGACAATAAAAAATAAAGAAACAAGGCTGCGGAAGCAATTCCCACAGCTTCTACAAATTATTCTTTCACAGATATCACTAATAAGTTTTTTTGCTCTTTTTTCACACTCAGAAAAGTTTTATGTGTTTCTGAACTTTTGCATTTACCATATACCAGCATCTACCATTATGCAACGGTTCGAAGTTGTTTTTATCCCTGCACCCATTGCCCTTTCAATTGCTGTTTTTGATTCTGAACCTGGCTGCATCCAGATTTCATCTATCCCGAGTTTTATCGCTTCTTCAACAATTTTTTCTGTAACCAAAGGAGGAATTACGGTAATTATAATATCTGCTTTTTCTCCTATTTTTCCAATCGATGAATAAATCCTTTGTTGCAGAATGATTCCTTTTTCTTTTCCAACACCTTTTACATCAAATCCACTCTGAAGGAGATCCCTGAAAATTTTATGTCCAAACTTTTCTGGGCTTTTTGAAACTCCCACAACAACAATTTTTTTCCCTTTCAGGTTTACCATTTTTTTCTCCCAAGCACCAAACAACTTCATCATAAAAAAATCCCCGGAGCATTTGCTCCGGGGTGTTAAGTGAATTGACAATACTTTTATGCAACTTTGAGGTTTTTGTTCGTCATGGTGTAAAGCTCTTCAGGGGTAAACGGCTTTGCCATGTAGTCATCTGCACCCCTTCTTACTGATTCGACTGCTGTATCTATTGAAGCAAAACCGGTGAGAACAACAACAGATGTCTCTGGTGCAAGTTTTTTAAGTTTGGGTATAAGATCAAGCCCGTTTTCATTTCCAAGTTTCATATCAACAAGAATAAGGTTGTATTTTGAAGATTTTGCTTTCTCCAATGCTTCTTTGGAATTAAATACGCCTTCAACAATGAAGCCTCTCTTTTCGAGTGTTTTCCTGACGCTGTTTACAACAACTGTCTCATCATCAACGATCAGAACTTTTGGTGACATAGCCTCTTTGACCGCTTTCTGGTAGTGTCCTACAACAGGCATATCAGAACTGCCGAGGGAAAGAGCGTACGCTTCTCCTGCATATTCAGCCACTTCAGAAAGAGAAAATGGAACATCAACATCAATCGGGTCATTGGTTAACTTCTTTGTTGCAACTGCATTGAGATTCTTTTGTGCCTTTGCCACAAACGGACATACATCCTTACATTCACCACTTTTAACGAATTTTTTGCAACTTCTCTGTCCCTTCGGGCAGAAGTCCGATGCAACTTCTTTCCGCTGAGTAGAAGTGACCGCAATGTCTGTCCTTGTTAACGCTTTAACGTACTCATTGGAAGTAACTCTTGCCACTTCTCTTGCATCGAAAGGCAAATCAACATCAATCTGTTCTGATGCTGGAAGAGTGTCAACTGCTTGATATTCTTTTGTCCCTCCAAGGGCATCTTCTACTGCTTTCTCAAGTTCAGATGGTGTAAATGGTTTAGGTAGAAAGCCTCCCGCCCCGTACTTCGTGGCTTCCACCGCAGTGTTGATTGAAGGATATCCTGTAATCACAAGAAACGCTACTTTTTTGTTTTCATTTTTTACTGTTTTGAGAAGTTCTATTCCAGAAACCTTGGGCATCATCAGGTCCGCAACTACCAAATCAAAGTTTTCTTTTTGAATCTGCTTCAGTGCATCCTCGCCATTTCTGGATGTTACTGTTTCAAAACCTTTTCTCTCAAGTACTTTGCTAACACTGTCAAGAACATTTGGTTCGTCATCAACTATTAAAACTCTTTTTTCTTTATTCATTTTTTTCACCTCTTTCTTTCCTTTCTTTTAAAATCTTTGTGCCTTTCGGCATCAGTTCAACTAATACGCAAAGCCCATGCCAACCCTGAAAAAAGCTTCCCCGAAACAAATAACTTATTTGTTATGTTATAGTTACGCAAATATACCCCGTTTTAAGACAGAATATTTTTTATATTCACCTAACTGGTTAATTTCTTTTGTTAATGTGCATTAAAGGGAAATATTTGTTTACTAAAAACTGTCTCAATTTTAGCTAACTTGTTGATTTATATACAATTAGATAGATTGGCAAAATATACCGAATATAAATATTATTCTATAAAAACAAAAAATATTCACTTTTTTTCTATTCTTTCTTTGCCTTACTGCGTAATTTGTATTTTCTTACCAGGGCTGAAAAATTCTGTCTTTGCATTCCCACTTCCTTCGCTGCTCTTGTTATATTGAAATCATTCCTTTCAAGAGCAGTTTTTATAAACAATTTTTCTAATTCAGAAACTACTTCATCTTTCAATTTTCTTTTCATTAAAAGAAACTCTTCATTGGTTCTCGGAACAGGCTTTGCCTTTACCCCTGATATGCCAAACAGGCGAGGCGGTAAATCTTTCACATCTATCCTGTCACCTTCACAATTTATCATAGCCCATTCAAGTATATTTTCAAGCTCTCTTACATTTCCTCTCCACTCATAAGTTTTTAAAACTTCAATTGCCGCTTCAGTAATAGTGCATATCTTTCTGTCACTCTTTCCACTCAACTTTTTTATTATATGTCCTGATATTAAAGGAATGTCATCCGTTCTCTCTCTCAATGGTGGAATGATGATCGGATAAACAACTAACCTGTAATAAAGGTCTTCTCTGAATTTCCCACCTTTTGTCATTTCGTAAAGGTCTCTATTTGTTGCAAAAATAAGTCTCACATCGACTTTTTTGACTTCAGTAGAGCCGACAGGAATAAATTCCCTTTCTTGAATAAACCTCAGGAGCATTCCCTGAACCTCATAATCAACATTACAAATTTCATCAAGAAAAACGGTCCCTCCATCTGACACTTCGAAAATTCCCTTTTTGTTTGAGACAGCCCCGGTAAAAGAGCCTTTTACATGTCCAAACAGTTCGCTTTTGAGAAGTTCAGGAGACAGAGTTCCACAATCAATTGCAAAAAAGGGCTTATCTTTCCTTTCACTTCTGTGGTGTATTGCTCTTGCAACCAGTTCTTTTCCAGTACCACTTTCTCCAATTATAAGAACCGTTGATGAAGTTTTTGCCACTTTTTCAATCAGGCGAAAAACCTCCTTCATTTTTTCGCTTTTGCCAATAATCCCTTCATAGTTAAAAGAGGTTTCCCCCTTAAAAATTTCTTTTCTTTCAATCAGTTCTTTCCTTTTTGTCCATGCTTTGTCAATCATATTCATAAACTCGTCCGGAGTAAAAGGTTTGGGAAGGTAATCAAACGCGCCAAGCTTCATAGTCTCAACCACAGACGCAATAGAAGCGTAACCCGTTATAACAACAGCAACAACATCAGGAAAATGTTTTCTTGTATAGTCAAGAACCTCCATTCCTTGCATTTCTGCCATCTTCAGGTCGGTAACCAAAATATCAACATCTTCTGATTCAAGGGTTTTAATGGCTTCTTTTCCAGACAGAGCAGTGAATACCCTGCAGCCATTACGAGTCAATATTTTCTCGCAGGAGGCGCAAATGTTAAATTCATCGTCAATTACAAGAATAGTTGGTTTATCTTTCATCTTTCGAAACAGGAAGAATAATCCTGAAAGTTGTCCCCTTGTTAATCTGGCTTTCAACAGTAATTCTTCCTTTGTGCCTTTCTATTATTCCATAAGCAATTGAGAGCCCGAGACCGGTTCCACTTTTTTTGGTTGTAACAAATGGTTCAAATATTTTTTCTCTTACCTCTTCAGAAATTCCCGTCCCTGTATCTGAAAAGGAAAGTTCAACATATGAATTCTCTATCAACCTGCTTGTTATAGAAAAATCTCCCCCATCTGGCATCGCATCTGCTGCATTTAAAACAATATTCAAAACAACCTGTCTTATCTGATCCTTATCAGCCATCATTCTCGGGATTTGAAAATCAAGGTCAAGTCTAATTTTTATGTTTCTGAAATTAGCCTGATTCCTCACAAGAGTAATAACATCCTCTACAACTTCATTTAGTGAAAGAAGCTGTTTCTGAGGAGGTGACTGCCTTGCAAAATCCAGCAGCCCTTTGACTATCTTTCTACATCTCAGTGTCTCTTCAACTATTACTTTTAAATCTTCTTTTTTAGGATCACCCTCTGGAACATCATCGTACATTAGACTTGCATTTGTCAGAATACCTGTAAGCGGATTGTTTATTTCGTGGGCAACACCTGCAGCAAGCCTTCCTATTCCTGCAAGTTTTTCAGTTTGAATCAATTGATCCTGCATAGTTTTAAGAATTTTTGTTCTTTCTTCAACTTTTTCTTCAAGGACTTCTGTCCAGGTTTTCAGTGCAATATGAGATTCCCTCAATTCCACTACCATATCATTGAAAACTTTTGCAAGGGTCCCTATCTCATCCTTTCTATTACCCACATTAACTTTAACATCATAATTACCTTCCCCCAATTTTCTTGCAGCTTCACCGAGTGCAAGTAGCGGTCCGGATATTTTCTGAGCCACTCTAAAAGAAATGACTCCCACTATAAAAACGCCCAGAAGCGCAATTGCAAAAAAAAGAAGCAAACTTTTAAAAAGACTGTCTATGTATGGCTTTTCAAGCACTCCCACATACAAAACCCCAATTATATCACGGTTTATTCCCTTAATGGGAGTATAGGCAGAGAGGTACCAATCATCAACAACAAAAGCTTTTCCTCTATAGATTTCATCCTTTTTAAGGACAGTTTCGGCAACATCTGAAGAGAGTTTTGTAGAAATTGCTCTCTCGCCATTCTCTTTTAAAACATTGGTAGATATCCTTACATCTTTTTGAAAAATAGTTACCGTACCAATGGGTTTTCCTTTATAAAATGCTCCTATTTCAAAAATCGTATCCCTTATTTTGTCAACAAATCCAAAGTTTCTGTTGAGCAAAACGCCACCATATAAAACTCCAACAAATTTCTTCTGAAGCGTGAAAACAGGCGCAGCACCGGCAATTGCCATACCATCTTCAAGATATTTTTCGCCTGTTATTTCAGATTTTGGTGTGGGCGTTATATCCATATAAACCCTTTTCACAAGTTCTGGCGACTCTTTTGAGAGTTCTTTCTCAGGAATAATTACAGTTCCAGATATAGGCTCAATCTTTTTCAAAACAAAATTTACCAGTGGATTCTGTTTGTAATTCAAGTCTGTTTTGCCATTGTTTAAAGTTGAATAAAAAACATTCCCGTCTCTGTCAACAAGAGTAAGAAAATCGAGTTTTTCCTCTTCCATTATCTTTGCCATTTCTTCTTTTAATTCCTGCTGTTCAATCCCGGATAATGAAAGATATAAAACTTTCCTTGTTGCGTGAATCCTTAAAGCATCTTTAATTTTGTTTTCAGTTGAGGAATAGATCTCTTTTGCGTATTCAAGGTCTGAATTTATTTTGCTCTGCGCCTCTCTATAAACATGATCCTTTATAATTTTTACTCCCGCAAAAGAAATCAATAATGAAGGTATTAAAATGGCTGCAGAGAAACTTAAGATTAACCTCCATTTCATAGAGGCAGTAAGGAATTTTAGTTTTTCTTCAACAAAATTCTCAAAACTGATTTTCGACCCCTTTCCTTTATACTAAATGGATTCATTTCTAAAGTAACGAAATTTTAAATTCAGGACAGTTGTTATTTAAAAATTCCACATCCTTCTTAAAATTAATATTATACAGGGCATAAGGATATTCATCAAGAAAAGGCAATCCGGTCAAAAATGTGGTGTCCATACAATTTAAAATTTCACTCATTTTGTAGACTTTTTTTTCTTTAAATCTCTTTAATTCTTCGAGAATTCTTTTTGGATAAATTCCAAATCCAGGATGTGGTTTACCCTCTGAAACAGGTATAACCACTTTTTCTACATCTGGATAGTCTCTGAACATAGTGAGTGCTTTTATTGGAATTAACGGAATATCAACACTTAAAAAAACAGCAGATTGAAATTGCGTGTGCGATAGTCCAGAAATCAATCCACAGAGAAGAGATGAATCTTCTTCACTTTCTTCATATATTTTCGCTTTCGCTTTTGAAAACAGTTTTTCCTCTCCCATTTTACACAAAAGCCCCACATTCTCAAAAACAGAGTTCAATTTGTCTAACTGGTGCTCATACATTGGCTTTCCATTTATCTTTATAAATCGTTTGTCCTGTCCAAATCTTTTGCCTTTGCCTCCGCAAAGAAGAAATGCCTCTTTTATCATTTTCATTTAAATAGGGAAAAATAGAGGTTCACTATATTTTGATAAGCCATATTTTAAAATTAAATCTTTCCCCTCTCCCTCCATTAAAAAATGAAGAAATTTATTAACCGCATCACTATCAACTTTTTTGAACCTCTTTTTGTTTAAGGTAACTATGGAGTAAACATTTTCTAAAAATTCTTCTTTAGCTGAATAACACACTAAATTTAACTCTTTCCTGTGAGACAAAAATGTTGCACTATCGGTCAGACAGAAACCTTTCTTTTCAGAAGCCACCCGTAAAGAAGCAATCATAGAACTTCCCGTCTCAAAATAGTTCTCCTTTTCTGGCTTTTTACCAATCCTTTTCCATAAATCAAGTTCTCTTATATGTGTTCCTGATTCATCTCCTCTCGAAACAAAAAGAAGGTGATTTTCTAAAATAAAATTTGCAATTTCTAAAGCTTCTTTCCCCTTAATTTTATCATATCCTTCAGGACCTACAATCATAAAATAGTTTTTCATTATTGGAAATCTTTTCTCGCCATACCCTTCAAGAATGAATTTCTCTTCCGCCTCTTTATCGTGAACAAAAAGTAAATCTATATTGCCATCTTTTGCAATCCTTATTGCCTGACCTGTGCCATTTGCTATATACACTACTTTTATTTTGTATTTTTCTTCAAAACAAGGCAGAATCGTTTCTAAAAGTCCGCAATTTTCTACACTTGTTGTTGTCGCCAGTTTTAATGTATTTTTATCAGGTGAACAACAAGTTGTAAAAAATATTGCAGAAATTATTAAAAAGAATTTTATTTTCTTCCACATTCAAGAGAACCTTTTTCAATCAGTTGAAGAGCATGGTCTATGATTGGTTTAAGAGAATCTAACCCCTCTTTGACCGCTTTCTCGCTTCCCGGGAGATTGATTACTAATGTTTTTCCTCTTATTCCCGATACTCCTCTTGAAAGAATCGAAAAGGGCGTTTTTTTTAATCCCTCTAACCTTAAAAATTCTGATATTCCTGGTGCCTCTTTCTCTATTATTTTTTTTGTCGCTTCAGGAGTCACATCTCTAAATCCAAAACCTGTCCCACCCGTTGTCAAAACCAGACTGCATTTTTTTATGTCACACATTTTAAGCAAAGATTCTTCTATCAACTCAATTTCATCCGGAACAATCTCCCTAATTATCTCTGCTGAAGTAAAAACCGTCCTGAACCAATCAACAATTATTTCTGAAGAAGTGTCCTTTCTTTCACCTCTGTACCCCCTGTCGCTTACCGTGATAACACCTAAAATCATTCAATAACCTCTAAGGGATCACCTTCTTTTACCACACCGCCTCTCAGGACTTTTCCAAAAATGCCTTCTGTCGGCATTACACAAAAACCAACAGATTTAAAAATACTGCAAGGTTTTAAGCAGGTTTTTCCCTTCTCCGTAACCTCCAGAATAACATTTTTTCCTATTTTTATTTTTTTCCCAATTTCAATCTTAGAAAAGTCAATTCCCTCTGTTCGCAAATTTTCCCCAAAAATGCCTGGAGGAAGCTTAACTTTTTTAGTTTCCATCTTTAAAACGGATTCTCTCGCAAGTAAACTTACCTGTTTATTGCCCGGACCAGCGTGAGAATCTTCTTCAAGCCCGTAATCTTCTTTAAATAAACAGGCATTTAACGGCATCTTTCTAATATGCTTTTCTTTACTTATGCAAACCGAAATAACTTTACCCTTTTTTGTTTCTGAAATGTCCACTTCTTCCTCCCCATTTCTCTACAAGGTGAATATCTGTAATTATCATTTCTTTTGAGTATGATTTGCACATATCGTATACAGTCAAGCAGGATATGGCAACAGCAGTTAAAGCCTCCATTTCAACACCAGTTTTTCCAGAACTTATTACCTCCGCTGTAACCGAAAGAGAAGTGTCCCCTTCTGGGACAATCTCTATCTTCACATTTTCAAGGTTGATAAGGTGACAGAGTGGAATCAATCCAGCCGTTGACTTTGCCGCCATTATTCCCGCAATTTTTGCCGTCGAAAAAAGATCTCCTTTGGCTATTTTCTGCTTGCTAATAATTTTTAGCAAATCCTTTGTCATTAAAATTTTTCCTCTGGCAACAGCCCCCCTTTTTGTGGTGCGCTTTCCAGAGACATCCACCATATTTACTTCACCCTTACTGCTAAAATGAGTTAATTTTTTCATTATCCTCCAATGCTTGCCATCGCCATATGCGGAAAAACACTACCCTCTTCTTCTTTTAGTGAAACAGCCTTTAGTATAGCCTCTTTAATAGACCTTTCATTTTTGATGCTAATAAAACTGCTTGAAAATAGACAGGGATAAATTTTGCCATCAGCTGTTAATCTTATTTTATTACATCCTGAACATTTTGGAGGTCTGTCGTAATTGCCTGAATATTCCCTTGAGTAATTTCCTTTCGTCAGATCCATATGCTTTATCAACTGTAATTCGAGCCCATTCTTTACACAAAAATCTTTTAATTTTTCCCTATCCCCATCACTTATAAAGAGTAAAACCACGCAATTGATTTTTATCGGTTTAAGCCCCACACTTTTAGCAGCTTCAATGCCCTCCAGAACATCATTAAGATTTGCTGAACCTGTTATTTGTTTGTAAAGAACAGGGTCTATAGTATCGAGGCTGATATTTACTCTATCAAGCCCTGCATCTTTAAGTTTTTTTGCGTATTTTTTTAATAGAACTCCATTGGTAGTTAAAACAAGTTCTTTTATTGCATCTATTTGTCTTATATTATAAATGAGTTTTTCAATATTCTTTCTACATAAAGGTTCCCCTCCAGTAAGTCTTACTTTTGTGATTCCCAATTCCGCCGCATTTCTAACAATTTCTGTTATCTCTTCAAAGGAGAGGATCTCCTCTCTTGGAATTTTTACAAATTCCTTATGGACCAAACAGTAGCAACAGGAAAGATTGCACCTGTCTGTTACAGAGATTCTAAGGTATTTGATTGTCCTGTTGAATCTGTCTTTTAACAAAACTTACTCCAGGAAAGGGGAAAAACGGGCATTATACAATCCTTTTTTATTTCTTCACAATCCTCTTTAACAATCAAAATTCCATCTGCCTTACTCATAGATGTTATTATACCAGAACCCTGCGGGCCTGTTAAAAATGCCTGCACTTCTTCTTCCTCCTTTTTAAGCAAAACCCTTAAAAAGTATGTTTTTCCTTTCTTTACTTTTATGGTCTCTTTGATTCTACAATTGATCACATTCTGGTTTACATTTTTGAGACCACAAATTTTCTGTAAAAATGGTCTTACATATATTTCAAAGCATACCTCAGTTGAAACGGGGTTTCCCGGTAAAAGGAAAACGGGTTTCCCGTTTAGTTTTAAAAAAGTAAAAGGATTTCCAGGTCTTTGTCTTACTTTTGAAAAAATGAATCTGCCCTTTAAATCACTCAAGACTTCTTTTACATAGTCAGCCTTTCCCATTGAAATTCCACCGGATACTATAAGAACATCTTTTTTTAATGCTCGAACTATTGAATTTTTGATGGCTCTTTTATCATCTTTAACTAACTTAATTAAAAATGGTTTACAATTTTCTAAAAGAACCTGCGCATAAAGAGAGTAACTGTTTGAATCGTAGATCTTCCCCTCCTTTAGATTTTTTTTGTAATCTGTTAATTCGGTGCCTGTAACAATAATGGCAACTTCAGGGTTGCGAAAAACTTTAAGTTTTCCTATGCCTGTAGAGGCAATTAGCCCAATTTGTGCAGGATTTAGTTTGCTCCCTTTTTTAACAAGAAGTTCGCCTTTTTTATAGTCTTCTCCACTTTTTCTTATATTTTCCTCTTTTTCAACCTTTTTCATAATTTTGACAAAATTACCCTCCACATTTGTGTATTCAACAGGAACAACCGCATCGGCACCCTCTGGAATTTGCGCACCTGTCATAATCCCTGCTGCTTCCCCTTTTTTCAATTTTGCCTCTGGTTTATCTCCTGCAAAAATTGTTTCTATGATTCGCAGTGTTGCAGGAATTTGCTTTAAATCATCCACCCTTACAGCAAAACCATCCATTGCAGAGTTATCCCACTGTGGATTTGAGATTTTCGCTTTAATGTCATTATAAACGACTCTATTTAATGATTGATACAAATCAATTACTTCACTCTGCAATTTAATTCTATTCGCTTCACCCATTATGAGTTCGCTTGCCTCTTTAAAACTAATGTTCTTTTTCAAAATTGTCCTCCTTAAAAACTTCAATTGAATCTTCCTCAAATTTCAGATACACCTCTTTCCCGGGATAAAGACCCATTTCATCAAATGATTTTCTTGGAATAAGTGTATCGAGGGTAAAACCTGCGTCCATTGTTACAAGCATAAGTTCATCATCTTTTATTATTTCAACGATTCTTGATTTGACACACCTACCACTTTTTGATTCATCCTTTTCTGCTAAAACTACAATGTTGGAAGGAGGTATGAATATATTTGCAATACCTTCCACTCTGGTTAATACAGGAATTTCAATCCCATTCGGAAGAATCGCAAAGGAGTAGTTTTCTCTCTTTTTTATCTCCACTTTAAATATATTTCTACCTGGATTTTTGAGAAAATCAAAATTTTTCAAAGAAATATCTTCCTTCGTCGTCTCATCAACAATTTGTCCCCTGTTAAGAATTAAGATTGCATCTCCAAAAATCCTCGCCTGCGAAAGACTATGAGTTGACATCAAAATAGTGGTTGATTTAAAATCCCTTAAATTTAATATAAAATCTTCAATAATTCTGCTACTAAAAAGGTCAAGATTTTCAAAAGGCTCATCCAGTATCAATATATGAGGCTCGCACATAATAGCCATTGCAATCATCACCCTTTTTTTCTCTCCACCGGAAAGAGTTTTTGCATTTCTTTTTAAAAGGTGGTCAATTCCCAGCATTCCCGTAACAGATTCAATTTTTTTGCTTTTAAGTTCAATGTTTCTCTTTTTAGCCCCATAAATTATATTTTGCAATACTGTCCTGTCAAGAAGTACAGGATTTTGAAAGACAAAGGCACACCTTCTTCTCGCCTCAATGTCCCTGCAATTAACTTTAATATCGTTATGAAATATCTCTCCAGATGAAGGATAATTAAGCAATCCAAGAATCTTTAAAAGTGTTGTTTTCCCCGACCCATTGGGACCCATTAAAACAAGAATTTTATTCTCCCCGGTTTTCAGAGAAATATCCTTTAGAATTTCTTTCTCTCCAATTTTCTGGCAAATATTTTCACATCTAAGATTCATCTTTTCTTTCCGATAGTAAATATATCAGAAGATTTATCAATAAGGCTGTAATTAAAAGAATTATTCCAAGATAAACGGCAATCTCAAAATTACCTTTCATGGTCTCAAGTGCAATCGTAGTTGTCATAACTCTCGTCTGCCCCTTTATATTTCCTCCAACCATAAGAGTCATTCCCGTCTCACCCACCACCCTTGAAAATCCTACTATTGCTACAGTAGCAAGCTGTCTTCTTCCTTCGTATAAAAGTGAAATTTTCTTTTGAATTTCGCTTGCTCCAAGCGACACTATTGTTTCACCAACCGAAAAAACAACAGGCTTCATCGATGAAACTGTCATCGAAAGCGTAATTGGAAAAGCCAGTAAAAACTGGGCAATTACCATTAAATAGGGCGTATATAGCAAATTCAAAAAACCAAGAAAACCACTCCCGGAAAAAACCATATAGCATATTAGCCCTATGACAACCGCTGGTACGCTCATCAGCCCATTAGCAAAAACTACTACTATCTTTGCAAATTTGCTTTTAGATTCTATTAAGATAAAACTTAAGGGCACCGCAGATATAACTGCAAGAAAAGTTGCTGAAAGCGAAACCGTAAAAGTTAATGCCACAATACTTAAGAAATCGGATGTTAAAATTATTTCCATTTTAAGTTTATGAAGTTATCAGTTTTCGCTAATTCTATCAAAACCGCTAAAGCAGGTCATTCTCTGCCCCTTCACAAAACCAAGTATCGTTATGTTCTTCTCATTTGCCAGTTCTATTGCAGATAGAAGTGGTGCCGATTTTGAAACTATTACTGGAATAGAAACTTGAGAAACTGCCACAACCATCTCCCTCGATATTCTTCCCGTTGTAAATAGCAATTTATCATAAGTTGGTATCTTTTCCAAAAATATTTTCCCAATTACTTTTTGAACAGCATTATTTCTACCTATATCAGGAATTGAAAAAAGTAGTTTTTCTCCGCATCCAACTCCTGCTGAATGTGTCCCCCCTGTTTGCTGATGAAGGCTGTCCGAAACCTGAAATTCCCTCATAATATTTGCAATTATTGAAAATTTAAATTTTTGTTCGGTCAAAATTTTTTTCTCTTCCTCATTCCCTTTGCCATTTTTTACAGAAAAAACCTCTTTACCACACCCTGTGAGAATCGATGCCATTCTACTTTTAACTTTTTCTTTTAATTTTACTCTAAGAAAATTCTTTTTGATTGAAAACTCTTCTACATCCTCCTTTGATTCAATCCACCCTCCCGTTACAAGAAATCCCCAACCTAACAAATCAAATTTTTCAGGAAGGCAAACCAGCCTCCCTACGACTTTATTATCAATTTTTATTATCAATTCGCAATCAACAATAACTTTGCTAAACAGGTTCTTTTTACCTTCTTTATCAAATTGAATAGATTTTACTTCTTTAATCATTGTTATTTGAGGTCGAATTTGATTTCAACCGTACCTTCAGAGACCCCTTTTAACCCTTTTAAAAAACCTCCATAAGTTTCAACAAGCAACTTTGCAACAAATGGACTTAAGGGAAGTTGATTACCATTTATTTTGACAGTTGCAATCTGGCTATTTAAAGGAATGCAATTTTTAACCTCTTTTTTCCCTTCAAGAATCTCCTTTAATAAACCAGCACAATTATTGTGCCCGCAATCTCCACAATCCAGGCCGGCAAGTAAAAAGCCTTTATTTAAAACTATATCGACAAGTTCTAAAATTTTATTTTCGTTTTCTATTTCTTTTTTATCCACAAAAGCAATAGATGTCCCATTTTTAAATGTCTCTAAATCTTCTTCCTTTTCGTAACAAACAATTTGAGGCATATAGTTCGAATTTTTAAAACCTTCTACGATTAGAACATCACCTGTCATAAGAGAAACGGTTTGAAGGAATTTCAGCTCAGTCGGGATATAAATTAGGCTATGATTATTAGAAGTAACAATATATCTTTCGCATTGCTCGATCATTTTTCTGTCTTTTTCATTCAATAAAAGTTCGTGGCAGGCGTGTTTTACTATTGTTACCTTAAACCCCATTTCTTTAAGTTTAGCAGATATTTTTTTTATAAATGTGCTTTTACCGCTTCCCTTATAACCAACAACCTGAACAGCTTTAATCATTTTTTCTCTTTCTTTCAAAAAAGGGAAAAGCCAGGAAAGTATTACTTTCCTGGCTCAAAAACTAAAATGCATATTTCATTGAGAAAAGAACCTGGGTTGAATGGGTATCTATTATTTCTTTGTAATCTCCGTTGAATTTTGTTATTTCAATACCGTAACTTACACCTCTACCAAGTTTGTGAATAAGTCCAATAAAGGCAGCATCATCGTTTTGCAAACTTCCATCTGCAATATAGTCTTCATCAGTCAGGTTTTCTCTTGAATAGCCGAGATAGAAATCAACCTTCTCGCCGGAGTATAGGAACTCAAGCCATCCTGCAGTTGTTGACATACCGCCAAACCTTTTCTCTACTGCATCATAATAGTATCCTGCCCTGCTCAAGAATGGTTTTAAATCCTCACCTGTTGTAATCTCACCAAGAATACTGAATCTTTCAGTAACTGGAATTTTTGCGTCTATTGAAACACCCCACATATCAACGGAATCATCAATTCTATCGGGATAAGTTCCCGTCTTTAAATCTTCCTGTCCGTATGTTGCTGAAAGAGCAAAATATCCATTGTTTTCCATTTTATATGCATACCTTGCACTCAGTAGAGGTGTTCCGTTTTTGATCGCATTGTCGGTGGTTGGATCGCTCAATGAAACAGCAAATTCACCTTTTTCCCAGAAGCGAGTATATCTAAACTGTGCCCTTCTAAAACCCATATTTCCCGTTTCCCAGTAAAAGCCATTGGTTATCAAAGTATAGGGAAGACCTCCGGTGAAAATATCCCAGTGCTGACCTGCTATAATTGAGTAATTCTTCCCTCTGAGTTCCAGATATGCAAGTCTTGTCCTGAACTTCATCTGGTTTCTTGATGTTGCATCAAAAAGATCCCACTCATAACAGCCTTTAATTTTTGTTTCACCGTATACGGTTGGTCCGTCCCATTTTAAACCAAATCTGCTATTCATTGCTGAAAAGTTGGTTGTTGAATCATCGTTTGTTATGCTATCAGGAAGGGGGTACCTCGGTGCGTTATAGGAATTCATCATATAGCTTTGATATACCGCATCAAATTGAAAAAACCCATAAAAGTTAAAGTTGTAATTGTCATTTTTCAAAAGCGTTATGTCGGCTTTAACTGGTAAGACAAAAAGAACAAACAAAGCTGCACTCAATAATATTACTCTTTTCATTACTACAACTCCTCTTATTCAAACAAATGTTATTCCTTAGGAAGTTCTTTTTTGAACGTCAAATAGTAGACAACTCCTATGAAAACAAATCCTCCAATTATATTCCCGATTGTTACGGGGATTAAATTCCAGTAAATGAACTGACCCCAGGTAACTTTTGCTCCACACATAATTCCAGCAGGTATAAAATACATATTGGCGACACTGTGTTCAAAACCTGACGAAACGAACGCCATTATTGGGAACCAAATACCAAAGAATTTACCTATCATATTCTTTGAAGCAAAAGAAAGAAGAATTGCCACATTGACCAGCAAGTTGCAGGCAATCCCTTTCATAAAAGCGGACCACCATCCTGCCCCACCGGCAGAAATATAGGGAAGAACTTTCGCTTCTGATATTGCAATAGCGTTAGTTCCAAAGGCTGTAAGTTCTGGTAAACCGCCCTTGCTGAATGGACCCACTGACATCAAGTATGCCCAGAAAATTGAACCAATAAAGTTCCCCACATAGACCCAAAACCAGACAGCAAGTACTCTTCCCCAGGTTGCCTTTTTCTCCATTGCAGCCATAGGACATAGCATAGCATCACCGGTAAACAGTTCCATTCCTGTAAGGACTATTGCAATGAGCCCTACAGGGAATACCGAACCTGCAATGAGGCTTTTCATTCCTAAAGCAACCCCCTCTGCGCCAGTGCTGCACACTGTTGCAAGAGCAGCACCAACTGCAATGTAAAGACCCGCCATAAATGACCTTAACAAGTAGTTCGGAACATCAAGTTTGCATTTGTAACACCCTGCGTTAATCGCTGTTTGCACAATTTCAATCGGTTTGTTCGCCATTAATCTTACTCCTCCTTTCGTTTAATAATTTGTTTTTGTTTAACTTGCTCTCTCAATTTTGCAGGCACACACCTTAAATTCTGGAATTTTTGCCACCGGGTCTAAAACCGGGTTCGTTAGTTCATTTGCGGCGCATTCAGCAAAATGGAATGGTATAAATGCCACTCCCTCTTTTACTCTTTCAGTGATTTTTACAGGAATTTGAATACTACCTCTTCTTGTTGAAACAACTACTGTTGAATTATCAAAAAGTGCCATCTTTTTTGCATCTTTTGGGTTTATCTCGACGAAACCAGTTGGAACTTCACTATTTAAGATCTCCACCTTTCTTGTCATTGTACCTGTATGGTAATGGAAAATTACCCTTCCTGTAGTTAGTATAAAAGGATACTCACTGTCAGGAAGTTCTGCAGGCTCCTTGAACTCAATTGCCCAGAATTTCCCTTTACCTCTTGAAAATTTCTCTTTATGCAATATTGGAGTTCCCGGATGATCTTTTGAATGACAGGGCCAATGCAGTCCTTTCTCCTTAAGCCTTTCGTATGAAATTCCACCATAAATCGGAGTGTATCTGGAAATTTCGTCCATAATGTCAGAAGGTGAAGAGTAGTTAAACTCGTTTGAACCCATTCTCTTTGCTAATTCTGAAATTATCTCCCAGTCTGCTTTTGCCTCGCCGGGTGGATCAACTGCTTTTCTTGCAAGTTGAACTCTCCTGTCTGTTGTGGTATAAGTTCCATCTTTTTCAGCAAAAGAGGCTGCCGGTAAAACAACATCCGCTAATTGTGCGGTCTCTGTCAGGAAAATATCTTGAACAACAAGAAATTCAAGATTTGAAAGGCCCTCTTTAACATGCTTTAAATCAGGATCGGAGACCATCGGATTTTCCCCCATTATGTAAAGGGCTTTTATATTTCCTTTTGCCGCCTCTCCAATTAATTCTGTAACAGTCAACCCAACCTTGTCCGGTAAGGAATCCACATGCCAGGCTTGCTCGAATTTTTTTCTATTTGCCTCATCTGTAACAACCTGATATCCAGAAAACACATTTGGAAGGGCTCCACAGTCACACGCTCCCTGAACATTTACCTGCCCTCTTAAAGCATTTACACCCGTACCAACTTTGCCAACATTACCCGTAAGCATTGCAAGATTTGCGCAGGAAACTACATTATCAACTCCAGTTGTATGCTGTGTTATTCCCATAGAATAAAAGATTGCTGAGGCTTCTGATTTGGCATACATTCTTGCAGCTTCTACAATTAACTGTTTATCTATTCCTGTTATCTTCTCCACATATTCGGGATTGTACTTCTTCACAACTTCCTTTAGCGATTCAAAATCTTCTGTTCGTTCTTCGATAAACTTCTTATCCTCCAATCCTTCTTCAAGGATAACATTCATCATTCCATTTAAAAGTGCCACATCGGTTCCGGGTCTTTGTTGCAAATGAATGTCAGCAAATTTTGACCAAACAACTTTCCTCGGATCAGCCAGTATAAGTTTTGCACCCTTTTCTTTTGCTTTCATCATAAATTTTGCCACCATTGGATGCTGTTCGGTTGTGTTTGACCCGATAACAAACATACACTTAGTGTTTTCCATTTCAGGAATTGAGTTGGTCATTGCACCACTACCAAAAGATTTGCCCAATCCAACAACCGTAGATGCATGGCATAGTCTTGCACAGTGGTCAACATTATTGGTTTTCAGGACTGTACGGGTAAACTTTTGCATAAGATAATTCTCTTCGTTGCTAACCTTTGCAGAAGATAGTGTTCCAACCTCCTCCGGTTTATACACCTTAAGTTTCTTTGCTACCAGTTGAAGGGCTTCATCCCACGAAGCTTCAACAAAATTGCCATCCTTCTTAATAAGGGGCTTTTTCAATCTATCTTTATGTGTCACAAATTCATTTGCAAACCAGCCTTTTATGCAAAGATTTCCCTGACTGATTTCGTGATTTTTATTTGGCAATATACCAATAATTTCACCCTGAAGAACCTGCAAATAAAAAGTACACCCTGAACCGCAATAGGGACATACAGTCAAAACATTATAGTAACTCATCGAGCGCCTCCTCGTTCCGTTCTTCTTTAATGGTATAAATAGGGCATTCCTGTTTTGGGTTCATTCCCGGAGTGTAGTCGTAAAGTTTCTTAACTCTATTGAGCAAAACAAAAGAAATCAGCCTGAGTGGTATGTCCATTGGACAGGCAATCTCGCATTCGCCACAGGAAATACACTGGGCAGCGTGATGATAACGTTGAACAAAGTGAAATGATGGTATTTCGACAGGCAGTTCTCCTCCCTTTACGAATTTCCTGTCCTCCATTAAACATTCTTTACAAAAGCATATTGGACAGGCATTTCTGCACCCGAAACACTTAATACATTTGCTAAATTCTTTTTCCCAGAATTTTCTTTTTCCTTCAATATCCAGTTGCGAAAACTCTTTCCATCTTTTATGTTCACTTACACCTTCGACCTTTTCTCCGAATTTTAAATTTACGGTTGGATAGGGTGTGGGACAGGTACATATTTTTGCCTGCTCTTCATTACAGGAATAACCTATAGTTTCTATATTGTCAAGGTTTACCTGACCTCTTTTTGAAAGTTCAAAAAGCGCTCTTTCATCGCAACCTCTTGCCAGAATTCCTATTCTCTTACCAGGCATTTTTGATTGCAAAAGAAATACCAGGTTTTCTCTAAGTGGCTTTACTGAATTCAAAAGCAAATATTTTTTATCTATGCAAAGATTATTTAATTCCTCTTTTTTTGTGAAAAAGTAGGGGAAGTAGTTTCCATTTTCGGTATAAACAGCAAGTATTCCCTCAACTTTTTTACTCTCTAATAAGTCTCTGCAATAATCTCTGATTTTATTAAGCATCTTGAGCTCCTTTATTTAAAGGATTGGGACCAAGTTCTTTTAGTTCTTTTGTGAATTTTTTTATGACTTCTGCGAACTTATCGCCTTCCGAAGCAGAAATCCATTCAAGACGAAATCTTCGAGGGTCAATACCAAGACTCTCCAGTGTATCTTTAAGAATGACCGCCCTCCTTCTTGAGCTGTAATTACCTTTAGCATAATGGCAGTCCCCTATATGGCATCCTCCTATCATGACTCCGTCTGCTCCGTTTTGTAAGGCAAATATCACGAAGGCGGGATCGACTCTTCCGGAACACATAACTCGCAATGTTCTGACATTGGGGGGATACTTCATTCTTGCAGTACCAGCAAGATCTGCCCCTGTATAAGTGCACCAGTTACAGAGTAAAGCAACTATTCTTGGTTCAAACTCACTTTTACTCATTTTTAACTCCTTGTTATATAGCCAGCAAACCTCTTATTTCCGCATATATCTGAACATCCTTGAAATTTCTCTGTTGAGCAGCACCAGCCGGACACGCTGCCACACAGGTTCCACAACCCTTACACAGGGCTTCATTAATCTCTGACTTTTTCCTGTCCTGATAAAAAGTTATTGCGTTGTAAGGACAGAGGTCAACACATATATGGCATCCAGAACACATACTCTCTTCAATGACCGCTGTCACAACTTCTGTCTCAACTTCTTTTTGCTGAATTAAGGAAAGAATTGCAGATGATGCTGCTCCTGCCTGTGCCACAGTATCGGGTATGTCTTTTGGTCCCTGAACCATACCGGCAATAAAGACGCCATCGCTCGGAGTTGAAACGGGAGCCAGTTTTGGGTGTTTTTCATTAACAAAGTAATCTTTACCAACTGCACATCCAAACAACCTTGCGGTGCTTTTGGCATCTTCTTGAGCTTCTACAGCAAGACACAGCACAACCATATCGACGGGTATCCTTCTAACCGTTCCAACCATTGTGTCTTCTGCCCTTAAGATCAATTTCCCTTCTTCTGATTTGTCTAAAGTTGCGTCGCTAATTTCTGCCACCTTGCCCCGAACAAAATTTACACCTTCTCTCAATAGCCTGTTGTAAAACTCTTCATATCCTTTTCCAAAGCATCTCATATCAATGTAGAAGTTATAAACTTCGCAATCGTGAATTTTTTCTTTTATCAGATGCGCAAACTTCAGGGCGTACATACAGCAAACCCTTGAACAGTACTCGTGGTATTTCTTATCTCTACTTCCCACGCAGTGGATTATTCCTATCGCTTTGGGAATCTTTCCATCCTGAGTAACAATTTTTCCTCCTGTGGGCCCGTTTGCATTATTGAGAACTTCAAAATCAAGTGATGTCAAAATATTGGGATATTTTCCATAGCCATATTCTTTTAACTCTCTTCCATCCTGAAGTTTAAATCCCGTGGAAAGAAGTATCGTACCGACATCAACTTCCTTTTCAGTTTCCTGCATTGAGTGGTCTATTGCCTCTGCTTCACAAACATCAACACAGACCTTGCAACCACCTGTTTTAAAATTGATACAGGAATCGTGGTCTATAACAGCCTTTTTTGGAACAGCCTGCATAAAGTCAATATGAATCGGTGTAATTGGACCCATCGGCATCTCTTTGTAAATGCCTTCCTGGAGCCCTTCTATAGTTATGCAACCGGTTGGGCAAACAGAGGCACACGCTCCGCAGGTAATGCACAGATCGCTTGTCTCGTCATAAGAAGTGGAAACATACCTGTTTGGTCCTCTATCAAAAAAGCCAAGTACATTTGCGCCAACAATATCCTGACATACCCTTACACACAGTCCACATAGGATACAGTTATCTGTTCCTCTTCCAAACCTCGGTTCAGCAATTCCATACTCTTCAGCCAGTTTGTTGAGTACAGGTACATTCCCGCACCTTCCAAGAAGCCACTCAATTATCATTTTCCTGTTTCTTATGACTCTTTCGCTGTCAGTAAAAACTTCTATTCCGTTAGAAACAGGATAGTTGCAGGCGGTAACCATTCTAACTCTTCTACCGTGTCTTACCTCAACAGTGCAAACACGACATACGCCGTAAGGTTCAATTATTGGATTATGACAAAGAGTTGGAATCCTTATACCAAGCTTTTCAGCCACTTCAATAAGGGGCTGTTTGTCATACGCTTCAACTTCAAATCCGTTTATCTTGAGTTTAATGGTTTCCATAACTCTCCTCCGCTATTCTTTATATATGGCTTCTTGCGGACATACATCAATGCAGGCACCACATTTAATACACTTCTGAACATCTATTCTATGCAATTCTTTCTGCTTTCCTATGATGGCATCAGAAGGACAAACTTTGGTGCAGGCGTGGCATCCATTGCATAATTCGGAATTGATTTTGTAAATTATCATCGCCTTGCAAACTTTTCCAGGACACTTTTTGTTTCGTATATGCTCAAGGTATTCATCCTTAAAATACCTTATGGTCGAAATCACCGGATTGGGAGCGGAACTGCCCAACGCACAGAGGCAACAATCCATCATTACCTCACCAATCTCCTGCAGAGTCTCAATATCCTCTTCTTTGCCTTTGCCCTTAGTAATTGCGTCGAGAATATTATACATACTTCTTAATCCTTCTCTGCAGGGGGTACATTTTCCGCAGGACTCCTCCATAAGGAATGAGACAAAGAACTTAGCAGAATCGACCATACAGGTATCTTCATCTGCTACGACCATTCCTCCTGAACCCATCATGGTTCCTGCTTCAAGAAGACTATCAAAGTCAACCGGTAAGTCTATGCAACTCTCCGGTAAAAATCCTCCTGAAGGACCTCCTGTTTGAACCGCTTTGAATTTTTTGCCTTTGGCTATTCCCCCTCCTATATCAAAAATTATTTCTCTAAGGGTAATTCCCATAGGAACTTCTATCAGGCCAGTGTTGTTGACATTTCCGGCAAGTGAGAAAACCTTGGTTCCCTTACTTCCTCCCCACGGATTTTCACTCACATCTCCAGTTCCCATTGAGGTAAACCATTCTGCTCCGCGCAATATAATTGGGGGCACATTTGCCCATGTTTCAACATTATTCAGGCAGCTCGGCCTGTTTTCATAGCCATATTCAACAGTATGAATGTATTTTGCTCTCGGTTCTCCCACTTTTCCTTCAAGCGAAGCCATTAACGCTGTGGATTCTCCGCAGACAAATGCTCCCGCTCCCTGAACGATTTTTATATCGAAGGAAAAATCGGTTCCCAGTATGTTGTCACCGAGCAGACCGTAACTTCGCGCCTGCTCAAGAGCCTTTGCAAGCCTCTCTCTTGCTAATGGATATTCCTGTCTGATGTACACAAACCCCTGCTTTGCACCTATCGCCCTTGCTCCAATTGTCATCCCTTCGATAATCGCACAGGGGTCGCACTCAATCGTGGAACGATCCATAAATGCTCCAGGGTCTCCCTCATCCGCATTACAAATAACTACCGGTTCAACATTTCTATGGATAGCCGCTTTTCTGCAGCTTTCCCATTTAATTCCAGTGGGAAAACCTCCACCGCCACGGCCTCTTAAACCTGATTTCTTTATCTCGTTAATTATTGATTCGGGCGTCATCTCCGTCAGGCACTTGGCTAACGCAGCAAAACCATCAACAGCAATATAATCTTCTATTTTTTCTGGATCAATTAAACCCCTGTTTCTTAAAACAACAAGTCTTTGCTTTGCAAAAAATGGGATTTCTTTCAGAGCAGGAATGGGGGCTTTCTCAACAGGTGAAGTATACAATTTCTTCTTATAGGGCCTTCCCTTTAGCAGGTGTTCTTCGACAAGTTGAGGCACATCATTTACATTAACCTTACAATAGAGAACACCGTCAGGTTGAACAATTACAATGGGTCCTTCCCCGCAAAAACCCTGACAACCTGTGGCAATCACCATAATTTCATTTTTAAGCCCTCTTTTTTCTATTTCTGTTTCAAGAGCCTTTTTAACGGCAAATGACCCTCCTGAAACACAGCCTGTTCCTCCACAAATCAAAACATTTGCACGGTAAGCCATATTAACCTCCTATCAGGCAGTAGTTTCGCTGCCCGTAGCGAGAGCATATTCTTTAACTATTTTTCCACCAAGTACATGTTCTTTGAAAATCTTTCTAATCTTCTCTTCAGTAAGGTTGATATACTTTACGGGGGGTTCATGCTGAATTTCTACAGTAGCCATTGGTTCCGAACTGCACAATCCTGCACAACTTGATGTTGTCACTATTACATCTTTACTTTGAGATTCTTCAAGCGCTTTTAACGCCGCATTTAAAATTTCCCTTGCCCCTGCAGCAATTCCACATGTCCCCATATGAATTATTACTCTTGCCCTTGCGACTCCCGCACGAACCGTCAGATGCTCTTGAAATTCCTGTCTTATATTTTTTAATTCACTAACAGTTAATTTCTTTTTTTCCATCATCTACTCCTCTTTTTTCCACTCACCCTTTTCAATAAGCTTGTGATATTTTTCAATCAGTCTTGGAACTTTAGCAAGTGTGACCTTTCCAATTACCTCATCTCCAACTGTTATAACCGGAGCAAGTCCACAACAACCGGGACAGTTGATGGTATGAAGGCTAAAATTACCATCTTTGGTAGTTTTCCCCGGATCGATATTTAGTTCCCTCGAAAAGGCTTCGAGGAGCCTCGGTGCCCCCAAAACATAACAGGCAGTGCCCATACAAACGGAGATAGGGCATTTCCCGACCGGAATAAGGCTGAATCCTCTATAAAAAGTTGCAACGCCCAGAAGTTTTACAACAGGAACTCCCACCTCTTTTGAAATTGTATATATGACATCCCTCGGAATGTATCTGAATTTACTCTGATAATCAAGTAGCATTGCAATAACATCTTCTTTGTTTTTCCCGTGCTTTAAAATAATTTCATTTATTTTCGCTTTATCAATTTGCATTTCCGCCTCCTTTAATAGTAGCGGTTTCTTTTCTATTTTTGCCATCACCAATAACAAGTTTACCTTTTCTGACAACTCTTACTTTGGGAATTCTAAACGCCGGGCAATTTTCCCAGCATGCTCCGCAACCGGTGCATTTGTCCACATTCACATATCTTGGTTTCTGAAGTATTTTGACTTTGAAGTTACCAACATATCCTGTAACTTCTTTGACTTCTGAAAGAGTCATAAGTTCAATGTTCTGGTTTTGCCCGACCGAAACAGTCTTTGGTGTCAAAATACACGCAGCACAGTCAAGTGTGGGAAATGTTTTATCAAACCTCGTCATATTTCCGCCGATGTAGGATTTCCTCTCTACCATATAAACTTTGTTACCTGCATTTGCAATATCAAGAGCGGCGTGTATTCCCGCAATTCCTCCTCCTACAATCAAAACATTCGGATTTATTGGCACTTTTTTCCTTTCAAGTGGTTCATGGTGCATAACTCTATGAATGGCAGCAAGTACAAGTGCCTTTGCCTTTTCAGTGGCCTTTTCGGGATCTTCAGTAACCCACGAACAGTGCTCTCTTATGTTTGCCATCTGGAAAAAGAAGGGATTGATTCCGCCCTGCTCGGTTGCCCTTCTGAATGTTGGTTCGTGCATCAGCGGTGAACAGGAAGCCACAACAATTCTGTTTAAATTAAAATCTTTAATGTCTTTCTTAATCAGATCCTGACCTGGATCCGAGCACATATACTTGTAATCCCTCGCAATAATGACATTGTCAGGATCGTATTCTTTGACAAATCTGGCAACCGATGGGCAATCAACCTTTCCTGCAATGTTTGACCCGCAATGACAGACATAAACTCCAATTCTAACTCCGTAATTCATATTATTACCTCCCTCAAACCGCTCTAAGTAGCGCTTTGGGTTCAACCATCAACTCACCCGTTCCAAGTTCGCTTTCTTTATATCCGAAAGCAATTCCCATTGCCTGGGTAAAATGAAGTATTGGCAGAGGTTCAAACTTCTTTCCAAAACTCTTTTTGAACTCCTCACCAAATTTTTCTTCAACTTTCTTTTGATAAACATCGAAATTAAAATGACAGAGAGGACACATCGTAACAACACAGTTTGCGCCTCTTTTCATCATCTCCGCAAGAAGAATATAGACAAGCCTCAATCCAACATCTTCTACGGTTCCTGTAAGCGCCCCTCCACAGCACCTTGTTTTGTAAGGATAATCAACCGCTTGAGCGCCACAGGCAATCATTATTTCGTCAAGTATAACAGGATGGTATGGATCGTCAACATCTGCGTAAGGACGAACAAGCTGACATCCATAATAAGAGGCAATTTTCCATTCCTTAAGCGGTTTTTTCACAAGCGATTTAATCTTTTCAATGCCAACATCATTATAAAGAACATCGACTGGGTGCCTTAGAGAAACTTTGTCTCCGCCTTTTAATCCTGCTCCATTAAGAGCACTTCTGATTGTGTCGTTTTTGTTTTCTTTAATATTGTCCTGCGATTTTCTGAGCGTAAGGTAACAGCCAGTGCAGGGGATAATGACATCACTCATTTTCTGCTGTTCAGCAAGACAGAGATTTCTTCCAGCAACCGCTCCAGCCATTTTTTTATCGGTTCCAAAATAGGCTGTTGCACCGCAGCAGTTCCAGTCATCTATCTCCTTCATCTTTAAACCAACCCCCTTCATCACGAGCAGAAGAGACTTTTCATAACTCTTTGAACTTGACCGAACTGAACAGCCTGGATAATAACCGTAGTTCTTCATTTTGCCTCCTTCTTTTTAAGCCCCGAAAGGAGTTTTTGCATCTGTTTCCTGTTTTTAATTTTTTCTCCGCCAATGTGCATTCTGCCTTTCCTGAAAAGAGAAAGTCCCATCGGAGCCATTTTCAGCATTCCCAGAGGATTTGTTCTCAGCATCATTCTTGTAACAACTTCCATTTCGGAGTTTCTTCCTTTTTCTGCTATTACCTTACTCATTTCTTCAGCAAGTACTGGAATGGGCATTCCTTTGGGATAAACCCCTTTTTCAATTGCCATCCTCTTCAACGCATACATAATATCGGTAATCTTTATTTGTGCCGGACACATTACAGTGCAGGAATAGCACGAGGAACATATCCAGATCGTTTTACTCTTAAGCGCTTCGTCCTCAAACCCACCCTTGATCATCGCCATCAATTTTCTTGGAGTAAAGTCCATATAAAGAGACACGGGGCAGGTTGAGGAACAGGTGCCACACTGAATACATTCAAGTATCTTCTCGCACCCTGAACTTTCAATTACTTTTTTGTAAAAGGATTTATTAAGTTCTGATTCGTATTTAACAGTCCGAATATATTTCATATTCGCACCTCCTTATTTTTAAGGAAAAACTTTAAAACTTTTTATTATGATTGTCAAGTAGTTTCTTAATTTTAATCTTGTAACTAAAAAATATTCACCCCCAAAATATGGTTAAACATACAATTTTTGTGCTTTTAAATTTCCTTGAAAATTCCAAAATCTGGCACAGCACTGAAAATTTTAGAGCCATCCAATTAAATTTTAATTGCATTATTTATAAAAAGTGATTAAAATTTTAATCTGGAGAAGAAATGGAACTCGAAATTTTTTCGCTAATTATCGGAATTGTTTCAGGGATTTTTTTGGGGCTTCTTTTAGGTTTTGTTTTCTGGGGAAGAAACTTAACCAGATTAAAAATTGAGAAGGCAGAACTAAAAACAACAATTGAAAAAGAAAGGGAAAGTTTTCGCCAATTTTCCGAAAACAAAAAAGCCCTTGAGGATACCTTTAAATCTCTTGCCCACGATGCCCTGATGCAGAACAGTGAAAATTTTATAAAACTTGCCCTCGAGAGTTTAAAAAATATAGAGGCAGAAACAAAGGGAGTAATAGGAGAAAAAGGAATAGAAATCACATCAAAAATAAACGACCTGAAAAATGTACTTGAAAAATTTGACAAAAATGTAAAAGATATTGAAATTAAGCGAGAAAACGCCTACATAACTCTACAAAATGGTCAAACAAAACTTGATAAGACAACCACTCAACTTTTAGGAGCATTAAAATTTGCAAAGGGTAGCGGAAATTGGGGAGAAATTCAGCTGGAAAGGATTGCTGAAATTTCCGGGATGGTAGAACATTGCGATTACAATGTTCAGGTTCCTGCAAAAGAAGGAGAACAAAGATATCTGGCTGATATGGTCGTAAATCTTCCTCAAGGCAGAAAAATAATTATTGACGCAAAAACGCCAGTAAAGGCATTTTTAAAATCGCTTGATGAAAAGGAAATAAACAGAGAAGATCTCCTTAAAGAATTTATCGAAAATGTTTATAGCAGTATGAAAAATTTATCTGAGAAGGAGTATTTCAAAAAATATGAAGGAAGTTTGGATTTCGTTGTAATGTTTATACCCTCAGAGGCTATGTTTTCAACGGTAATTGAAAAAAAGTCCTCATTTGTGGAGGATTGTGTAAAATCAAAAGTCATTCCTGCCTCTCCTTTGAATTTGATAGCTCTTTTAAAATCAGTTGCTTACAGCTGGAAACAAATTGAACTTGAAAATCAGGCAAAAATAATTCTCGAAAAATCAAAGGCTATCTATGAGGGGCTTTGCTCTTCAAGCGACCATCTTGCAAATCTCGGGAAATCGCTTCACAAATGCGTTGAAAATTACAACACATTCATAGGAAGTGTGGAAAGGAATGTTTTTCCAAAGGGAAGGGAAATCTCGAGATTGAGCGAGACGAAGCATATTTCATCATCCGAAGAGGTTCTTGAAATTCCGAGAGAACTCAAAGCACCGGATTGGAAGAAAGGAGATTAAAGAATGATTCCTGATAGAAAAAAACAAATTTTTATCTGGGGTTCGACTATTTTAAGTATTATTCTCTATGCACTTATCATAAATTTCGTTGAAACTAAAAAGAACCCACCTCAATTTGAATTCAACAAGGATATTTTTCTTATTTTAGGTGGGGTTTTTGCAGTTATTCCCTATGTTATTAAAAACATAAAATCGCTGCAAAGTATAGCTCCCTTAGGCGTAATAATTGCTGAGGTTCCAGCCATAATTGGTCTTGGTGTCTATTTTGCATTTTCTGATAAAAGTCTCGCCTTGCGTCTAATAGCCATTTCGTTTGCAAGCACTCTGTTTTTATTTCCAGCAAGAAAAAAAGAGCAAAAAGAGGATGATTTTAAAAAGCCATCTAACATTACATAATAACTTTTATCATATTTTATCGTAGTCTTCGTTCTGGAGGTGATTGAATGAAAAAGATTTTGTTTTTACTGGTTTTTGCTGTTTTCGCTTTAACAATCTTCTCGCAGGAACATCTTATGAGGTGGGCTGATGTGAGAGGAGATGTAATTCTCTTCACCTATGAGGGTGATATCTGGAAGGGTTCAATAAGAGGAGGTGAAGCCTACAGAATTACAAGTGACAAAGGGGAAGAGAGGTATGCAAAGATTAGCCCCGATGGAAATTGGATTGCCTTTACGGGAGAATATGACGGCGGTGTGGATGTTTATCTTATGCCCGTTGAAGGAGGTGAGCCGAAAAGGCTTACCTACCATCCGTCCCCTGATATTGTTCTTGGCTGGACACCAGACGGCAAAGAGGTTCTTTTCAGAACAAGAAGAGAGTATCCTTTTAGAGGAGAGCAGATTTACACAATTGGTATTGACGGAGGAAACGAAAAGAAACTCCCTGTGGACAGGGGAGGGCTTTGCTCAATCTCTCCTGACGGCAAATACATTGCTTACTGTCGTTTGTCGGGTGAAAACGCAACCTGGAAGAGACACGAAGGTGGCGATGCTCAGGATATCTGGATGGGGTCTATGGAAACACACGATTATCGAATAATTTCTCCCTGGAGGGGCATGGACAACTTTCCTATGTGGTACAAAGATGGAATCTACTTCCTTTCCGACAGAGAAAAGGGAACTATGAATATTTTAAGATACGATGTAACCACCAGAGAGACAAGGGCTATAACCCATTTTGACGATTTTGACATAAAATATCCTTCGCTCGGTGATGGAAAAATAATCTTTCAATACAAAGAAAAGCTTCATATTTTAAATCTTGAAAACGAAACAATAATTCCTGTGAACCTTAAAATTGTTTCTGATAGAGTCAAAATAAGGGAGGATTATGTTGATCCTGTTGAAAACACAGGTACTTTTGGCCTCTCACCCGACGGCAAGACCTTTATTCTTGAAAGTAGAGGAGAAATTCTTCTTATTCCTGCCGAAAAGGAAAAAGGGCTTCCCAAAAATCTTACAAACTCAAGCGGCATAAGAGAGAAAAGCCCTGTCTTCTCCCCTGATGGTAAATGGATTGCATTTATCTCAGATAAAACTGGCGAAGAAGAGATTTATCTTATAGACTCTAAAGGAGAAAATCCACCAAAACAGCTTACTAATGGCAACAAAGGTTTCAGAATGAACATTGTCTGGTCACCAGATTCAAAATATATTCTATTTCACGATAAGTATATGAAACTGAATCTCCTTGATGTTACAACAGGAAAAGTGGATGTTGTAGATCAAGGTGAATATGATGACGGATGGGAAAGATGGGGAATTCAGGATTATGTTTTTTCTCCTGATAGCAAATGGATTGCCTATACAAAGAAAATGGAAAACACATATGAGTCAATTTTTCTTTACTCCATTTTGGAGAAAAAATCATATGCAGTAACAACAAACCTTTACCAGAATTTCAGCCCCTCTTTTGACCCTAAAGGAAGGTATCTCTACTTCCTTTCAAATAGAAGCTTCACACCAATAATGGGTGTTATCGATCAGGAACACATTTTTCTTGATATGACAACGCCCTTTTTAGCGATTTTAAATCCCGATGAACCCAATCCTTTTGCCCCCTCATTTGAAGAAAAAAAAGAGACAAAAGATGAAAAACAGGAGGGCAAAGACAGGACAAAATCAACTTCTCAACCCTCATCAAAAATAGACCCAAAGGGAATTATGGAAAGAACTTTTGCTGTTGAAAATGTCGAAGCGGGAAGCTATTTCCGCCTCGAGGCAACGGATGATGGATTTTTAATGGTCAAAGGAGAAAAGCCTCTCTTTGAAAATTGCTACACAGTAGTAACAGACAAAACATCAGATAGCTACAATCTTGTCGCCTACAATCTTAAAGACAAAAAATTGAGTGAGGGAATTACAGGAATCAACAACTACCACCTTTCATCTGACAGAAAAAAGGTGGTCTATAAAGCCGACAAAAAATTTGGAATAATTGATTCAAACGGTAAAGGAAATATAGGTGATGGAGCAATTGATTTTTCTTCAGTAAAATTCAAAATAAATTTTAAAGAGGAGTTTGTTCAGATCTTTAACGAAGCCTACAGAATTCAAAGAGATTGGTTTTATGATAAAAATCTTCATGGTGTTGATCTGGAAGGCTTAAAAAATAAGCTTTTTGAGTATGTCCCTGAATGTGGAACAAGGAGCGACCTGAACTATCTCATTGGCGAAATGATAGCAGAATTAAATATCGGTCACACCTATGTTTGGGGCGGGGACTTAAAAGTCAATTTGAAGAAAGTTCCCGTAGTTCTTCTTGGTGTTGACCTCAATTTTGATGAAGCCTATCCCAAAATAACAAAAATTTATAAACCCGAAGAGGTTGACCCGGAAATAAAATCTCCATTTTATGGAACATTTGTTAAAGAAGGATACTACATAATTTCAGTGGATGGTAAAGAGGCCGATAAAAAAACCAATTTCTACTCCCTTTTTGAAAACAGGAATAAAATTGTAGAACTTCTTGTAAATGACAGACCGCAAAGGGAAGGAGCAAAAAAATTAATCGTCAGCCCTATAAGGAACGAAATGGATTTAAGATACAGGGTTTGGGTTGATGAAAACAGAGCAAAGGTTGCAAAACTTTCAAATGGAAAAATAGGATATGTTCACATTCCCGATATGGGAGAGGAGGGATTGAAAGAGTTTGGAAGAACTTACTATTCCCAGCTCGACAAACCTGCTCTGATTATTGACGATAGATACAACTCAGGAGGTTTTACGGGTGATATGCTCATAAACCGTCTTGAAAAAAGAGTCTGGGCGGTAACACAGCCGAGGGAAGGAAAACCTTCGCTAAATCCAGAAAAAGGCTGTTTTTCTCACCTTGCACTTTTAATCAATGAAGACACCGGTTCATGTGGGGAATTCTACGCAACTTCTTTCAAAATAAAGAAGTTTGGAAAAATCTTTGGTATGAGAACATGGGGAGGAGCAATGGGCATTGAAGCACACCAGGATCTTGTTGATGGTGGAACTGTTACACCACCCCAATTTGGACTTTATTCTCTCGACAGGCAATGGCTCATTGAGGGAAGAGGTGTTGACCCTGATGTTGAAATCCAGAATATGCCAGAAGAGGTGCTTGAAGGAAAAGATGCACAACTCGAGAGAGCCGTAAATTACCTTCTTGAAGAATTAAAGAAAGACCCAAAAGATATTCCTCCGCCACCACAATATCCGAATAAGGCAAGACCAAGAGGGTCTGATATAAGTTACTACTGATAAAAAATCAAAAAAAGTCTAAAAGGGGTGGCTTTTGCCACCCCTTTTTTTATTAAACCCATCTTCTACAGTTGTGTTTGATCCATCTTCTACAGTTGTGTTTGACAAGTGCTTATTTTTCTGATGGTTACAGGCGCGGAAAATGGGCTTGTCACTACGCTCTCTGATGTAGCAGGGACGGGGCTTCCAGAGTTACACCCTCTGTAACCTCGGCGGGACTGCCACTCCAGAAGCCTGAAATACCCTCCCGCAGTACCCCGTCTC
>DYJZ01000015.1 GCA_020722885.1 Thermoanaerobaculum aquaticum
ATCTTTTTGCGGTTTTTCCACTGCCATTTAAAAGAACATTTCTAATTAGTTTAAGATAGGACATTATCGTATAGTAATGACATTCAGATTCAATTTAATTTGACCAAAAGGAGAAAACTTTGTTATCATAAATTATTTAAGTCTCATTCCCCTTTTCGGGAGGAGTTTAGTTTGGATATTATCGGAGAAATTGTTCACAATTATTTACACATTCCTTTGATTATAATTTCCGTTTTAATTTACGGAATTCTCCTTTATTACATTTTCTTCAAACCGGTAAGGAAAATCTTAGATAAAAGAAAAGAAATTATTACCAATGGTGAAGAAATTGCCAAAAAAGCAAAGGCAGAGGTGGAAGAAAAACTTTCTTTTGTCGAGGAGAAGTTGAGAGAAGCAAGAAAAGAGGGTCTAAGAAAAAGAGAGGAAGCAAGAAAAGAACTTCTTGAATATCAGTCAAATCTCCTTCTTAAAGTAAAAGAGGAACTGGAACATAAAAAAATTCAAAGAGAAAAAGAATTTCAACATTTCGAAAAAGAGGCAAGAGAGAAAATTGAAAAGGAGATACCCACTTTTGCCGTCAGGATAACAGAGAAGATTTTGAAAAGGAGAATAGCATCCTGAAAAAAATTGTTTTTCTTTTAATTATATTTCTTCCATCATCGCTTTTTTGCAGCGAAAGCGGGTCTTCTCATTCTGAAGGATGGATGACGCCCATCTGGGGCGCCCCGATGATCTTCTGGCAGTTAGCCAATCTTGTCCTTGTAGCAATTCTATTTTATTATCTTCTTAAAGTGAAGTTGCCTTCTTTTCTTAGAGCAAGAAAGGCTGATATAGAAAAAGCCCTCCACAGGGCAGAAGAAGACAAAATTTTAGCTCAGAAGAAACTTAAGGAACTTGAGGAAAGACTATCCCATCTCGACAATGAAGTCCTTGAAATAATCAAAGAGGCGGAAAGAACCGCAGAAAGAGAAAAAGAACTCTTGAGAAAAAATGCAGAAGAGAGTGCACAGTGGCTCAGGAAAGAAGCCGAAGAGGAATTCAGGAGAAGAGAAATTGACGCCGAAAGAAAGATAAAAGAGTATGCGGTAAATCAAGCAATTGAACTTGCGAGGAACCTTATAAACAAACATTTCGAAGCGGCAGACAGGGAGAGACTTTTTTCCGAATTTTTGAAAGATTTAAGAGATAGATTAGATGGTTAAGAAAAGCATCGCAAGAGAATATGCAAACGCTCTTAGCAAAACTGTTACAAAAGAAAGCTTCAAGGTGTGCATTCAGAATGCTGTGGATTTCGGGAATATATTAAAAGAATTTCCTAAAATTGTTAAAGTTTTTGAAAATCCCGCAATTTCAAAAGAAAAAAAAGAAAATATCGTAGAGCTTATAGGGAAAATGGCAAACTTTGATCCCACTTTTGTTTCTTTTTTGAAACTTCTTGTAGAAAAGAGAAGCATCTCTTTACTTGACGAAATTGCAAAGGAGCTCATTACCCTTTTTGATAAAAGCGAGGGTATCGTCAGGGGAACAATTTTTACCACTCAACAACTTTCACAGGAGGAAAAAGAAAAAATTCAAAAAGAATTAGAGGAAAAACTGAAAAAGAAAGTTCTTCTTCGGGAAGAGATCCGCCCAGAAGTTCTCGGTGGTTTTAAAGTGCAAATCGGCTCAAAAGTTTTTGATGCGACATTGGCAAATTCTCTCGTTGAATTAAAAAATTACTTGCTGAAGAGGTGATAGATGGCAAATATTTCTGAGATACAGACTATTTTAAAATCGGAGATTGAAAGTTTTGATAAAAAACTTGCAATTTCAGAAATCGGGTATGTTATTTCCGTAGGTGACGGAATTGCAAGGGTTTATGGTTTGGAAAATGTTATGGCTGGAGAACTCATCGAATTTTCAGGAAACCTTTTCGGGGTTGCCCTAAATCTTGAAGAAGACAGTGTAGGTGTGGTTCTCCTCGGGGAATACACCCATCTTAAAGAGGGCGACGAATGCAAAAGAACTGGCAATATACTCAGCGTTCCGGTAAGTGAGGATTTCATTGGAAGAGTTATAGACCCCTTAGGATATCCGCAAGACGGAATGGCTATGCCAGCATTTACCGAAAGGGTTCCTCTCGAGAGAATAGCACCCTCTATAGTTCAAAGAGAGCCGGTGCGTGTTCCTCTCCAGACAGGAATAAAAGCAATCGACACGATGATTCCTATAGGAAGAGGTCAAAGGGAGTTGATAATTGGAGACAGGCAGACAGGAAAAACTGCCATCGTAATAGATACAATAATCAACCAGAAAGATAAAGATGTTATATGTATTTATGTTGCTATAGGACAGAAAAGGTCAACCATAGCCCAGGTTGTCAAAACACTGGAAAATCACGGTGCTATGGGACATACAATAGTAGTATCGGCTTCAGCCTCAGAGCCTGCAACTCTCCAGTACATCGCTCCCTATTCCGGCTGCGCTATAGGAGAATACTTTATGCATAAAGGAAAGGATGTCCTCGTTGTTTACGACGACCTTTCAAAACACGCTGCAGCATACAGAGAAATATCTTTGTTGCTCAGAAGACCACCAGGAAGAGAGGCGTATCCTGGAGATGTTTTCTACCTCCATTCAAGACTTCTTGAAAGGGCGGCAAAACTTAACGAAAAATATGGCGGTGGCTCTCTTACTGCACTGCCTATAATTGAAACTCAGGCGGGGGATGTTTCTGCATACATCCCGACAAATGTCATTTCAATAACCGATGGGCAAATCTATCTTGAATCAGACCTGTTCTATCAAGGAGTCAGACCTGCTCTAAATGTGGGTATATCAGTAAGCCGCGTCGGTGGCAACGCTCAGATTAAAGCAATGAAATCTGTAGCTGGAACATTAAGACTTGAACTTGCTCAATACAGAGAACTTGCAGCTTTCGCCCAGTTTGGCTCGGACCTCGACAAGGCAACCCTTCATCAATTGAAAAGAGGAGAAAGGCTTGTTGAAATTCTCAAACAGGATCAGTATCAGCCTCTCGATGTTGTTAAACAGATTGCTATCGTTTATGCCGGAACTCACGGTTACCTTGACGACCTTCCACTTGAGAGGTGCCGCGATTTTGAAAAAGGTTTGTATGAATTTCTCGATGTCAACGGAAGCGTTTTTATGGAAGAACTAAGAAAGGGAAAGGTTCTGACAAAGGAACTCGAGGAAAAACTCTCTAAACTTCTTTCCGATTTTAAAAATGATTTTTTAAAAGAGCAATAAATGGCAAATCTCAGAGACATAAGAAGAAGAATAAAATCTGTAAGAAACACGGCACAGATAACAAAAGCTATGAAGATGGTATCTGCTGCAAAATTAAGGAGGGCTGAAGAGGCGATGATGCGTTCCAGGCCCTACTCCACCATCCTCGAAAGCGTCATCGCCTCGCTTGCAAAGAGGGTTAAGAAGGAAAGCCACCCTCTTCTGTGTGAAAAAGAGGAAAAGAGAATTAAAATTCTCGTTGTTACGGCAGACAGGGGACTCTGTGGCGCTTTCAATACAAATCTTTTAAGAAGCGCCTTAAAATTTATAAAGCAAAAAGAAAATGAAGGGAAAAAAATAGTTGTGGACCTTTTAGGGAAAAAGGGGAAAGATTTTTTCAAAAGACGGGAAGTCGAAATTGGAAACCTCTGGATTGGCGCTTCATCGAAACCTGAATACAAAAAGGCAAAAGAGGTTGCCGAATACGAATTAAAGCAATTCTACAACAACGAGTTTGACTCGCTTTACATAGTCTATAATGAGTTTAATACACTGATTTCACAAAAGATAACTTACAAAAAACTTATTCCGGTTCCTTCCGCAGAAGTAGAGACCTCTTTTGAGGAAAGATACATTTTTGAACCTTCTGCTGAAAAGATTTTGAATACGCTTCTTGAAAAAGAATTGTCGTTTATCATTTTTCAGGCATTGCTTGAATCTTACGCTTCCGAGCAGGGGGCAAGAATGGCAGCTATGGAAAACGCCACTAAGAGCGCAAAAGAGATGATTGATAAACTTACGCTTTACGCAAACAGGGTAAGGCAGGCAGGAATAACAAAAGAACTTATTGAAATTGTCAGCGGCGCACAGGCTTTAAGCTGAGGAGCGAAAGATGGACAAAAAAAGAATTGGTAAGGTAGTTCAGATAATTGGTCCGGTTGTGGATGTTCTGTTTGAAGAGGGTCACCTTCCCGAAATTTACAATGCAATTCATATTACATCAGAAGGTTTTGAAACAAAAGTTCCCATAGATACGACTGCAGAAGTGGCTCAGCATTTAGGCGACAACAAAGTCAGATGCGTTGCTATGGAACCAACAGATGGAATGGTCAGAGGTATGAAGGCAGTCGACCTTGGCAGCCCAATAAGCGTTCCTGTTGGAAAAGAAACCTTAGGAAGAATAATGAATGTTCTGGGAAAAGCCGCAGACGACCTCGGGGAAATAAAAACCCAGCAGAAATTTCCCATTCACAGACCGGCACCCAAATTTGATGAGCAGTCAACTTCTCAAGAGATGTTTGAAACCGGAATAAAAGTTGTTGACCTTCTTGAACCTTACCTGAAGGGAGGAAAAACCGGACTTTTCGGTGGGGCAGGCGTGGGAAAAACTGTCCTTATTATGGAACTTATAAACAATGTGGCTATGCACCACGGCGGAGTTTCAGTCTTTTCGGGGGTAGGAGAAAGAACAAGAGAAGGAAACGACCTCTGGCTTGAAATGACAGAATCAGGAGTCATTACACCGGGAGATTTTTCGAAGTCAAAAGCAGCTCTCGTTTACGGGCAGATGACAGAGCCTCCAGGAGCAAGACTCAGAGTTGGGCTTACCGGTCTTACCGTGGCAGAATATTTTAGAGATGTTGAAAAACAGGATGTTCTTTTGTTTATCGACAATATTTTCAGATTCACACAGGCAGGTTCAGAAGTTTCCGCTCTTTTAGGAAGAATGCCCTCCGCGGTAGGATACCAGCCGAACCTTGCCACCGAAATGGGTGAACTTCAGGAGAGAATAACATCTACAAAGAACGGTTCAATTACTTCCGTTCAGGCAATATATGTCCCGGCAGACGACCTTACCGACCCTGCACCTGCAACAGCTTTCGCTCATCTTGACGCCACCACGGTTCTATCAAGACAAATTGCGGAGTTAGGAATTTATCCTGCAGTTGATCCACTCGCCTCAACCTCAAGGATTCTCGACCCACGAGTTGTCGGCGAAGAACATTATATGGTGGCAAGGAAGGTCCAGGCTATTCTGCAGAAATATAAAGACTTACAGGATATTATTGCAATTCTTGGTATGGATGAACTCTCCGAAGAAGATAAAATAACCGTAGCAAGAGCAAGAAAAATACAGAAATTTCTTTCCCAGCCCTTCCATGTTGCCGAACAGTTTACCGGTATGAAGGGAAAATATGTAAAAGTAGAAGATACGATAAAAGGGTTTAAAGAGATTTCCGAAGGAAAATATGATGATATTCCCGAACAGGCTTTCTATATGGTAGGAACAATAGAAGAAGCTCTTGAAAAGGCAGAAAATCTTGTAAAATAGGATCTCTTATGGCAGAGAAAGAGTCTCAAACCTCATTTAAAATCGTAGTGGTAACTCCCGAAAAGAAATACATTGAAGAGGATGTTTATATAGTTCTACTTCCTGCTGCAAAAGGTTATTTGAGCGCAATGAAGGGTCATCTTCCTTTGATTTCATCGATTAAACCAGGAATTCTTGAATTTCTCGGGAAAAAAAGAAGCCAGATACTTTATGTAGAGGGAGGCTTTGTTCAGATTCTTCCACAGACAGTCACTGTTCTTGCTGAGAAGGTGGAATTTATTGAAGACCTCAATATAGAAGAGGTCAAGAGGCTTAAAATAGAAGCGGAAGAAAAATTAAAAAGCGCAACAGATGAAGATGAAACCCTTTTTATCAGATACGAAGAGGCAATTTCCAAACTTTACATTTTGGAAAAAAAGCATTTTGTGTTATAATGAAAGTTTGCGAAAGGAAGTTGAGTTATGAAGAGAACATTTCAGCCGAACAGACGCCACAGAGCAAAGACTCACGGTTTCAGAGCGCGAATGGCAACAAAGGGCGGGAGAAAAGTCCTTTCAAGCAGACGTGCAAAGGGGCGATGGCGTCTGACTCCACAGTAAAAAAAACTTTAACAAAAGAAAATCGTTTAAGGAAACGGAGGGAGTTTTTATATGTTTGTGGAGAGAGAAAACCTCACTTCTTCCGTAAGGCTGTAATTTATGTTTCAAAAAATGAGGCGAATGTTTGCAGGCTTGGACTTACAATCCCTAAAAAGATTGGAAATGCCGTCTTGAGAAACAGAATTAAAAGAATTTTAAGGGAAGCATTCAGAAACTCCCGTCATCTTTTCAATGAAAATTACGATTTTGTAATTAACGCCCGAAAGGATTCTTCAGCTCTTACTCTTAAAGAGGCAATGGAAATGTTTGAAAAACTTTCCAGAAGGTTTTAGATGAAAAAAGCGGCTCTTTTACTTATTAGATTTTACAAACTTTTTATAAGCCCTCTTTTACCTCCCTCCTGCAGGTTCTATCCCACCTGCTCAGACTACGCCTTTCAAGCGATATCAGTTTTTGGGATTAAAAGAGGATTCTTTCTTGCCATAAAAAGAATTTTAAGGTGTCATCCCTTCTGCAAGGGGGGATACGACCCGATTCCCCAAAAGGATGCCAGATGAATCAGTTAGGACAGGAAGAACCGATTGGTTTTGGAAGACTTATACTTACGACAGTTTTGATAGCACTTGTTTTTATTCTATGGGCATTTTTCTTCACGCCAAAGAAGGAACAACTTAAGACAACGCCTCAATCAGTCGAAACTAAAGAAGTTTCTGAAATAAAGCAGCTTAAAGGAGAACCCTTACAAAACGAGCAGGCTCTTTTGCCAGAGATGGAAACTCCCCTTTATTCAGAAAAAGAAGAATTTGCTGAGTTAGAAAACGAAGACATTAAAATTAAATTATCAAATCGAGGCGGAGTGCTTTTAAACGCCATTCTAAAAAAATATAAAGAAAAGGAGTCTCAAGCACCAGACGACCTCGTATCTCCACTTTCTAAGGCATTAAACCAATATCCGCTGGCAATCGTATCCGGCAACGAAACTTTTGATAACATTGTAAAGGATCAATTGTTCCACATGGAACAAAATGGTAATGAGGTAACTTTTACCTGGTCGGACGGAAGCGGAAATGGTATTGTAAAGAAGTTTTCTCTCGATGATAAGGGATACCTCCTTAAATATGAGTTTTCTGCATTAAGAGAAAAATCTGCTTTAAAAACACTTTTTATGACCCTCGGGCCGGGCCTCGGGAAATTGACAAAGGATCAAGCAAAAAACAGATACTTCCTTCAGGAGTATGTAGGATTCGAGCAAAATGGCAAATTTGAAAAAGCCCAGCGCGCGAAAAAGGTAAACGAACCATACACCGAAGAGTTATTGGGAAAAACCGGCGAGATTGTATGGAGTGGAATTGCTAATAATTATTTTGCTACGATTCTCCTCCCAGATTCCAAATTAAAATCACTTCGCTTGAGAACAATCCCTATAAAAGATGACTTAAAGAAGGTCCATCCAGCAGATTCTGATATTATTCTTCTTGCAGAAACGGATGGAAGTGGAAAAATTTATCTTGGGCCCAAAGATTACAGGGAATTAAGAAAATTAAAAGGCACCACCTTCAGAATGATGAACTGGGGATGGGGCTGGTTTTCCGAAATATGCTACTTCCTCCTCTGGATTTTAAAAAAGCTTTATTTATTCAGCCACAACTACGGTGTTGCAATACTACTTCTCACATTAATAGTTAAACTTTTCTTCTACCCCTTCACCCAGTCCTCGATGGTTAAAATGAAGGAAATGGGCGACGCAATGAAAAAACTAAAGCCCCAGATAGACAAAATCAAAAGTAAATATAAAAAGCAGGGGCTCGATATGCAGTCAAGAGCAAAAATGAACGAAGAGATTATGGCACTCTATCACAAAGAAGGGGTAAACCCTCTCGGCGGAATGAGCGGCTGTCTTCCTCTTCTCCTCCAGATGCCTATCTTCTGGGCACTGTTCACCATGCTTCCAAATACAATAGATTTAAGGGGAGCACATTTTATGCTCTGGATAAAAGATCTTTCTCTCCCTGATCCACTTTACATAACTCCGATCCTTATGGGAATTTCAATGCTTGTTTCAACAAAAATGACCAGCACGCAGCAGGTTGAAGCAAGTCAGAAAATTCTTCTTTATTTTATGCCTGTTATGTTCACATGGTTCTGTCTCTGGGCACCTGCAGGACTCACTTTATACTGGCTTGCAAACAACATTTTGACTATGGGACAGCAGTACATAATAAACAAACAGGTTGAAAAAAGAGCTGTTCTGAACCAGAAGAACAAAAAATCAACCCCAAAGGGCCCTTCCCGTCCATCTTAAAATGGATATCAAGGATACAATCTACGGAGAAATGACTTTCCCCGGCCGCTCGGCTCTAAGGACAATAAGAGTCTCCGGGGAATTGTCTCAGAAGGCTGTAACAAGACTTTTTGACAGAGGTTCTGCTCTTCTCAAAAATCCCAATAGGGTTTTTAATGGAAAACTTCTGGACCTTAGAGGTAAAGTTGTTGACGATATTGTCTGCATTTTTTTTCAAAAACCAAAATCATATACCGGAGAAGATATTGTGGAGTTTCACTGTCACGGAAGCGAAGGAATTATAAGAATTTTGTCTTCATCTCTTGAATCTCTGGGAATAAGAAAAGCAAAAAATGGAGAATTTTCTTTCAGGGCCTTTTTGGAAGGAAAAATCTCATTAAAAGAGGCACGGCGCCTTAAGAAAATTATGGAAGCGCAAACCGAACTCGAATCTTCCGTTGCTTTTGAATCGCAGGACATAATCGAAAGAGAACTTGGCTTTATCAAAGAGAAAATTATTAAACTTCTTTCAATCTGGGAAGCAAGAATAGATTTCCCCGAGGAGGTTCCCCAGAAAGAAACAAACAGATGGAAAGATGAATTGATTCCACTTCAAAAAAGAATTAAAAAACTTCTTGAGAAATCTGCTTCAGGGAAAAAGATCAGAGAAGGTTTTAAAGTCGCAATATTCGGTGCACCAAATTCGGGAAAGTCCTCTCTTTTTAATACATTACTCGGAAGAGAACGCGCCATCGTCACACCACACCCGGGAACAACAAGAGACATTCTTGAGGAAACCCTTGATGTAGAAGGCATCCCGATTACATTTCTTGATATGGCGGGAGTCAGAAATACTTCCCGGAAAATAGAGAAAAAAGGGGTTGAGAAGGCACTAAAAGAAGCAAAAATTGCCGATCTTGTTCTTTTTCTCTTTGACGGAAAAAAAGGTTGGAAGAAGAGTGACGAAGAGTTTTTAGCACTTCTTTCTCAAAAAAATGTTATAAAAGTAGCCACAAAAAAAGATTTGTACAAGAAAAAAGTTTTTTCTGAAGGTGTTTTTGAGATAAGCAATTTAAGCGGTTTCGGTATTTCGCGACTTTTAAGAAAAATCTCTTCTGAACTCAAAAAAAATATACCCGACAACAATTTTCTCTTCCTTCAAAAAGAGGAGTATTCAACAATTGAAAAAGTCTCTTCACTTTTTAATGAAGCTTATCTTACAATAAGCAAAGGTGAAGATGCTCTGTCTGCAGACCTTCTGAAAAGGGCTCTTTTTGAAATAGACAGGCTTTTTAAAATAGATTCTTTTGAAAGTATTTATGACTCAATTTTCAGCGATTTCTGCATAGGAAAATGAGAAGAAAAATTTTTGATACAGTTGTAATAGGTGGCGGTCACGCAGGAATTGAAGCTGCTTTCATTTTGGCAAAAGCTGGTTTTACTGTCGCTCTTGTAACACTTAAGAAGGATTTTATAGGTAGAATGTCCTGCAATCCAAGCATCGGTGGTGTAGGTAAAGGTCACCTTGTAAGGGAAATAGACGCTCTCGGCGGAATTATGGCAAAGGTTGCAGACAAAACTGGAATACAGTTCAGAATTTTGAATTCAAGTAAAGGTTCTGCTGTTCAAGGGTTAAGATGTCAGTCTGACAGAATAAAATACTCTCAAGTGATATTAAGTGAACTTGAAAAATTTGATAACCTTGAGATAATTGAAGGTGAAGCTATATCAGTTGAAGCAGATAATAAAGTGAAAGGGGTTTTTCTTGAGGATGGAACATTTCTCAAGACAGAATATGCCATAATTGCAACCGGAACTTTTCTAAGAGGAAAACTCTTTACCGGATTTAATGTAAAAGAAGGAGGAAGATTGGGAGAAGCACCTTCCGTAAATCTTTCCTTATCACTTGAGAAACTGGGGGTAACGCTCACCCGCTTTAAGACGGGAACTCCAGCAAGAATTAGAAGAGACTCAATAAATTATGACCTTCTTGAAAAACAATCCGGTGATGAAAAACCAGAACCTTTCAGTCTCTTTTCAAAACCCTTTCCCCTTCTTCCACAAACCTGTTGTTACATAACCTACACCAACTCAAAGACTAAAGAAGTGGTTATGAAATATCTTGATAAATCCCCTCTTTTTCAGGGTCTGATAAAGGGTATAGGCCCAAGATACTGTCCATCCCTTGAAGACAAAATAGTGAAATTTCCTCACCACGAAAGGCATCAGGTTTTTCTGGAGCCAGATGGACTTGATTCAGATATTGTTTATCCAAACGGGATTTCCACCTCACTTCCAGAAGAGGCGCAGGATCGCTTTATAAAGACAATTAAGGGGCTAAAAGAAGCTAAAATTGAACACTACGGATATGCCGTGGAATACGATTACCTTCAGCCAACATTTCTAAATTATGACCTTTCTCTTAAAGGAATTGAGGGGCTATATTTCACAGGACAGGTCATTGGAACAACAGGATACGAGGAGGCTGCCGGTCTGGGAATTTACGCTGCTTACAATATAATAAAAAAATTGAAAAGAAAAGGGTCTTTTAGGCTTAAAAGAAGTGAAAGTTACCTTGGCGTTATGGTTGACGACCTTGTTTTTAAAGGAGTCCTTGAACCCTACCGTCTCTTTACTTCAAGGGCTGAGTACAGGATGCTTCTTGACAGGCACACTGCATACAGAAGGTTGAGCAAATACGCAGAAGAGGAAAATCTTCTTTCAGAAGAGGAAGTTGAATTTAGAAAAAAATTAGAAAAAGAATTTCAAGAGATTTTGGAGAAACTCAAAAAAACCAAAGTCAGGGGCGGCAGTGCCTACAACGCAATAAAAAAGAATTCTTCACAGGCTGAAGAAATAATTAAGAGTTTTTCCGTCGAAAATAGTTTTGTCATAAATTACCTTATTTCAGAAATAAAAAACGAAGGGTACAGGAAAAGGTTTGAAGAAGAGGCAAGAAAACTCGAAAATTACCTTAATGTAAAAATTCCCAGAGATTTTGATTACAAAAATATTCCCGGGCTTTCAAGAGAAATAGTGGAAAGACTGAGCGTTATCAGGCCGGAAACCCTTTTAGGTGCTTACAGAATACCTGGAACTACCCCTGCAGCCCTTTCTCTTTTGAGAATGGAGATAGAAAAAAGAAGAAGAAAATGAACATCGATGATATTCTTCCCAATAAAAGGGAAAAAATTGATGAATACCTTTCGCTTCTTTTCCGCTTAAACAAAAAAATAAATCTCACATCATTCAAAGATAAAGAGGAAGTCATGGAAAAAGGGATAGTTCCCCTTTTTTCCATCATTAAATATTTTAAGGGGGGCAACTGCCTTGACATTGGTAGCGGTTCTGGAATACCAGCCATTCCGCTTTCAATTCTGGCTGAAGAAACGAAATGGGAACTTCTTGAGCCCTCTTCTAAAAAGGCGGGGTTTCTTGTTGAGACCGCCCTGGTGTTGAACCTCCCCCTAACTGTCGAAACTGTAAGAGCGGAAGACTTTTTCCGTCAAAAAAATGACCTTTTTGACATTATAACGATCAGGGGTGTTAAACTTAATCCAAAAATAGTTCTGGGGGTAAAAGCCCATCTTGAAAAAGAGGGGTACTTTATAATTTTCACAGGCTTTGAAAAAAAGGATTTCTATTCCCATCTTTTGAAAGGTTGTGGCTTTGAAATTGAAAATGTCATAGAAAGCAGGTTTTCTGTCATTTTGGTAAATGTTCCACGAGGAACAATTTGAAAGAGCAAAAGTTTCTATTGAGAAATAAAGAAAATTAAGTCAGGTTTTGCCAGTTTTGAGATAAGAGGGGAGGGCCCCCCCCTCTTGCGCCGAATGAGGCGAGGCTAAATGTTTCGGCACATCCTTACTATAAATTCTCTTTTGTTGCAAAAATGGCTACAAGATATCTTCCTGATTTAATTGACAAAACATCTACTTCCATGTATCATTATAGGCTGGAGGTTTTAAAAATGAAAAAATCCTTCTTGCTCCTAATTTTTGTTTTGTCTTCTTTTCTTGTCTTTGGGCAGGGCATCAAATATAAAGGGGAGGTCAAAATGGAGATCCCTGAGTCTCAGATTTCAAAAGAGGACGCCGCACAGGCAAAATCAATGGGGCTTTTTCCCGCTGATAAGCTCGAATTTGAGGCGATGGCTCAGGGCGGCAAATACAAAATGGTTTATTTAAATGATTTTATAATTTTTAAGAAGGGAAGCTACATTCTCGGCGACGCTAATACAAAAATCGCTTATTTCGTTTTTCCCGATTCGCAAAGCTACTGGGAAATGAACATCGACGAGATTGGAAAGGCTACCCAATCTGTCCAGAAAACATTTAAAATGAAATACTTAAACGAATCTGTGTCAGTCTCAACTCTTCCTCCAAAAGTGATAAACGCTATGCCATGCACAGGAAAGCGAATCGAAATTTCTTATGAAGCTGAAACTTCCGTACTGGGAATGAAGAATAAATCTCATACTAAACAGGTTATCGATTACTATTCTTCTACAACTTATGATGTTCTTGCTCTTTTTGGTGGATATAACTGGCACAATCAGGGTTTTTCTATAGGAGATCCGGTTTTTGACAGGGAGATTGCAGCTAAGGTTGGCTTTCTGGGCTTTCCAGTTCAGGTCACAACTGAAACCTGGAACGACGGAAAGTACAATGGCAGGTCCATTTTAACTACCAAAGATGTCCAGATGACGGTTGTCTCTCCGACTAATTTTGCCCTTCCTTCAGGTTACAGAAAAGAAGATACCGGTTTTTCTTCCATCTTAAAGAAAATGGCTGACAGTGAACCCCAGCAGGGAGAAGGTTCTGAGGTACAAACAGAAGAAAAAAATACAGACGAAAAAAATGCAGAAAAAAATGAAAAATCGGAGACAAAAGACGACACGATTGTAAAAAAAGGAAAAAAGATTTTAAAAAAGGTTATCAAGAAAATTGTAAAATAAACATACCCTTTTTATTTTCAAACAGTTACATTCAATTCTTGTCTTTAAAAAAAGTGTTTTAGTTTTTCCTGTTTTTGTGGTAAAATTACTTCTTAAAAAATAGTTTTCCACAATTGTGGAAATCTTGAGGAAAAATGGCAAAGGAAGTTTGGAATAGAATTGTTCTGCAAGCAAAAAAAAGGCTACCTGAATCCCAGTTTGATATGTGGATTAAGCCCTTAACTTTTATAAAGTTAGATGACGATGTCCTCTATATATCACACCCCAATCCTCTTGCAGCTTCGTTTATCGAGAAGGAATTTAAAAATTTCTTTGACGACATTATTAAGGAACTTCAGATTGAAGGACTTTCTGTATCTGTATTGGACATACCGGTCTCTAACGGAGAAGAACTGGTTTTAAAACAGGAAGCAACCTCTTTAAACAAAAAAAATTTAAAAAACTCACAGTTTGTAATGTCATTAAACCCTCTTTACACCTTTGATAATTTTGTTCCCACTCACACAAACCAATTTGCTTATGCAACAAGTCTTGCGGTGGCTCAAAACCCTGCTAAAGAATACAATCCTCTTTATATATATGGCGGCGTTGGACTTGGAAAAACTCACCTTCTTCAATCAATAGCCCACTATCTTCTTAACAATTCAAAAAACACAATTACTTTCTACCTTTCTGCAGAACGTTTTATGAATGAGATGGTTTCTTCCATAACACACAAAAACCAGCAAGCCTTCAGGGAAAAATACAGAAAGGTTGATGTCTTAATCCTCGACGATGTTCAGTTTGTAAAAGAAAAAACTGGAACACAGGAAGAACTTTTCCATACTTTCAACGCATTATACGAAGGCCAAAAACAAATTGTCATTTCTTCAGACTGCACTCCATCAGAACTTCAGGGTATCGAAGATCGTTTAAGGTCAAGATTTGCATGGGGTTTAATTGCAGAAATTCAGCCACCGGACCTTGAAACAAAAATAGCAATACTTCATAAAAAAGCGGAGGCAAAAAAAATTTCCCTCCCAGATGATGTTGCCCTCTATATAGCAAGCCACATTAACTCAAACATCAGAGAGCTCGAAGGATGTCTTACCAGACTTGTCGCTGTAAGTTCTTTTAAAGGCAAACCAATAACAATGACACTTGCAGAAGACACACTTCAAAAGCAGTTTGGTCTTACCTCTCGAATTTTAACAATTGAGCAGATTCAAAAACATGTTGCTACAGCTTACAAATTAAAGCCTTCAGAACTCAAAGAAAAATCAAACAAAGCAGAAATTGTTCTTCCCCGTCAAATTGCAATGTATATTTGCAAGGAACTTCTAAATTCATCCCTGAAAGAAATTGGAAGAAAGTTCGGCGGAAAAGATCACACCACTGTTTTACATTCTATAAAAAAAATAGAGAGTAAAATTAAAAGCGACAGAGGATTTCAACAAATTATTGACGGATTGATCAGAGGGCTGCGTTAAATGAGGAACAATTTTGTGGAAAAGAGGGTGTTAATAAATTGTGGATTTATTAAGTATTTTTTATTCCACCTTTTCTCAACATTTGAAAAAACATTTTTTCCACATACTTATAAAACTCATATCTTAAACAAAACAAAAAGGTTATCATCTTTTTCCTATTTTTTTTCGCTTATTACTAATAAAAATTATTTATCTTTTTTTAAGGGAGAGTAAAAATGGAGATTAAACTTAACACAAAGAGTCTTATTGAAGAAATTGGTTATGCTCTTTCAGTAGTTGAACCAAAAAGTACTTTACCCATTTTAAGCCATTTTCTGATTAATGCCACAGAAGCAGGGTGTGAAATTGCTGCATCCGACCTTGAAGTTACTTTTAGAGGAAAAATAGCAAATTCTGAGGTGATTAAAGAGGGGGCAATAACTGTAGGAGCAAAAAGTTTCTCCCAGATAATAAGAGGTTTCAGTCAAAGCAACGAACTTAATTTAAGAGTCACAGAAGACAGAAAACTTTTAGTAAAGCCCTTGAGCGATAATGCCGAATACTTTCTCAACACACTTCCTGCAGAAGATTTTCCAAGACTTATAGAACCTTCGGAAAAGGGTTTTTTGATACCAATGGAAGTGTACAAGGAAATGGTAAAAGAAGTGCTCGTCTCTGTTGGTGGAGAGGATACAAGGTTTTCTGTAAGCGGGGTACTGTTTATAATTGAGCCAAAGACCCTAACAATGGTTTCAACAGATTCTCATAGACTGAGTTATTCTACAAGAAAATTTGAACTGGATACAGAAAGCCAGCAAAGGTTTCTTGTTCCCAAAAAAGTTCTACATGAAACCTTAAAATTTAGCCAGAGCGACACGATTTATGTTTCAGTAAAAGACAGCCAGATATTCTTTAAGTCAGGAGAAATTCTTATTTACAGCAGACTGAAGGACACAAAGTTTCCTGCTTACGAAAGGGTTATACCAACAGATGTTCCTATCAATGCAGTTGTTAATAGAGTCAGGATGCTCGAAAAATTAAAGAGAATTTTAAATGTTTCAGATCTCAAGACAAAAGCAATATATTTTTATTTTAAAAATGATGGCTCGGTAAAACTTGAAACAAAAAATGAACAGGGTGATAAAGGAGAAGAGAGTTTTGTTTGCGATTCATACACAGGAGAAGATGTTAAACTTGCCCTGAATGGCGACTACCTTATAGATTTTTTGACATCTATAACGGATGATAAAGTACAAATAAAAATGAAGAATTCTGAAAGTCAGTGTCTTTTTGAACCTTTAAGAGAAGAGTCAAAAGGTATCTGCAAAAATGTTTCTATGCCACTTAGGACAGAATAGAATTATTTAACAAAAACAGCAAAACGAAAGGCAAAAAAATGGTCAAAAAAGAACAGGAACAACGTTATGACGCCTCTTCTATAAAAGTTCTTGAAGGACTGGAGGCTGTCAGAAAGAGACCTGCAATGTATATAGGATCAACTGGATTGCAGGGACTTCACCATCTCGTTTGGGAAGTTGTTGACAACTCAGTAGATGAAGCCCTCGCGGGTTACTGTACAGAGATAAAAGTTACAGTCAACCCGGATGAGTCTGTTACAGTAGAAGATAATGGAAGAGGAATACCTGTAGATATTCATAAAGAGGAAGGAAAGCCTGCGGCAGAAGTGGTTTTAACCATTCTTCATGCAGGGGGAAAATTTGACAATAGTTCATACAAAGTATCAGGCGGATTACACGGCGTAGGAGTTTCGGTAGTCAATGCGCTTTCTGAAAGACTTGATCTTGAAATATGGCGAGATGGAGGAGTATTTGTTCAAAGTTATTCAAGAGGGTTTCCTAAAGGACCGCTCGTAAAGACTGGAATACCCAACCCACCGTCAAAACACGGAACAAAAATAATATTTAAGCCCGATGCAGAAATATTTGAAGAAACCTCATTTCACTTTGACACTTTATCAGCAAGGTTAAGAGAGCTTGCCTTTCTAAACGGGGGATTAAAAATAACCCTGATTGATGAAAGGGATGATAAGAGGGCTGAATTTTATTATGAGGGAGGCACAGAAGCTTTCGTTGAATATCTTAACAAAGGCAAAACGCCACTCCATAACAAAGTGATTGTTTGCAGAGAAACGAGAGATAAAATAGTAATAGACTGTGCAGTTCAATGGAATAGCGGTTACAATGAAACCGTTTATTCTTTTGTCAACTCAATACACACAGTTGAAGGGGGAACCCATCTTGCAGGATTCAGATCGGCTCTTACTCGCTGTGTGAATAACTATGCACAGAGTAGCGGGCTTTTGAAAAATCTTAAAGTTAGTCTGTCTGGAGATGATGTAAGAGAAGGTCTGACCGCTGTAATTTCGATAAAGATTACGAACCCTCAGTTTGAAGGGCAGACAAAAGCCAAACTTGGGAACTCAGAAGTTAAAGGGCTCGTTGAAGGCGTTTTAAACGATTTCTTTTCAAGATATTTTGAGGAAAATCCATCAATTGCCAGAAGTATAGTTGGGAAAGTTGCTGAAGCGGCAAGAGCACGAGAAGCGGCAAGAAAGGCGAGGGAACTTACCAGAAGAAAAAGCGCCCTCGATAGCGATATTCTTCCCGGGAAACTGGCAGATTGTCAGGAGAGAGATGCAAGTAAGTGTGAACTATTCCTTGTAGAGGGAGACAGCGCGGGAGGGTCAGCAAAACAGGGGAGAGACAGGAGAACGCAGGCAATTCTTCCTTTGAGAGGAAAAATTCTGAATGTGGAAAAGGCAAGACTGGACAAGATGCTCTCAAATAACGAAATAAAAACAATAATTTCAGCACTCGGTGTGGGAGTTGGAAGAGAAGATTATGAAGAAGATAAGCTGAGATACCACAAAACAATAATAATGACAGACGCAGATGTTGACGGAAGCCACATCAGAACTTTGCTTTTAACCCTTTTTTACAGGCAATTTCCTCAACTCGTTGAAAAGGGATATGTCTATATAGCCCAGCCTCCTTTATACAGGGTTAGCAAGGGGAAAGAGGAGCACTACATCCAGAGCGAAGAAGAGTTGACAAAATTCTTTGTGGAAAAAGCAATTCAGTCATGCAAACTTTACCTTCCGAAGAAAAAGAAAACTGTGGAAGGCGAATCTCTTGGAAAGTACCTTGAGGCAATACAAAAATATGAAAAAGTTCTTTTTAGGTTTAACAAAAGAGGGCTTACAGAAAAAATTCTCGCTCTCTTTTTTGAAGAGAAATTTTGCAGAAAATATTTTTCCGATATTAGCAATGTGGAAAATCTTGGTGAAAAACTGAAAAATCTGGGTTACAATGTATCAGCCCCGCATTTTGACGAGGAACACGGACTTTACGAACTTAACCTCATGCTCAAAGAAAACACCGTCACGATGAGAATCCACCACGGGCTTCACCACACATCGGATTTTCAGACGCTCGAGAAACTCTATTTTGAACTGGAAGATTTCAGAAATCCACCTTTTGTGATAAAAGAGGACGAAGAGGAGCAGGAGGTTCAAACAAAATCAGAGCTCTTCAAAATAATGGTCGAATCGATAAAAGCCAAATATCACATTCAGAGATACAAAGGTCTCGGAGAGATGAACCCCGAACAGTTGTGGGAAACAACAATGAATCCAGCAAAGAGAAAGCTTCTTAAAGTTGCGATAGAAGATGGAGTGGAAGCCGAGACACTCTTTTCAACCCTTATGGGCGATGAAGTTGAGCCAAGAAGGAAATTCATCGAAGAAAACGCCCTTAATGTTACAAATCTTGATATTTGAGGACGAAGATGGTAAAAGAAGTGGAACTTTTTGATAGACCGAGCGATATAAATATAGAAGACGAGTTAAAGAAAAGTTACCTTGATTACGCAATGAGTGTAATCATCGGAAGAGCGCTCCCGGATGTTAGAGACGGGTTGAAGCCTGTTCATAGAAGAATAATCTATACCCAGTATATATCAGGCAACCATTATGGAAAACCATACAAAAAATCTGCAAGGATTGTGGGAGATGTGATGGGAAAATTTCATCCCCACGGCGATGCGGCTGTTTATGATTCGATAGTAAGAATGGCGCAGGATTTTTCCATGCGCCACCCGCTTGTTGACGGTCAGGGAAATTTCGGTTCAATAGATGGCGACGCCCCTGCTGCAATGCGTTACACAGAGATACGAATGGCAAAAATTGCCCACGAAATGGTTGCCGACATTGAAAAAGAAACTGTAGATTTTGTGCCAAATTACGACGGGGAGGAAAAAGAACCTGTTGTTCTTCCCGCGCTTATACCAAATCTGCTTGTCAACGGTAGTTCGGGAATAGCGGTTGGAATGGCTACAAACATTCCGCCACATAATCTTGCGGAAGTTTGTGATGGTGCAATCGTTCAGATACAAAATCCGGAGATAACCAACAAAGAACTAATGAATATTATTAAAGGGCCTGATTTTCCTACAGCAGGGTTGATACTTGGAAAAGAAGGAATAGTTAACGCTTATGAAACGGGCAGAGGACATATTAGAGTAAGAGCCAGAGCCCACATTGAGGAGATAAGAAAGGACAAAGAGGCAATTGTAATAACAGAGTTACCCTATCAGGTTAATAAAGCGAATCTTATAGAAAAAATCGCTGACCTTGTAAGAGAAAAGAGAATTACGGGCATTACAGACATAAGGGACGAGTCAAACAGAGAAGGAATAAGGGTTGTCCTTGAACTTGGAAAAGGAGAAATAGGCGAAATCATTTTGAAACAACTATACAAATTTACAGAAATGGAGACAACTTTTGGTGTCCAGCTTCTGGCGGTTGACGGAAATCAGCCTAAAACCTTTGATCTTAAAGGGCTTTTAAATGCGTTTGTTCTTCACAGAAAAGAAGTGCTCTTAAAAAGAACAAAGTTTGATTTAAGAAAAAGCAAAGAAAGGGCTCATATACTGGAAGGGCTGACAATAGCCCTTGACAATCTTGATGCTGTTATACAATTGATAAAAGAGTCTGAAAATCCTGAAGTGGCAAAGAAAAGGTTAATCGAAAAGTTTTCTTTCTCAGAGATACAGGCAAAAGCAATACTTGATATGCGGCTTCAGAGACTCACCGGGCTTGAAAGAGACAAAATTATCTCAGAATATAAGGAACTTCTTCTTACCATAAAAGACCTTGAAGACATTTTAAGTTCAGAAGTAAGACAGAAAAATATAATGATAGAAGAACTCAAAAAGATAAAAAATGAATATTCCGATCCAAGAAGGACTGAAATAGTTGAAGGGTATTCCGAGACCTCTGTAGAGGAATTGATTGTTGACGAGGAGATGGTAATATCGGCAACCCATGCAGGTTACATTAAAAGAACAAAAGCAGCGGAATACAGAAGCCAGTTGAGGGGCGGCAAAGGCAGAAGCGGAATGGCGACAAGGGAAGATGATTTTGTAGAACATTTATTTGTTGCTATGAACAGGGATTCCCTGCTCTTTTTCAGCAACAGGGGAAAAATCTATCATTTAAAGGTTTATGAAATACCCGAGGCAACGCCAGCAGCAAAAGGAAGGGCTCTTGTAAATCTTTTGAATCTTGATAGAGATGAAAAAATAGTCAGTTTTGTCTCTGCAAGGGGCTGTTTTGATGATAAACATTTCCTGGTTCTTGCGACAAAAATGGGGATAGTGAAAAAAACTCCAATGGCTGAGTATTCACAAATAAGAAGCAATGGAAAATTTGCAATTACCTTCAGGAACGGGGATGAACTTATAGGAGCGGCAATATCAGATGGTCAGAGTTACATTTTTCTTGCTACAAGGGGAGGGAAGTCAATAATTTTCAACGAAGAAGATGTAAGACCAACAGGAAGAACCTCACAGGGGGTGACAGGAATGAGACTAAAAAACGGAGATGAAGTGGTTGAACTCGAGGTTCTAAATGGAACTGTTGTAGATACAGAAGACGAAGAAGGCGTTGCCAAAGCACTTTCCATTGAAGGGGACATCCTTACCGTGACCAAAAACGGTTATGGCAAAAGAAGCCCGCTCAATTTTTACAGAATTCAGGGAAGAGGCGGGAGCGGAATTATAAATATTATGGTTACCGAAAAGAATGGCCCTATGGTTGGTGGGTTAAAAGTTGTTGACGGAGATGAAATTATGGTGGTGACCGCAAAAGGTCAACTGATAAGAACCAAAGTCTCTGGAATATCGAGAATAGGGAGAAGAACACAGGGATTGAAAATCATATCTCTCGACGAAGGTGACGAAGTTGCAGGGCTTGCAAGACTTATACCTGACGAAGAAGAGCAATAATTCCACCAGCATAACTCTTTGATTCCAAAAACTTTTTCTGAATACAATCGTATATAATCAGTGTGTGGTTTTTTTGGGGAGGTGAAAAATGAAAAAAATAGTTTTTGGAATAATGATTTTAATATTTCCACTGTTTGTTTTTTCTGCGACGCTTTCGGAGAATTTTTCAAAAGAATTACCTTTTGAGAAAGGTGACCGTCTTGAAATTGAAAACATCAATGGCGACATAACAGTTGAGAAATGGGATAAAAAGACGCTCAAAATTGAAGTTATCAAAACAGCGAAAGGCAGTAATGAGTCTTCGGTTAAAGAGGCGCTCGGAAATGTAAAAGTTGATATTCAGGCTGCAAAGAATGGAGTCAGTGTAAAGGTTCAGGGCTCCAGAAGCTGGTCCTTCTTCTCCTGGCTATGGGGATCTGGGGCATCAGTGGAGGTTACATTCAGGGTCTTTCTACCCGAATCAGCAAGAATGGAACTTTCTTCTGTAAATGGTTCAATTTTCGTAAATGTTAAGGAGAGCGAACTTAAGGCAGAAACAGTTAATGGCCAGATCTCCGCAAAAGGGGTAAATCTTTTGAGTGCTACCACAGTAAATGGGAGAATTGATTTTGACTGCGAAAACATAATAAAAATTGAAAGTGTAAACGGTTCCATAAATGGAAGCATCCTTTCTGATAAACCGAGAACTGCAACAGTGGAGGCGGTCAACGGGGCTATTACCTTAAGATTCAAAGAAAAGGCGTCATTTTCCCTTTCACTCGAAAATGTTAACGGAAGCATAAACTGCGACTTCAAAGAAGTCGAAGGTACTAAAAGAGAGAAATCAGGTGACATAAACGGCGGCGGAGAAACCATCTCTGTTGAAACAGTAAATGGTTCAATAGAAATAACCATCTTGTAAGTGAAGGGTAGAAAAAGAGGGGAAATTGAATTTTCTTGAACTCGTTAAAAAAAGGTCAAGTTGCAGAAACTACACTTCAAAGGAAGTTTCTGAAGAAAAGATAAAAATCATTCTAGAGGCGGCAAGACTTGCCCCTTCTGCCTGCAATAAACAACCGTGGCGATTTGTTGTAGTTAAAAACGATGAAATCAAAAAAAGATTGATTAAAGAAGGATGCCTTTTTGGAATGGATATGGATTGGGCGACGAGGGCTTCTGTAATAATTGTCCTTGGAATAGAGAAATCATTTATAACGCATAAAATTGCTCCTAAAATATCGAAAGTAGATTATCCTTTGATCGATTTAGGAATTGCAGGGGAACATATTGTTTTGCAGGCAACCGAACTGGGATTGGGAAGCTGCTGGATTGGCTGGATTAAACCCGATGTGATAGGAAAGATTGTTTCCTTCAAGAAACAAATAAAGCCTTTAGCTCTAATAACTGTTGGATACCCTGCAGAATCTTTAGAAAAGGAAAAAAAGAGATTCCCGATTGAAAACATAACAAAATTTCTGTGATTTTTTTAGCGTTGACCATGTTGTTTTAAAAACGAAGCAAGCCAAAACATATTCATTCTAAAGTATCTCTAATAGCACTTTTAAAAAAGCGAGAAAGATGAGATAATAAAAAGTTTGGAGTTTATATGGATAGAATTGTCATCAAAGGGGCGAGAGAGCACAATTTAAAAAATATTGACCTTGTTCTTCCAAAGAATAAACTAATTGTAATTACAGGGCTTTCAGGCTCAGGGAAGTCATCTCTTGCCTTTGACACTCTTTATGCGGAAGGACAGAGAAGGTATGTAGAATCGCTTTCTGCATATGCAAGGCAGTTTCTTGATTTGATGCAGAAGCCTGATGTTGACACCATAGAGGGACTTTCACCCGCCATATCAATAGAGCAAAGGAGTTCTTCCCACAATCCAAGGTCAACTGTTGGAACGGTAACAGAAATTTACGACTATCTGAGACTTCTTTTTGCAAGGATAGGGAAACCCCACTGTCCTATATGCGGTAAGCTTATAAAAAGCGAAACTCCGCAGGAGATAGTTGACCAGATTTTAAAAATAGAAGAGGGAAAGAAACTTATAATAATGGCTCCACTTGTAAGGGGAAGAAAGGGGGAGTACAGAAAACTTATTGAGGAAATTCAAAAAGATGGCTTTGTAAGGGCAAGAATTGACGGAAAAATTTACGATTTAAGAGAGGAAACCAAAGATTTAAGCAGGTATAAAGCACACACCATCGAAGTTATAATTGACAGGATTGTTACCAAAAAGGGTATGGAAGAAAGATTGACTGAATCTGTTGAGCTTGCGCTGAAAAAGGGGGAGGGGCTTGTAGTGGTAAGTCTCCCTGATGAAAATAGGGAGCTGATTTTTTCGGAGAAACTCTCCTGCCCCGATTGTGGAACTTCAATACCGGAAATGGAACCAAGACTCTTTTCATTCAATTCACCTTTTGGTGCCTGTTCTGAATGCACAGGACTCGGTATAAAGCTTGAACTTGATCCTTCAAAAATTGTTCCCAGACCCACGCTATCTCTTGCAGACGGAGCAATTGCCCCGTGGGAGGGAGAATATGGTTCATGGTACAAAGACCTTCTGGTGGGAGTGGCGAGGGCGCTCAATTTTTCAATGAAAACCCCTTTTTATAAACTTCCTGACGAGATAAAAAAGGTGGTTCTTTATGGAACTAACGGGCAGAAGATAAGTATGAATATTGAAAAGGAAGATTCTGCCTACAGGTTTAACCATGCTTTTGAAGGGGTAATTCCCAATCTCTGGAGAAGGTACAGAGAGACAAAATCAGACTATGTAAGACAGGAAATAGAAAGTTATATGTCAAGTTTTCCCTGTCCTGAATGTAAGGGGCTCAGATTAAAAAGAGAGGCTCTCTCAGTAAAAATAAATGATTTCAACATAGCAGAAATTTGTGAACACCCTGTTGATACAATCCTTGAGAAAATTGAAAATTTAAACTTAAGTGTTCAGGATGAAAAAATAGCAAGACTTATACTCAAAGAGATCAAATCAAGACTTAGATTTCTTGAGAATGTTGGGCTGGGGTATTTGACATTGTCTCGTTCTGCTGGAACTCTTTCGGGCGGGGAGAGCCAGAGAATAAGGCTTGCGACTCAGGTGGGAAGTCAGCTAACAGGTGTCCTGTATGTCCTTGACGAGCCCTCAATAGGACTCCATCCGAGGGACAACAAAAGACTTCTTGAAACTCTCTTTTCAATGAGAGACCTTGGAAACACAATAGTGGTAGTTGAGCACGACGAAGCAACAATGATGGCAGCAGACCATATAGTGGATCTGGGTCCGAGGGCTGGAATTCACGGTGGAGAAGTTGTTGCAGAAGGTCCACCTTCAGAAATTATGAAAAAAGAAAATTCTCTTACAGGAAACTACCTTTCAAAAAGAATAGAAATAGAAATTCCTGAATTTAGAAGGAAACCGAAAGGGTTTATAAAAATTCTTGGAGCGAAAGAACACAACCTCAAGAACATTGATGTTTCTGTTCCTATCGGTGTTTTGACGGTAGTAACGGGAGTGTCAGGTTCGGGGAAATCCACCCTTGTCCATGATGTTTTGTATAAAGGGCTTGCGAGAAGGGTTTACCATTCAATAGAGGTTCCTGGGGAGCACAAAGATCTACAAAACTGGCAGGTTATCGAGAAACTAATAGAAATAGACCAGTCCCCAATAGGAAGAACTCCGAGAAGTAATCCTGCAACATACACGGGGCTTTTCACACCGATAAGGGAGGTTTTCTCGCAGGTTCAGGAAGCGAGGGCAAGGGGTTACCACCCTGGGAGGTTCTCTTTCAATGTCAAAGGTGGAAGGTGTGAAGCCTGCGAGGGAGATGGCGTCATTAGAATAGAAATGCATTTTCTTCCTGATGTTTATGTTACCTGTGAAGCATGCAAAGGTTCCAGATACAACAGGGAAACTCTCGAAATTAAATTCAAAGGAAAAAACATAGCTGAAGTTCTTGAAATGACGGTTGAAGAGGCGCTTTTGTTTTTTGAATCAATCCCCATAATAAGAAAAAAGCTCAACCTTTTAAGCGAAGTTGGACTTGGTTATATCCATTTAGGACAAAGGGCTACAACTCTTTCGGGCGGAGAGGCGCAGAGGATAAAGCTTGCAAAGGAACTGTCAAAAACACCAAAAGGAAATACACTTTACATTCTTGACGAACCGACAACGGGGCTCCATTTTGAAGACACAAAACAATTGATAAAAGTGCTGAACCGTCTTGTTGAAGCTGGAAACACTGTTGTAGTTATTGAGCACAATCTTGATGTTATCAAATGTGCGGACTACATAATCGATCTTGGTCCCGAAGGTGGAGATTTTGGTGGTAAAATAGTGGCTCTGGGAACGCCTGAAGAAATTGCAGACTGCAAGGAATCATACACCGGAGAGTTTTTAAGGAAAATTTTGCAAAGGAGAAGAAATGAAAAGAATGCCAGAATTCTACCGAATAAAAATGGTGGAAAAAATTTCGCTAAAAAGTTTAGAGGAGAGGGAAGAACTTCTTAGAAAAGCGGGCTACAACCTCTTTTTAATTCCTGCAGAAGCAGTTTTTATCGATCTACTGACAGATTCCGGCACGGGTGCTATGAGTGACGAGCAGTGGTCTGCTTTGATGAAGGGGGACGAATCTTATGCCAACGCCAGATCGTGGTTCAAATTTTACGAAGCGGTAAAAGAAATAACAGGAATGGAGTATGTTCTTCCAACACATCAGGGAAGGGCAGCGGAGAATATTCTGTTTTCAGAAATTTCAAGACCGGGTGTTATTATTCCGAGCAACAACCATTTCGATACGACAAGGGCAAACATTGAATATTTTGGAGGAGAAGCGGTTGACCTTGTAATTGAAGAAGGAAAAGACCCAAAAAAAATTCATCCTTTCAAGGGAAACATAGATTTAAATAAACTTGAAGATCTTTTAAAGAAAAATTCCCCAAACATTCCTCTCTGTATGTGCACAATCACAAACAACACAGGAGGAGGGCAGCCTGTTTCTCTTGAAAACATCAGGAGTGCAAGTCAACTATGCCACAAATACGGAGTGAAATTTTTCCTTGATGCCTGCAGATTTGCCGAAAACGCCTATTTTATTAAGAAGAGAGAAAAAGGATACGAGAAAAAAGAAATTGCTGAAATAGTAAAAGAGATGTTCTCCTATGCGGATGGAGCCACGATGAGTGCCAAAAAAGACGGCCTTGCCAATATAGGAGGATTTCTTGCGTTAAGAGACGAGAAAACATATCAGCAGTTAGGCAATGCTTTGATTTTGAAAGAAGGGTTTCTTACATACGGTGGGTTGTCAGGAAGGGACCTTGAGGCTCTTGCTGTTGGGTTTAAAGAAGTTCTGGATGAAAATTACCTTGAGACAAGAGTTGGGCAGATTGAGTATTTTGGTGAGATGCTGAAAGAAAACGGTGTTCCGATTCTTGAGCCAACGGGAGGGCATGCAGTTTATCTCGATGCGCTTGAAGCATTTTCTCATATTAAAAGAGAAGAATTTCCTGCTCAGAGTCTGACAGTGGCTCTATACAAAGAGGGAGGAATAAGGGGGGTTGAAATCGGTTCATTGATGTTTGGTAAAAAGGATCCTGATGGCAACTTTGTTCCATCTCCGATGGAACTTGTTCGGCTTGCTGTTCCAAGAAGGGTTTATACTGAAAGCCATTTGCGTTATGTGGCGGAGGTTGCCGGTTCAATAATTAAACAGAGAGAAAAACACAGAGGATTCAAAATAGTTTACGAACCGCCGTTTTTGCGCCATTTTACAGTGAGGCTTATGGCACTGTGATTTTTGAAAGAGAAAACTGCGTGGGACTTGAAACTTTTTCAAAATAGTTCTATTTTATTATATTGGAGGTCTGTAGGATATGATTACTGGATACAATCAAGATGTTGTTTACAAAGGTAAGGTTTACCATGTCCAGACCGAAGACAGAGGAGAATCGAACCCCATAATTGAGACTCTGATCTATGTTGGAGGAGAAATACTCTTTTCTTACAAAACCTCATACAAAGAGCTGCTTGAAAAAGGCTGTTCTGAAAGTGAAATTGCTGCCCTTCTCGAAAAACAGCACAGAAAAATTGTTGTTGACATCAAACTTGGCAAGCACGCAAAAGAACCAGAAAAATCCTTTGGTGAGGGCATTGTGTCCAACAAAAGCCTTGATGAAGTGATTCTTGAATATCTGACAAACGAGCAGGAAGGGGAAAAAATGAAGGTTTCCATTATCGACCAATCCCCGATGGTTTCCGGAGCCAAAAGTTTTTTTAAAATAAGGGCTAATTATAACATAAGCGAGGTTCCGGTGGATGGAGCGGATGTTTCCGTAAAAATTGTTACAGTAGAAGGGGTTAACAAAGAACTGTTCAGCGGAAAAACAAATCATGAAGGTCTTTGCAATGCGGTTTTCAACATTCCCCCAACAGCCGGAAGTGCGGCGGTTGTTTTAACAGTTTCTCAGGAGAAAGACACCTTTGAAAGCAAGATTCTTGTAACAAAATAGAAAAAAATAAATTATAATTTGACTTTTTTCCCAAAAAACATTATAAATAAAGTTTTGTGAGAAGTTATGAAAAAAAGTTTTAGTTATTTTGCCTTAATTTTTTCTTTATTTTTCTTCTTCCCAGATTTTGTTTATGGGGAGGTTCAGCAGAATTCTCTTTACGAGAGATTTCTTGAAAAGTGGGAGCTTTACTTTGGTAAACCGCCAGAAATATCAATTGTAATTGATAAAAACGAGCAAAATCTGGAACTTCAGTTCAGGAAAATATGGGAAATTTACTCCCGGTACATTCCTCAGGAAGAGAGAAGTTCTGCTGAAAGTGCATTCAGGTACACTATCTTAAACGAAAAAAGACATTTAATAAACGCTCTTAACAACTGCCTTTTATCCTCCCGTCTCTTTCCTCAGAAGAACTGTGGTATTTTGTTCTACCTGTTTGCTGAAGAGGAATTATCAGACCCTTCAATAGTTTTTCAGGTTCTTCCTCCGGGAGAAAACGGTTCAAAGTTTATTGAATCTCTATCAGTTTTTGGTGAGAGTGAAAGAAAAATCAGAACAAGAATGGCTCTTTTCATTCTCAAAAAACTTGCGGAAAACAGAATGCTGAGGCAGGTTGCCAGTTCTTTACCTGTAATTTTAACACTTACACATCCTTTAAAAGAATCTGAATTTGCTTTTGTTAGAATCCCGATTTCTCAAGAATTCTTTTCAATAAAGGGTGAAATTAAGGGAGGCTCAAATAACATAAAGATAATTTCTCTTTTGATGGACAGAAGCGGAAAGGTGGAAAAAATTGGCATAGCAGATGCTGACGCCACTCCTCTATTAATTCCTTCGAAAGATGGGAATCTCTTTATTGTGATTTTTAACGCTTCATCTGAAGAGCAAATAGACCTTCTTTCAGCCACATTCTGGAAGGATTACAATCCGCCCGTATCTGTGGTTTCTGCTAAACTTGAAGGAGATTTTCTTAAAATTACCCTTGAGGAGAGTTCAGGAATTCTTGGATACAAAATTGAGGAATTTTATGAAAAAGAAAAAAAGATTTTAGAAATTTCTCCCTTCACGAGTTCACCTGGAAGTGGCACGAATGACTATCTCTTTTCTGTTGAGAATTCCGAAAATATAGAAAAAGTTTTTCTTATTAACATTTACACCCTCGGCGGATTTTCCTATAAAATTCCTCTTTATTTAGAAAAATGATTGCAAAAATTTTCTCCTCTGCTTTAAGAGGGATTGATGCTTTTCCCGTTGAGGTGGAAGCGGATGTGCAGCTTGGTATGCCCTCTTATACTACTGTGGGACTTCCCGAAACAGCGGTAAAAGAGAGCAGGGAGAGGGTTAAAGCAGCGATTTTAAATTCTGGCTTTTCTTTTCCTCAGGAAGTCGTCACAATAAACCTTGCTCCTGGAGAAATGCCCAAAGAGGGTACACAGCTTGACCTTCCTATATCAATAGGAATTCTTGCCGCCACAAAACAACTAATTTCAGATGACCTTGATTCATATCTTATGGTTGGAGAGGTTGCTCTCGACGGGAAGTTAAGGCATATAAGAGGGCTTCTTCCCTGTGCTGTTCTGGCAAAGAATATGAACAAGAAACTAATTATTCCTCTTGAAAATGCGGATGAGGCGGAAATAGTTGACGGACTGGAATCTTACGCTTTCGAATCCCTTTCTGAAGTTTTTCTCTTTTTGAAGGGTGAAAAAAAAGATTCTCCACTCAAACACAAAAGTTATGATGAGCTTTTGTTTGAGCCCCCTTCAGATGTCGATTTTAGCGATGTTAAAGGACAGGATTTCGCAAAAAGGGCTCTTGAAGTTGCGGCGGCAGGTGCCCACAACATTCTTTTAATTGGACCTCCAGGGGCTGGAAAATCAATGCTTGCAAAAAGGTTTCCGACAATCCTTCCGAGTATGTCTTTCAGCGAGGCTCTTGAAACAACGAAAATACATTCTGTAAAGGGAGAAAAGAAGAGTTTTGTAAAGGGAATGGTTGTACTTAGACCCTTCAGGGCTCCACATCACACGATATCCTATGCAGGAATGATAGGAGGGGGGGCAAATGTACACCCGGGTGAAGTTTCACTTGCTCACAATGGTGTTCTTTTCCTTGATGAACTTACGGAATTCAGAAGAGATGTTCTTGAAAGTCTTAGACAACCACTTGAGGACAGAAGAGTTTCTATTTCAAGAGCAAAGGAAACTCTCTCTTTTCCTTCAAGTTTTATGCTTCTTGCCGCCTCAAATCCCTGCCCCTGCGGCTTTTATGGAGATCCAAAGAGAAGGTGCAGGTGTACTCCTCTCCAGATTAGAAGGTACCTTTCAAAAATCAGCGGCCCTCTTATGGACAGGATAGACATACAAATTGAAGTTCCGTCAGTATCTCCGGAAGAGTTAAGAAACAAAGACAAAGGTGAATGTTCAAAAGAAATTAGAAAAAGGATTTCTCTTGCAAGACAGATACAAAAAAAGCGGTTTGAGTCTCTAAAAATCAACACAAATTCTGAAATGACAGAGCAACAGGTTGAAAAATTCTGCTTACTGAATGACGAGAGTGAAAAATTTTTAAGAGACGCTCTGAAAAGTTTTGGCTTGAGTGCGAGAGGACACCATCGCATTCTCAAGGTTGCAAGGACGATAGCCGATCTTGAAAATTCCTATTATATAAAAAAAGAACACCTTGCCGAAGCTGTTCAATATCGGACCCTCGACAGAAAACTTTTTGAATAAATAAAGAAGGGGATCTGTAAGCCGGATTCTGTTCTCAATAAGAGCGGTGGTCATTCCTCTGGGACCTGTGTCACCACAAGCCTCAAGCGGCCTACCCGAAGGCTTGGCAGGGCGGCCTCAAGCGCCTTCCTATTTGGCCTTGCTCCGCGCGGGGTTTGCCGTGCCGTTTTCGTTACCGAAAACGCGGTGGGCTCTTACCCCACCATTTCACCCTTACCTTGCACAATTAAGGATGAGAAAAACCGTAACCGTGCAGGCGGTATGTTTTCTGTTGCGCTTTCCGTAGGATTACTCCTCCCTGCTGTTAGCAGGCGCGCTGCCCTTAGGAGTCCGGACTTTCCTCCCGCAAAAGCGAGCGACCACCCGATCCCCTTCAGAAACTACTATGTAATGAAATCAAGCAAAAGTCAAGTTTACACCTACTGCAAAAGTCCAGAAACACATAATACTTTTCTGTGGAAAAAGCTCGAAAGGAGAAAGGAGGATTGCTTTCAGCTTTGATTCCTTGTTCACGCGCGCCGAAGAACAAAAGGCG
>DYJZ01000016.1 GCA_020722885.1 Thermoanaerobaculum aquaticum
CGAAGGAGCACTCGCAATGACAGGTTTGGGGAGCACTCGCAATGACAGAGTAGGGGAGGGTTTGCAATGACTGCATTGGGTTGTAGTAAAAGTGTATTGTGATCAAATTCATTTAGCCTTTTCCTTTAAAGATTCCTTAATAAATGGTTCAATCTCTCCGTCAAGAACTGCGTCGGCATTTCCAGTTTCATAGTTGGTTCTGTGGTCTTTGACAAGACGATAAGGATGAAGAATATAACTTCTAATCTGGCTTCCCCATGCGATATCCTTCTTGGTGTCTTCAACCGCCTGCCTTTCTTTAGCCCTTTTTTCAAGTTCAAGTTGATAAAGGCGTGATCTCAAAATTTTAAAAGCGTTTTCCCTGTTTTGAAGCTGGCTTCTTTCATTCTGGCAGGTTACGACAATACCAGTGGGGAAATGGGTAATTCTTACAGCAGTTTCAACTTTGTTGACATTTTGTCCGCCGTGCCCTCCAGCTCTAAAAATATCGATTCTTATATCCTTATCGTTTATTTCAATTTCAATGTCATCTGATACTTCAGGAGAAACATATACGGAAGCGAATGAAGTATGTCTTCTCGCATTTGCATCAAAAGGAGAAATCCTAACAAGACGGTGAACCCCGCTTTCGGTCTTGAGGTATCCGTATGCGTAATTCCCCTTTATAAGAATTGTTACTGACTTAATGCCTGCGACATCTCCATCCTGATAATCAAGCAATTCTGTCTGGTAACCGTTTCTTTCAGCATATCTTAAATACATCCTGTAGAGAATAGAAGCCCAATCCTGGCTTTCAGTTCCGCCAGCTCCCGGATGTATCGTCAAAATTGCATTACTGGGATCCTCTCTATCTGTAAAAAGTGTTTCAATTTCTATCTTGTCGAGAAGTTTACCAATATGCTCGAAAGAATTAATGAACTCTTCTCTAACATTTTCACCTTCCGAGTCAAATTCCAGAAGGGTATCAAGGTCTCCTTCGAGTCTAAAAAGAAGATCAATTTCTGATAATTTTAATTTTAAAAGACTTTGTTCTTTAAGAATTCCTCCAGCTTTTTTGGGGTCATTCCAGAAATCGGAGGAAGATGATTCTTTTTCAATTTCAGAAAGTTTTTTTACAAGGCTATCCCTCTCAAAGACACCCCCTTAGATCATCTAATCTTTTCTTTAGTTCTTTATATTCCCGTTTTTCCTCTTCGTTAAGCACTATTCCTCCTCCTTCATATAGTTTGGTGCCTCTTTTGTAATTACAACATCGTGAGGATGGCTTTCTTTAAGCCCTGCAAGAGTAATTCTCACAAATCTTGCCTTTTCTTTCAACTCTTTAATGTTTCTTGCACCAACAAGCCCCATACCAGAACGAAGTCCTCCAACAAGCTGGAAAACCATATTTTCAAGACTTCCTTTAAAAGGAACCATTCCTTCTATTCCTTCCGGGACAAGTTTAGAGAGAGCTGCTTCACTGTTCTGGAAATACCTTTCTGCAGAGCCAGATTTCATTGCCCCGAGCGAACCCATTCCGCGATAAACTTTAAAAGTTCTTCCCTGATATAAAATAGTTTCTCCAGGAGATTCCTCTGTTCCTGCGAAGAGACTTCCAATCATAACAGAATCTGCTCCCGCTGCGAGCGCTTTGACAATTTCTCCTGAATATCTTATTCCGCCATCCGCTATTATGGGGACATCACTATCTTTTGCTCCTTTTGCTGCTTCGATTATGGCGGTCAGCTGGGGAACTCCTGCACCGGTTATGACCCTTGTTGTGCAGATTGAACCAGGGCCTATTCCAACTTTAACCGCATCTGCCCCAGCCTTAACAAGGGTTTGACTTCCTTCATAGGTTGCCACATTACCCACAACGATATCAACTTCAGGGAATTTAGATTTGATTGCTTCAAGAGCTTTGATAACAGCCTTAGAGTGGCCGTGGGAAGAATCTATGACGAGAGCATCGCATTTTGCAGATACAAGAGATGCTGCTCTTTCAATGAAATCTCCTGAAACTCCTATCGCTGCAGCGACTCTCAGCCTTCCCATAATATCTTTACAGGCGTTGGGATACTTGATTTTCTTTTGAATGTCTTTTACTGTAATCAATCCTTTGAGTTTAAAGTTTTTATCAACGACGAGAAGTTTTTCAATCTTATATTTCTGCAACAACACTTTTGCTTCTTCAAGAGTTGTTCCAACTGGAACTGTTTTCAAATTTTCTTTCGTCATAAGGTCTGAAACAGGCAGGTCTGTTCTTTCCTCGAATCTTAAATCTCTGTTGGTGAGAATTCCGAGGAGTTTTCCTTTTGAGTCAACAACCGGAACTCCAGAAATTCTGAATTTCTTCATAAGTTCAAGAGCATCAGAGACTTTCTTGTCAGGTCCTATTGTTATTGGATTTGTTATCATTCCCGCTTCAGATCTTTTTACTCTGTCAACCTCCTCCGTCTGTCTTTCAATTGAAAGATTTTTGTGAATCACTCCAATCCCGCCCTGCCTTGCAATGGCAATAGCAAGATTTGATTCCGTGACGGTATCCATAGCAGCAGAAACAAGAGGAATTTTTAAAGTAATGTTTTTTGAGAACCTTGTAGAAACTTCAGTCTCCTGAGGATGAATTTCAGAATAGTCTGGAATTAAAGAGACATCATCAAAAGTTAGTCCCGTTACCATCTCTTTTTGTTTTGGCATTACAAAACCTCCAAAAATTATCATAAAAACTGCTAAACTAAATATAATTTTGCCATAAAATCATAAAAAAACAAAGTCAAAGATGATGATGCAAAAGTTCAGAAACACATAAGACTTTTCTGAGGGTGAAAAAAGAGCAAAAAAACTTATTCATGATATCAATGAAAGAATAATTAGTAGAGGCTGTGTGAATTGTGGGAAACTTTGCAAGAGTTTTCAAAGAACTGTGGGAAAGCCGAAGGCTTTTCCATAATTCGTCAATTTCAACAGCCTTGTTTCTTTGTTTTCCACTCCCTAATCTTTCGTTCCCGGAGCCAAACGGAAAGATTTTAAGGGGTGGTTCAATGAGGGTTTGTACAAATTTTAAGAGAGGACATTATCTTAAAGTTCTGGCAGGAAACTTATTGGAATCGCTCAACAGGTTTTTTCAAATACCGCCCCTTGAACCTGAAACCTATCAGCCGAGCCTTTTTGAGAACTAATTGGACAGCATAATGACATATACAGGCATAAAAACACAGTGAGCCTCGTTTTCAAACCCTCGTAAAACCAGTCCAGAATTCTCAATATTTGAGGATAAACCTTCTGCTTTCAAATTATCCTGGACAGCAGTGTATTGACATATAAAGAGAAATAGAAATATAATAAAATTTGTTAGTGAGGTAGTAAAATGAAACGGTATTTTGTTCAAGCAATAGTCATTCTAACTTTGGGCTCATTATTTGGTTTGGTTTACAATGCACTTTCACCGAGCGGTATTCCTCTTTTTGCAGCGCAGGACTCAACCGTTAACGGATTCAAGGTAATGACAACAGAAGAGATAATGCTTTATATGAAGGAAAAGAAGGTGTCCATCTTAATTGTTGACGCAAGGTCTCCTGAAGAATACGGGCTTGGTCACATACCAGGAGCCATTAATATTCCCGATACAGATGTGGAAAATAACTTTAAAAAGTATTTCGAAAAATTGAAAAGGGCGGAACTTATAATTGTCTATTGTTCTGGTGGTTCCTGTGGAAGTTCCGAAGAAGTTGCAAACCAGTTAATAAAGAAGGGGATTCCTGCTTCAAAAGTTGCTGTTCATCAGGACGGGCTTCCAGGTTGGATTAGAGCCAAAAATCCGCTTGAGTACGGTGATGGAAAGTGAGCGAAAAATTAGAAAAAACCTTGAAAGGCGTTGCTGCCCTTTCGATGTTTGGATGGGCTCTATTCCTCACTTTGTCTTCGTCAGAGATAAAATCTGCAATTGATTACTATTTGCCAAAATATCTTAAACAACACCTTAATTTATGTTTTTGGGTCATAGTTGTAAGTTTCTTTTTTGTCGGTGTGATTGTCGTTTTAACAAAAAGATGGAATTTGGTTGCCTCTTTTTTTATGAGACTTGTTTTAGGTGGGACATTTATTCTTGCGGCGATCCCTAAAATTTTAGACCCGAAGGGCTTTGCTCTTGATATAACCCATTACGATTTCTTTCCAAAGTATGTCGTTAATTTGATCGCAATCACTCTTCCCTGGATTGAACTTTTTATTGCTTTTTCAATAATTTTTGCCGTTGCTCAAAAAGGAGGAGTTCTGCTTCTCAACCTCCTGCTAATAACCTTTCTTGTTCTTCTCGGGCAGGCATGGATAAGAGGTCTTGACATTGATTGTGGATGTTTTGGCCATTCTGGGGCAAGAGAGGCTGTCTCAAAAGCTTTTATCAGAGATCTCTTTTTTGTAATCTGGGGAATTTTGCTCTATTTTTTTACAAAAAATATGACCCTATCCCATGTAAAAAACTGAAGAAACATTAAATCTAACATCTTTTTTTTGAATTTTATTATTTATCATATCTGTCCAAGATAAATTCTGACAGAAGCATCTAAGAAGTCAAGTGGAAAAATATAAAGACTATTTAGAAATACTCCTTTGTGAGTGCCCACTAACCGTGTCATTGCGAGTCCTCTCTAAAATTGTCATTGCGAGTGCTACTTCGTAGCCTTGTCTAGCGAAGCAATCTACAACTCTTAACAAAGGAAGATCACTTCGTTTGCAACTGCTTTGAAGCAAATCTCGTGATGACAGTTAATAAACAACGCAGTCATTGCGAGCGCTACTTCGTAGCCTTCTCTTACGAAGCAATCTTCCTCTTTTCAAAGAAAGGAAGATCACTTTGTCTGTGGACGCATCGAAGTAAATCCCAGAAGGACATTATCATATAGTTTTGACAAAGAACTTATGGGAATGGCTCTAAAGGTTTTTTTCAAACACCGACCATTGAGCCTGAAACCTATCAGCCTGGCCTTTTTGAGAACTAATTGGACAGCATATTGACATATACAGGCATAAAAACAGTGAGCCTCCTTTTCAAGCCTCCATAAAACCCGTCCATAACCCTCAATTTTTGAGGATTCAGTTTCTGCTTTCTAATTGTCGTGGACAGCAGTGATTATTTATAAAGTCTTATAAATATGCTCGATAGTTAAACATTTACCTGTTTCGTAGTCAATTTCAGTTAAAACTGCCGAAAAAATAGGTTCTCCTTTTGCAACTTCAAGTGGCATTGGCATTCCTGTTATAATTCTCTTTATAGACGATTCTTTTTTCATACCTATTACAGAGTCTTTTGCACCAGTCATTCCAACATCGGTTATATATCCTGTTCCTTCTGGCAATATTTCAATGTCTTTTGTGGGAATATGAGTGTGAGTTCCCAGAACCAGACTGACTCTGCCGTCAAGATAAAAGCCCATTGCTCTTTTTTCAGAAGTTGCTTCTGCGTGAAAATCTACAACAACTATTCTTTTAGTTTCTTGAATTGTATTTAAAAAAGCATCTATGCAGGGAAAAGGACAATTGACTGGTGGCATCAGAATTTTTCCCTGCAGATTTACAACATAAAATGGAACATTAACAAGAGTATCAAGGCGTACAAAGCCCTTTCCTGGAAGATTTTCAGCGTAGTTAAGAGGTCTTAGCAGATTTGGGTGTTTGTCAAAATAAGGAATAATTTCTTTTTTGTCCCAGATATGATTTCCTGTTGTTATCACATTAACACCCATGCCAAAAAGTTCTTCAGCCACTTCTTGAGTGAGCCCGAATCCTCCAGCTGCATTTTCACCATTTGCTATGGTAATATCGACACCGAAATCTGCTTTAAGAGAAGGCAAAAGTTCTTTGACTATTCTTCTTCCAACTCTTCCAATTATGTCTCCGATAAAAAGAACTTTTACTTTTTGCATTGATCCTTTCTGTTTAACAGGAGAAAAGAACATAGGAACTATGTTGCGTAATCAATATGTCTTGTTTCTCTTAAAACCTGAACCTTTATTTGACCTGAAAATCGTACTTCCTGTTCCAATTTTTCTGCAATTTCCTTTGAGAGCCAGAGTGTGTATTCGTCATCAACCTCTTTTGGCTTAACATATATTAGAAGTTCTCTTCCAGCCTTCATAGCGTAAGCTCTTTCTACTCCCCTCATAGAGTGAACCATTTTTTCAATAGCATCAAGACGGTCTATGTATTTTTCGAGATTATCGGCTGATATTCCTGGAACGCTTATTGCGAGCTGTTCTGCAACATCAAGGATTCTTGCTTCAAGAATTGCTGAATCTGTTTGCTTAGCAAGATGTGTAATAATATTTACAACAGATTGCGATTCACCATACTGCTTTGCTAATTGTGCTGCAAGCAACAGAGGGCTAATATCTCCAGTGTGCTCTTCAACATGTCCTATTTCGTGAAGTATAGAGGCCCTTTTTATTGTTTCAACATTTGCTGAAAGCATTTGCGCTATGTAAGTGGCTATTTTAGCAGTTTCCATAGAGTGTTCAAGAAGGTTACCCTTGTAGCCCGTTCTGAGTTTCAGCCTTCCTATGGACATAATAAGTTTGTCGTGCATATTATGGATACCGAGCTGGTAAAGTGCTTCTTTGCCTATGCTGTGAATATGTTCCTCAACAGTATCAATTGCTTTCAAATAGAACTCTTCTATTCTTGCCGGATGAATTCTTCCATCTTCAACAAGTTTTTCGAGTGTCACTTTTGCAATTTCTCTTCTTAAGGGATTGTGACAGGCAAGAAGAATTGTTTCTGGAGTGTCGTCGACAATTATGTCAACACCCGTAATTTTTTCAAAGGCTCTTATATTTCTACCTTCTCTTCCTATTACTCTTCCCTTCATCTCTTCGCTGGGCAGTTTGAATGTTATGACAAAAGATTCGAGCGGAAGGTGGGGTACAACTTTTTCAATCGACTGCATAAGAATAAATCTTGCAAAGTTTTTGGCTCTTTCTCGTGCGCTCTCTTCTATTTTTTTTATTATCCTTGCAGCTTCTTTCTTTGCTTCTGATTCCAGTTGCTTCATAAGTTCTATTTTGGCTTCCGAAGAAGTCATTGAAGCAATTTCTTCAAGTTTTGCTCTCTGAACCTTTGAAAAATCTTCCGCTTCTTTTAGAAGAGATTTTATTCTTTCCTCGTTCTCACGAAATTTCTTTTCTCTCAATTCCAGCTGGTTCTGGTCTTCGCGAAGTTTATTGGTCAGCCTGTCAAGCCTTTCCTCTTTTGACTCAAGTTCAGATTCTATCCTCGAAAGTTCCTTTCTTTTAGCTTTCCACTGTCTTTCAAGATTTTGCTCATCAAGAAGAAGTTTTTCCTTAATTTTAAGTTCAGATTCGGTCAGGATTTGCTGCGCTTCCTGCTTTGCCCTCTCAACTATAATTAAAGCTTCTGATGAAGCCCTTTTTATTTCTGAACGTCTCATTATTGTAAAAATTAGGGCTGTTATCCCGCTTCCAAGAAGAAGCAGCAAAACCCCGATTATTATATAAGTGGTTGATGTGTTCAATTTATATTACGCCTTTCTATCTTCTGAAATCACTTCGTCAAGAATTTCAGAGATCTCTTCTGAAATTTTACAAACTTCTTTTTCTGTGTTCTCTTCCTTTTCAATGTAGTTTAAAAGTTTGTCAGCAAGGTTTAGAGCAGCAAGTATGGCTATCCTTGTCGTGTCGCCCTGAACGGTTCCTTTTTGAAGATGCAACATGGTTTCGTTGACAAGAGCACTAACTTTTTTTGCCCTTTCGGCAGATCCTTTTACTCTTACCTGATAAGGCTGATCAAGAATAATGAGTTCAAGAAGCTGTTCATTCTTCATTACTATTAACCTGTTCAAACTCCTCTAACAATTCTTTTATCACGGTGGAGAGCTCACTTCTTTCATTTTCAAAGAATTCGCACCTTCTTTTAAGTTTTTCATTTTCGATTTTAAGAGCTTCAATCTCTTTTTTGAGATTTTCGTTTTCCTCTTTTTTTGACTTAAGTATTTCTGCCACTTTCCTTGCTTTTTCTTTAAGTTTGTTTATTACTTCTCTGTTTAAAACTTCTTTTTCATCTTCAAAAAGCATTTTAAACTCCTAACTTCTTAAAACGGCGTTAAAATTTGATTTAAGCAAATCAATTATTTGGTTTACTTCATTCTCAATTTCTGAATCTGAAAGAGTTTTTTGTGCAGACTGAAAATAAAGAGCAAATGTTAGAGACTTATTCTCTTTGCCAATGTTTTCATCCTGGTAAACTTCAATGAGCTCAATCTTTTTTAGGTTCTGAACATTTGCATTCTTTATTGTAGTTTCCAAAGAAGCCCATTTGACATTATTTGCTACAAGTATAGACAAATCTCTTTTTGAAAAGGGGAATCTTGAAAATTGTTTAAAGGATGGATCACTTCTTTTAAGTAATCTGTCTAAAAAAATCTCTGCAATACAAACCATTCCTTTGATTTCAAGACTTCTGAGTTTTTGAGGCTCAAGGTATCCAAAATATCCCATTTCTTGATCGTCACATAATATTTTTGCAAAGTTATCCTGTGAAAAGATTTCACTATAGGGCCTCTCTTCAAGAAATGAGCACTTCTTACGAAGTGATTCAAATAACCCTTCAATAATTCCCTTTAGAGAGTATATGTCTCTGGGATAAAATTGATTAAAAGATTTCACTGTGTCTTCTTCATATAGAATAATGGCGAGACGTGGCTCTTCGGTGACTATTACATCTTTTTCGCAGATATGGTAGTCATTATTGCTATCTTTGTTGGGTTCTGTCGATTTTTCTTTTCTGTATTTAAAATAAACTTTTCCAATTTCATAAAAGCCAAAAGACCTGTTTCCAAAAGAACTGTTTTTCTTTACCGCTAAAAGTAGATTTGGAATCAGACTTCTTCTTAAGATGGAATTTGTCTCTGAAAGGGGATTGGAGAGTTTTATTTCTTCACCCTTAAAGGAAAATAGCGGATCCAATGCCGGGTCAGTCATACTGAAGGAGATTGCTTCCAAAAGGTTTCTACAGGAGAGGAAATGGCGTATTTTGTTTTCCACTATTTGACTCTCGCTTCTTCCCGATTCTTCATCAATAACGGTCGGAATTCTTGCAGGGAGTTTGTCAAGCCCGTAAATTCTTACTATTTCTTCTATTAAATCAATTTCTCTTTCAACATCCACTCTAAAAGAAGGAATAGTAACAGTAAGATTTTCGCTGTCAAAATCTTCAATTTTAAATGCAAGTTTTTCAAGAATGTTGATAATCTTATCTTTCGGAATATCTATACCAAGAACCTTTTTAATTCTGGGAATCCTGAGTGCTACTTTTTCTGTTTTTTTGTTACCTGCCTTTATGTCAATATCACTATCGCAAAGTTGACCTCCGCACATTTCAAGAATTAATTCCGCTACTCTGTCGAGGGCTTTTACTGGACCTTCATAATCACACCCTCTTTCAAATCTGTGCGAGGCATCGGTATGAATATTAAGTGTTTTTGAGGTTCTTCTAATTGAGACCGGGTTAAAAACAGCACCTTCTAAAAGGATGTCGCGGCTCAAAAAAGAGACCCCAGATTCTTCTCCTCCCATAACACCAGCAACGGCAAGAGCCCTTATTTCGTCCGCGATAACAAGGATGTTTTCTGTCAATTTCTTTTCGCTACCATCGAGAAGTTTTATAGTTTCACCATCTTTTGCCCTTCTGACAATAACCTTTTTGCCATTTATGAATTTTAGGTCAAAAGCATGAAGGGGATGACCATATTCAAGAAGAACATAGTTTGTAGCATCTACTACGGCATTTATGGGTCTCAGTCCACATTGAATAAGTCTTTTCTGAATAAGAGAGGTTGAATGACCAACTTTTAACCCTTTAATTACGAGCGCTCTATACCTTGGACAGAGGTCTGGATCTAAAACTTCAATTGAGATATTTTCTTCAATTTTCAATTGAGATTTACGAGGATTTGGGGAAAATTTTGGGGAGGAAATGTCAAAAACTGCTGAAGATTCTCTTGCAAGTCCATATACACTCATCAAGTCGGGACGATTTACTGTGAAGTTGAAATCAAAAACCGTTTCACCTTCAGAATCAATAATTTCTTCAACTTCTGTTCCAGAAAAAGTAAAACCTTTACTCACAATGTTAATGTCTTCAGGAATTGGTGCAAATTCTCTAATCCATGATAAAGGGAAACGCATTAGAATTGCTCCAGAAATTTAATATCATTCTCAAGAAAATATTTTATATTATCAATCCCAAATTTAATCATTGCTATTCTGTCTATTCCAAGTCCGAAAGCAAACCCTGTGTATTTTTCAGGGTCAATGCCGACAAATTCAAAAACCTTTGGGTCAACCATTCCGCAACCACCAACTTCAAGCCAGCCGGTTCTCTTACAGACACTGCATCCAGAGCCACCGCAAATAACACATGATAAATCCGTTTCCGCTGAGGGTTCGGTGAATGGGAAATAGGATGCTCTAAATCTTATAGAAACTTCTCTTCTGAAAAGTTTTCTGTAAAAACTCAGCAAAGTGCCTTTAAGATCTGCCATCGTTATGCTTTCATCAACTACAAGTCCTTCAACTTGAAAGAACATTGGTGAATGGCTGACATCATCATCCCTTCTGAAAACCCTTCCTGGTGCTATAAGTTTTATTGGAGCTTTTTTTCTTTCCATTGATCTGATCTGGACAGGGGAAGTTTGGGTCCTCAAAAGCATATTTTCAACATCAAGATAAAATGTATCCTGAATATCTCTTGATGGGTGGTCTTCGGGTGTGTTGAGCGCCTCAAAATTGTGGTAGGGATCTTCTATTTCCGGACCTGAAGCGATAGTGTAACCCATTGAAATAAAAATGTCTTCAATTTCTTCCCTCACCTGAGAAAGGGGATGAATTTTTCCAGAAAAGAGATTCCTTCCCGGAAGAGTCAAATCCATTTTTGGAATTGATGACTTTTTTTTCTGGATATTATCAAAAGATTTGGAAATTTCACTTTCAAAAAATTTTTTTAAAAGATTCACCTCTTTTCCAAAAACTTTTCTCTCTTCCTGAGATAAAGAGGGAATTTTTTCAAGAAGTTCAGATATTAACCCCCTTTTTTTGCCTATGAATTTACCTTTAAGTTCAAAAAGGTCACTTTCTGAGCTGGCTTTACTCAACTCTATTTGAAACTCTCTTTTAATATTTTCAAGGTCAAAATTATACATAACGCATCCTTAAAAAATTGATTTTAGCATAAAAAGCAGGATTTCTCAACATAATGTTAAAATTTAAGTTCTTTTAAAAATTTTAAACTTTAAATTTGTCTCTTTTTCCATTATATTTTTCCAGTAAACTTCTCTAAAACAAGAGAGTTTTTCTAATGGAAAAAAAGTATCCCCATCAAACTCTTTATCAATAGTGGTCAAATATATCAAGCTTGCATAATCAATAAACAGGTTGTAGATCTCCCCTCCACCGCCAATAAAGCATTTTTCCTTATTTTTCAGGAAGTTATTTAAAATATCTGAAGGTGAGTGTATCACTGAAGAATTTTCTGGGGAGTAACCTCTGTTTCTTGTCAGAACAAAAATTTTCCTTCCCTCGAGTTCTTTTCCAATTGACTCAAAAGTTTTTCTTCCAAAAACAACTATATGATTCATAGTCAATTTCTTAAAATAACTCATATCACTCTTAAAATTCCAGGGAATCTTTTGGTCTTTTCCAATGACCCAGTTTTTTGATGTGGCACAGATCAATATTATCATCACATCCCCAAAATCTGGTATAGAAAAACTAAAGTTATACAAGAGGTTAAGGTTTTTTGATTTTTCTCAAATATTAAATCAACTAAATTAAAAAAGTTATTGAAAAATAAACTATTTTTTTGTTACATATTTTAACAGAAAATCCTTAACCTTTTTCTTGTTATAAGATTGACCCTCCTCTAAAGAAGAGGTTGCTTTTGCTTCGAGAATGGTTCCTTCTGAATTTAAAACATAAATAAAGGGAAATTCAGAAGGGGTAGGAAATTTTGCGAGAAACAGACCGTTTGGGGTCAGGTCATTTTTACAGTAAACTTTTATTACAACGAAATTTTTGTTAACAATTAGAGCAAGTTCTTCATCTTTATTTATAAAGTTGTCAAATTTTTGGCACCAATCGCACCAATCTCCACCTACAATAATCAGAACTCTTTTTCCCTCTTTTGCCGCAGTAGATTTTGCTCTTTCCAGATCTTTAAAGGGGTCTGCATCCTTTTTTGTTTCAGGAATCTGGGGAAATATTGATGATTTAAAGAGAAAAATTATTATCAAAAATATCAAACTTTTTTTCATTCACTGTCTTCCAAAAAAAGTATTTTAATACTAATAAATATTTATTTCAATAAATTGTAAAAGTCCACAACATTTGAGACTTTCTGGGAAGGAAAGGCAGCATGACAAATTCATTTTTAAGTTTTTAGCAGTCATTGCGAGCCATCTCTAATGCTGTCATTGCGAGCGTTCCTTCGTAGCCTTCGCTTACGAAGCAATCTTCCTCTTTGCAATTTAACGCCATCATTGCGAGTGTTTCTTCGTGGCAAAAACCCCCGAAGCAATCTCCCTCTTTTCAAACAAAGGAAGATCACTTCGTTTGTCCGTGCCTCGAAGCCGATCTCGTGATGACAATTATGGATTAGCAACAAAGGAAGATCACTTCGTCTGCAACTGCTTCGAAGTGAACTTCGTGATGACAGTTAATTGTTATTAACACTGTCATTGCGAGATTTACTTCGCAGGTTAAGCAAGCGAAGCAATCTTCCTCGAAGTTTCCCACAATTCCCACAGCCTCTACTAATCAAACTTGTAACAGACCATTTTTAGTTAGTTAATTTAGGGGAAATTTCTAAATAGTCTTGACAGGATTTCTACAAAAACTTGACTTTTTTTGTTTAATTTAGTAACTTTTACTTCTGTGGGAAAAGCTAAATAACTCTCACAGCAAATAATCCTTTAGAAGGGGGAAAAATATGGCTACGATGAAGAAGTATTATGCAGATTTTCTGGAGTTTGTAAAAACAAAACATGCAGGACAGCCGGAATTTCACCAGGCAGTTGAGGAAGTTGTCATTTCTTTAATTCCCTGTCTTGAAGAAAACCCAATTTACATCAAAGAAAAAATTCTTGAAAGAATTGTTGAGCCTGACAGAATTTACATTTTCAGAGTTCCGTGGACGGATGATAGGGGAGAAATTCATATCAACAGGGGTTACAGAGTAGAATTCAACAACGCAATTGGTCCCTACAAAGGGGGGTTGAGATTTCACCCGACTGTTAATTTAAGTGTTTTAAAATTTCTCGGTTTTGAACAGATTTTCAAAAACAGTCTGACAACTCTTCCTATGGGAGGAGGTAAAGGTGGCTCTGATTTTGATCCTACAGGTAAATCGGACGCTGAAGTAATGAGATTCTGCCAGAGTTTTATGAACGAGCTCTTCAAATACATCGGTGCAGACATTGATGTACCAGCAGGAGATATAGGCGTTGGGGGAAGAGAAATCGGTTACCTTTTCGGACAATTCAAGAAACTTACAAACTCTTTTGTGGGAGTTCTAACAGGTAAAGGACTCAACTGGGGAGGTTCTCTAATAAGACCAGAGGCAACGGGATACGGAGTGGTATATTTTGCAGAGGAAATGCTAAAGACAAAAGGCACTGATTTCAAAGGTAAAAGAGTCGCTGTATCAGGATTTGGAAATGTTGCGTGGGGAGCGGTTGCTAAAGTCAACCAGCTTGGAGGAAAAGTTGTAACAATTTCCGGTCCTGATGGTTTTGTTCTTGATGAAGACGGAATTAAAGATGAAAAATGGGAGTATATGCTTGAATTGAGAGCATCAAACAAGAACATTGTTGAACCATACGCAAAGAGATTTAAGAAAGCAAAATTCTTCAAAGGGCAGAGGCCCTGGGGTGTCAAAGTTGATGTCTGTCTTCCCTGTGCAACTCAGAACGAATTGAACGAAAAAGATGCAAAAGAAATTGTTCAAAACAAGGTTATGGTAGTATGCGAAGGTGCCAATATGCCTTGCACTCCTGAAGCAATTGAACTCTTCCATAAAAACAAGGTTATGTACGCACCTGGTAAAGCTTCAAACGCAGGCGGAGTAGCCTGCTCAGGGCTTGAAATGACTCAAAACAGCATCAGAATGTCATGGACAAAGGAAGAAGTTGACAGGAAACTTCACGAAATTATGATAAATATTCACAACACCTGTCTGAAAACCGCAGAAAAATATGGGCACAAAGGTAATTATATGGTTGGAGCAAACATTGCCGGTTTTGAAAAGGTCGCAAAAGCAATGATAGATCAAGGTTTGGTGTAAATTTCCTAAAAGACGATTACTTAGGGGGAGGCTTGCCTCCCCCTTTTTTCTTGCTTTTGTGCAAAAAAAAGATTATATTGTTGTTGTGAAATTGAAGTGTGTGGATTCAATTCATAATCCTTCTATAAAATGGATAAGAAAAGTGTGCTTGAATCCAAAGAAAGAAGGTTATGTTGTTTTCGAAGGGGAGCACATTTTCGAAGAGGCTCTTAAATCGGATTTCCATTTCCACAAAATTGTTATTACAGAAGAGAAATATGGCAAATGGGAAAAGATGATCTCCGGCTATGAAACATTGATAGTTAAAGAGGAACTTTTAAAATCCATCAGTTTTACCAAAAAGCCGGAAGGTATTATGGCTTTGGGCATTTTGAAAAGATGGATCTTAACAGAGCCAGAAAGAAATTCAGCCTATCTTTATTTAGATGAAATTCAAGATCCCGTAAATGTTGGAGTAATTATACGGTCTGCCTACGCATTTAATTTTGATGCAATATTTATAGGGGAAGGAAGCGCTGATTTTTACAATCCTACAGTAATTAGTAGAAGTGCAGGGGCAGTCTTTCACATTCCCATATATTTGTTAAAAAAAGTGGAATTTCTTAGCTGGGCTGAAATAAATGAAGTCAAGATATATGTTGCAGGTTTGGTGGGTGGTGGGAAAGTAGAAAGCTACATTCCTCATTCTCCATTTGTCCTTGCTCTTGGAAATGAAGCAAGGGGAATTTCGAAAGAAATTATTGAAAAAAATAATGCGATATTTACGGTGCCAATGAGGCAAGGATGGGATTCTCTTAATGTTGCTGTAGCAGGTTCAATCCTTATGTATGAACTAAAAAAAGGGGAAATGTGACAAATATCACAGATTTATTCTAATTTTTGAAGTATGTTTTAGTAATAACTGAGCCGATTTTTGGTTAAGGGGAGGCTGTTATGTCAGGGAGAGTAGTAGTAAAATCGTTTCTGGTAGCAATTTTATACCTTGTTTCAATTCAATTTGCAGCACAGATTATAGGGGAAGGTTGGGTTAGAATTGGTATTTGCTATTCCGGAGATATTACTGCGCTTGCAGTAAGTCCCGACTATGAAAGTGACAAAACAGTTTATGTGGCAACGGCTTCAGGGGGGCTCTGGGTTTCAAATGATCGCGGAGAAAATTGGCAGTTATGTGAGGCGATTCCCTGTGACGAAGTTGTAACATCAATTGCACTTCCTAAAAACTATTTTTATAATACAGGAAAGCCGTCTTTTGCTGTAACCCAAAATGGACATTTTTTCTCTTCCGTTGATGATTTTAATTCCGTTAAATACTTCTACGATTTTGACCCGGGCCAGGCGGGATACTTTTGCACAGGTATAGTAGCAGGGGGGTTGACTGCTTTTGATAATAATCTTTATGTTGGGACTCTCGGGGCAGGAGTCTTCTGGAATGGAACCGGAGGGGAAGGCGCATGGACAAATATAACTTATGGCCAGGAAGGACTTTTAGATTGTTCTTCACTTGAACTGACATCAGAATCTCCTCAGCAGTTGTGGGCTTCCGCTTTAGCCGCAAGCAAACCATATGTGCCCATTTACAGATTAAGCGGAAGCAGCTGGATAGGTTACGCCAGCGCTCTAAATGGTGTTGATGTTCTCGACCTGCATATCCCCTGGGGCTATCCCCAATACATTTACGCGGCCACAAGAACTAAAGGTATGTGGTATTCTTCAAACACAGGCTCAACCTGGTCTGTTGCGTGTGACGGAACAACTACCGGTCCAACATCATTTGAGGTTCAATCCGTTGCCACCTGTCCTTCATTTGGCACAGACCAGGAACTCTGGGAAGGAAGAAGCGATGGATTAAGGTTATCAACTGACAGGGGAATCACCTGCAATTCTTATCTAATTAACTCATCCATAAAGGAAATTGAATTTACACAAGGGTATCATACAGGTGGAAACTTTTGTGATGCGTTTGTAGGAACAAATACCGGTTTATACAGAATAAATTGCTCTGAAGGGAGAGTAGCCAAATCTCCAATAGATGCTGATGGATACGCTGTGGCTATGGCGAACCAGAACAAAGGAGCCTTTGTTGGTTCGATGGCTTTAGGTCTATTAAAAAGTACAGGCAATGATACGCTTATTCAATATAATAATTTCCCGAATGAGAAGATTCCCCAAATTGTTGCCATAGGTTTGCCAAATAGTTATTACGAGGGTGGGACTTGCGGTGATGAAGGAACAATTTTTGTTGCTGCGAATTTTATAGATTCTCCATCAGACAATGGAGTCTACAGAAGCATCGATTTTGGAAACAGCTGGATTAAAATCGTTGGCGGAACCGGGAGCGAATGGCCCACAACAGATGTCTATATGGTGGATCTCGTAGTTTCTCCAAATTTCCGTTATGACGAAACACTATATGCAGCAACAACCACAAGACTTTTTAGATGGAATGATTCTACTGAAGTCTGGATTGAAGTTGGAAAGGATCCAACTTTTGATGAAATTGATTTTATCGCCCTGCCAACACAATATTACTTTGGTACAACCTGTTCATACGGGGGTTTCAGCGGAGCACCCTGTAATATGATTTTAGTTGGTGGAAAACCTTCTGGTTTTACGAGGTCATACCTTAATGTTTCCTACAATAATGGTGCAACTTTTAGCGTCAAAACATTATTTCCTGAGGCCACAGGCATAACTTTTCCTGAAAATTACTGTTATGGATCAAATACTACTTCAGTATGTTTTATTTCCTCATCCACAAATGGCGTGATGATGACAAACGCTGTAGATTTTTCAAACCGAACCTATAAGAATGGAGGGCTGCCCACAAACAGATATGTTGTTGACATAACTTCTGATCCAGACTGGATTGATGCAACACCAACGCCAGCGGAGGCAAATTTGTTGTGTGCAGTTGCTGAGGGAGATGGAAGTTTAAGTGCAGGAATTTACAAAAGCGTTAATTACGGCAGCTGGTCACTTGTAAGGTCAGGCCATGCATTATCGGTTGCATTTGAGAATTATGTTAGCGGGAATTCCCACGATCTTGCCATTGCGGGATTTAAAAGAGACCCCGTTTTTGGAATCAATCCACCTTATGGGGCATACTATTCATCAAACAGTGGGGATACTTTTAGTAGATATAGAGGCTACTGGTCACTCCCCGAAGATGTGTTTTCTTCCGTCGCTCACGAAAGAAATCCAAATTATATTTTTGCCTCTTCACCTTCAATGGGTGTTTTTGTGAGTAAGGATAAGGGAGAGTCGTTTAGACCCTTTAATGTGGGTAAAGGAGGAACAGAGGGCCCGTGCCGTCTCAAAACTGGATATGGGATAACTATGCTTGCAGACAGAAGAGGAACAGACCTCGATGTCATTTATGTGGGGACAACAGATGGCATTAAATCACGATATATCCATTATGATTCTTCAACAGGGGAGATTAGGTTAAACTACGAAACTTCAGGAACATCAAACCCGAGCGGATGGCGCCACTCAAAACTTCCAGGAGGAGGCAACACTACAGGATACTGGGAAAGGCTTGAGGTTGTTCCCAATTCCTCCCAGAATTATCCTATCTGGGCAGTGAGTCCGGATAGAGGAGCGTATCCCGGTCAGGGTTTTGCAACTCTTCCAGCGGGAAGTTATGAAGGCTGGATTTTCCAGAACGACGGGCTTCCTTCAAATCCAAATGCCAAAGGTGTAAGAGTTGGCTTCTCATCTGGAAGCGGAATTCAGCCGCTGATAAGTGGAGCACCTATAAAAGAAAGTGTTAAACAGGGTGAATGGGACTATTACTCAATAGAAGTTCCAAATAGTGCTACGGATTTGAGAGTCTTTCTTGATGACCCTGATGATTATGGTGCACAGGATGCCGATCTGTATGTAAGATATGGAGCACTTCCCACAACATCAACTTACGATTACCGTCCCTATACAAACGGGGATGAGGATGTCTGTATTAAATCGATTTTATTTGAAAATTTTGAGGGAAGTTGGGGGCCTTATGGAGACAATCCTCCAGCCGGGTGGGAAATTCTTGACTTCGGAGATGAAAATCCAAAAGTATGGAATACGAACGATTGGTATAAGTATTCCAACGGTAGTTATGGTAATTCTGCAAGAGTTTACTACTCTCCTCTTGAAAATCAAATTGACGAATTGAGGAGCCCTTCGTTTAACATCCCAACTGGCTTAATTGAAGCAACACTTGAATTTGATCATTACTTTCGCAATTATTCAACAGGTGAGCATGGTAGGGTATTGTTCATATCTGATCAAACAACTTGGGTAACTTTAGCAGATTACACAACTTCAACTTCAGGGATGGTTCACGCTACTTTAGACTTAACTTCATACATAGGAAATACAAACTGCAGGATAGTTTTTCAATATGAAGCTTACAATGGATGGTACTGGATAGTCGATAATGTGAGGGTTACAGGCAAATCTCCACAGAAACTTACAGCAGGGACCTGGTATATCGGGATAAGAGGCTACGCAGGTACAGAAAACGGTTATACACTTAATGCAACAATTGATTCTGGTTGTATTGGTTCTTATGCCAACCTTCCTTCCGGAACCGGAAAAGACCCGAAATACGCTAATTATGTACCTCCTGAACCCAAGGCACCAGTAGCGGGCACAACTTGGGGAACGGTAAATGGATCGGGTGTTTGGAGAGGAAGTGGAACCCCATCGTTTGCTGAAAGTACTCCTCAGCCCCAAGTTGTTACCTGGCTTCAAAGAAACGGTGCTACTCCAAATTATCTTGGAAACTTGAATACGAAAACGATTATTCAACTTCCAGACACTACACTTGTAGTAGGTTGCGATGCCTCTTCAACTTTAGATAGAGGGATATTCTATTCTCCTGCAGGGGATGAAGGGGCTACCCAGTGGTATGAAGCACATTCGGTTGCTGGCACAAGTTCAAAAGACTATGTTGATATAATTCAATCGTCAAATGGCGATGTCCTTATTGCCGCAAACGGGACAGGTGCAACGCCAGGAGGCGTCTGGCTATCAGGAGACAAAGGCAGGAACTGGATGAATATTTCTTATGGTTTTGATTCATCTTCTCAAGAACTTCAAGATATAGTTGCTGATAGTGGAGATCCAGTTTCTTACTATGCTTCAACTGATGAAACAGGTCTCTGGACAAGAACTATAACGGCAAGTGCATATCCAACTATAACAAACATAAATCCAAACAACGGAAGCGACCAGGGGGGAACCCCGGTAACAATTACAGGAACAGGGTTTTCCAATAGCTGTCCAACTGGAACCGCTTCAAATTGCCCATCATCTTCGCCTATTGTCATCTTTGGTTCAAACGATGGAACAACTGCCTATGAAGTTGTTGGAACTTATGTTTCTCCAACTCAAATTACCGCCACAACTCCTGCCCACCCGGCTGGGTCAGTTTCTGTAAAAGTAAGAAATCCAGATACAAGGCAGACAAGTTCGGGAGTTACTTTTACTTTTAACTTCACCTGCCTTTCTCCTTCCGGGTTTGCCAATAACACAGCAATAGATTTGAATGGATGCAATGATGAAGGTGTAAAAATTGACTGGAGTGCTCCTTCAGAGTGGGGAGATGGAGGAAGCGGAACAAGGACTTATGATGTTTTAAGAAATGGTTCTGTCATTCAAAGCGGTCTTCCTGTTTCAACCTTAACCTACACAGACACCACAGGCACAAACGGAACGACTTATAACTATCAGGTCAGAGCTAACAACGGATGTGGTCAATCGACAGCAACGACAGGGGCTTCGGCGGCAGACGCAGTGAATCCAGGAGCTCCGACAATAACCGCAGTCAATGATGTCAATGGCTGTGCTCAAAACGGAGTTCAGGTTATTTATACAGGTGGTTCAGGTGCAACAAGCCACAACCTTTACAGGGACGGTTCGCTTGTTTTAACCGATTATACATCCGGTACAACATACGATCCTGGTGATACATTGTCTCATAAATATGTGGTAAGAGGGATAAATGGAACCTGTTACAGTGATTCAAATGAAATGTCTGCAGCAGATGCGAACGGTACTCCTTCAATGCCATCAATAAGTAGTATAGTTGACAATGATCCTTTGAATTTGACTGGAATTACAATCAGTTACACTTCAGGAACACCAGCCACAGGACATGACCTGTATAGAGACAGTGTTCTTGTGCAGGAAGGTTTTTCTTCAGGTTCCACTTATTATCCTGGAGATAGTTCGAGTCATAATTACACCATAAGAGCAATAAATGGTGTTTGTTATTCAGAATCTGCTGCGGTTTCAGGACAGGATGAAACTGCGACCGTTCCCCCTCCTGAAATAGCCACAGGAAGTTCTTATCCAGATGATGCTCAATGGTGGTCTGGAAATATTCAGAACTGGCCTACATCTGTAAGTGCAAGTGGTTACAAACTTTACAGGCTTGAGAAGTCTGATCTTCCAAATCTACTTAACGCCAGCGATGAGGGATGTTATAGAGACACAGGCTCTTCAAACAGTTACGACTGTTCAGGAGACGAACCGAGTGGAGTAGAAGGAAGAGTATATTATTATCTTGTTACTGGCTACAACGGAGCAGGAGAGGGGAGTGCGGGAAGTGGAAGAGTTTTGTCTTCCTCAACCGTTTGCTCTCCGTAATGATTCTTCCCTGAGAAGGCGGGCTTTGCCCGCCTTTTAATTCTTTTTTCATTTTTCTTGAAAGGGAATAGAGTAAAAAGTGCCTTTTCTTTGGGGAAAGTATAAAAAGAGCCTTATCTATTTTACTTTTGAGAGGATTCTTTTAATGCCCCTTTATTGCAAAAGCAATATCTTTATCTTTCAATATGCAATTCCAGATATTGTCAGCAGAGTGGATTTTAGCAACATAGAGATTTTTAAGAAACCTTTTTCTGATTTGTTTTGATTTTGGTTTGTTTCCTGCATAAAGGTTTTTTCTGTATAAAATTGCCAAAATTCTTAGACCGAAAACTCCTCCAGGTGATTTTGAAAGAAGTTTCATAGGATTGAAAGGTGGTGTAAGTCCTTTCGACAAGTAAGCCCAGCTCCATTTTACCTTGAGGTCGTAACGGAGTAGAGGTTCTTTTTCTTGCAAATCATCTCTGAATCTGGTTAGAAATTTTGATTCTCTAAATCGGCTCCAATTGACAAAAGAAGTGTCCGGATCGTCAGATAGTTCGGGTTTTTTTCTTGTAAGAATTGACACGAGCGCCAGAGGCAGTGAAAAAGTTTTTGATTCCTTCAAAAGAGATTCCCGGCCGCCCCAATCGGCAATTGCTGAAGAGAATCCCTTTGTATCTCCAAGAAAATATAGAAGACGAAGATATTCAAGCTTTGACGAAAGTGCTTCGTAGTTGCATGAAAGCTTGTCGAAGAAAGAAATCGATTTCTTGATGTTGTCAATAGATTCTCCAAACAACAGCTCCTCGTATTGGGACACTCCAAGGACGACCACGGACATTGCCTGAGCGTAGTTCTGTCCGTAGAGTATTGCCATATCGATTGTTTCTGTCGCGATTGAATGAGCTTCTTGAATTTTACCTTTTGCCCAAAGAGATAATGCGTGGTGGATGGATATGTCTAGAAAGAGATCTCTTTGATAAAAAGCTTTCGCCAGGCGTCTTCCTTTTACTGAATAGATTATAGCTTTGTCGTAATTGTGCGATTCGTAATAAAGCTGGATCAGGTTGGAAAAAATGGCCGCTTGCCGAAGGACAAGCATACTTTTTTTCGCGAGAGATATACTCTTCATATAATTATTCCGGCTTGAGTTTAAATTCTCCTGATGTCTCAGGATCGATCCCATATTCATCAGCGAGACAACCCTAAAAACAGCATCTCCCTCAAATCTTGGCAAGGCAAGGAGTTTTTCGAGCGATTTTTTGCCTTCCTCGTATCTTCCCGTAGGGCCGTAAACTCTTCCAACCAGGTTTAGCAATGCTCTTGCTGTTCCATATAAATAATTAGATTTATTTGATAATTCAAGAGACTTTTTTAAATGTTTTTCAGCAAGTTGTACATCTCCTTCTCGACAATCCTTTTCTGAAAGAAGGTTGTAATAACTCGAAAGATCTTTTGTGGACATCTCTTTTTCAAATCTAACCAAATTATTAAGAAGCTTTTTAAAGTCCTCATAGTTTCCCAAGGTTAAGTAGATATCCAGTAGTTTAAAAAAATCCTTAAAGTAATCTTCATCAATTTCAGCGCTGTTTATTATATACTCAAAATGTCTTAATGCGGAAAGATTGTCATACCTTTCAGAAAACATTCTTGCGGATAATCTGTGAAATCTTTTAGCATTTTCTTTGTCTTCAGCCTTTTCAGAATGGTGGGCAAGGTAAGGAAAGACAGAGGGTTTTGAATCTCCCTCAAATTTATAAATCTCTTCAAACACTTTTTTGTGAATTTCTCTCTTAACTGAAAAGGGCGCCAAACTGTATATTGCCTGATGCAAAAGGGTATCTCTAAATTGAAGATATTTTCTTTTGCCCGAAAGGTCTCTCCTTATAAAATTCTTCTTTTCAAGGTCTGCTGTCAATTCCTCAATTTCATTTTCTGTCAATTTGGTAATTTTTGACAAAAGATTTACAGAAATGTTCATACCGAGAGCGGATGCAGAGAAAAGGAAGTCTTTCTCTTTATTTTCAAGTTTATCAAACTCTTTTAAGTAAATTGCTTCAAGGGAATCGGGGAAAGTGGTTTTAAAGATTCTATCCTCATCAATAAATTTTATTCCTTCTTTTTCTATTACCAGATTCTCTTTTTGGGCAGCCTCGTAAACGGCAGTCAGGAATTGCGGATTCCCTTTGCTTTTTTCTAAAAAGAAATTGATTACTTTTTCAGTAAGATTTGTAAGACTGTATTCTTTTTCGAATTTTTCTTTTACATTTTCGAAAGTAAGAAGAGGCAGCTCTATTTTCTTGTCAATGAGATGAGCTATTTGCTCATTTAGAATTTCTTTTCTCGAAAAGATAACAAAATCAAGTGTGGTATTTTCAAGCTGGCTTAAGTAATGGGAAAGAAACTGCAGAGATGTTTCGTCAGCAAAAGAAAGGTTATCAACAATAATTACTGTTTTCTCAATTTTTCCTAAAATCGAGACTAAAATTGCAAAAAGAAGGTCTCTTTTGTCTTTTGGAGAAAGGCTTTTAAAACTTTCTTTCTCAATTTCTCTATAACCAAGATAGGGATATAATAGTTCTACAAATTCCCGAAGTTTATCTGGCAAAATATGGGAGAGATTTTTGATTGATTCTTCGTTTTTTATTTGAAAAAGTGCTTTTACTATCCTGCTGAAAAGAGAGAAAAAAAGTTCTCTTGAGAAGGGATGAAGGTCGATTTTTAAGGTTTTGTAATTCCTCAATTTTGCCTTATTGAAGAGCCATTTAGCGAGCGAACTTTTGCCTCCACCTATATCTGATGTTATCAGAACAGCCCTTCTTTTTTCAGATTTTAACCACTCAACAAGTTCTTTCTGTATGTTGTCAAAACCATAGAGCGGCTTCAACTTTTCTTCGGCATCTTCTTTCACTCTTATCGGTTCATATATTGAAACAAGACCGCTCTTTCCCTTGACGGAAATTTTGCCTTTTTCAACGAATTCTATTTCATCTTTTGCTAAATTAAATGTGTTTTCATCTGTAACGATTTCCAGAGAACTTTTTGGAGAAGGCTGCTTTTCTGTTGTTTCCTGAAAACAGATATTTTTTACATAACCCATTAATCGGGCTGAGAGATTTATTCCATCTCCCATAACAGTAAATTCTTTTCTTTTTTTAGAGCCGATAGTACAGGAAAATAGGTGAGAGGAGGTTATTCCCATCTTTATTTGAAACTCTTTGTCAAAAAATTCCTTGATTTCTAAGGCACATCTTGAAGCCATTGCCTCTCTTTTTTCAAGAGAATATGGTGTTCCAAAGAAAAGCAGTGCTTTGGCACCTTTGTCTCCAAAATCGATTTTGTTTATAAAACCACCATACTTAGAAACAATACGCTTCAAATTGGCATAAAAGTTTAAAATCTCTTTGTGAGAAGCTTTTCCTTTTTGTTTTGAAATTTTAAAAGAGAGAAAAATGACTGTTGTTCCTCTGTGTTCTCCACCTCTTTCTGCATCACATTTTTCAATAAGATACTTTGGGAGGAGAGTAGAAAGAATAGCGTTTAAATTTGAAGAAGAATTTGTCTCTTTATTTCTTGGGGGAGGTGGTTTTGGATTTCCAGAAATTTTTAAAAAGCCATCACCGCAATCTTGTTTTTTTAGTTCATTTGGAATTGAAACATTTGGAGAACAAACAAGAACACCTTTCTTTGCATGGTGCTCAGCTTCGGCTGAAATGTCCAGTGGGTCTCCTGAAGCGTAGTAGTCAATCTCTTTTCCGTCGTTTAAGATTCCTATTTGGGTTTCTCCATACGCGCACCCGATTTTCATTTCAAGAGTGAACTCTCCAGCGCGTGTCTTAATTTTCTTAAAATCATCCATTTTTGCAAGCATATTAAGACCGCAATAGAGGGCTGTTTCGCCCTTATCTTCGTTGAAAAGTATTGTCATTGCATCGCCAGAGAATCTCAGTATGTCCCCCTCATACCTATCAACTATTTCGATCATTTCTTCAAAATATGTGTTTAGAATTCTTGTAAGTTCTTCGCTTCCTTCTTTTCCTAAAACCATAAGTGCTTCTGTAAGAGGTGTAAATCCCGCAACATCTGCAAAGAGGAGGCATCCTGTATAAGATCTGAAGACATGGTCTGATTTTATTAAGTTCTGCACAGATTTTGGCAAAAAACTCTGCAATAGTTCTTTCATCAAACATAGTCTATCATAAAAAAAGGACAGAATTAATTTGCAAAAAAAGGGAATTTTTAGATGATTTAAACTTTACAACTGTTAACAAATTCCTTCCAGTTTTTGCAATACTCAGGTGTAGAAAACTATTGCGAATCTGCCTGCTGGATAACATAGAATGTGAGCCCCGAGGGTGAATTAAAATCTTCGAGAGAATTGTCAGAAGTCCTTGCAAACTCGACGAGATGTTGTGGGTCACTTCCTCTATATAGAATGTATTCGGTAAGGTCCCATCCGCTCCAACTTAATATTGGATTTTTAGAAGGAGATGAATTCATTAAAAGAAGTATTTCAGAATTGCCAGCCTTAATATTTATATTTTTGCAGGCTGTCTGTTCCTGATATGCTGAGTCTATTGCATGAACTTCATATGTATAAACTTCACCGTCGGTTACATTGGTGTCTTTAAAGACACCCATTGAACTATGAACAAGTCCACAGGGAGAACCATTTTTATAAATTCTGTAATAGGAGATACCTTTATCATCTGTTGCTGGATTCCATTTTACTTCAACCTCTCCACTCTTTGTTGTGCCAAAGAGGTCGGTTGGGCAACTCGGAAGATTGTCGTTCATTCCACAGGGGTCTGTTACTGCAGGCAGCTGAGGGCACCCCCAGGAAATATTTAAAGTTCCGTTGTTTAAAAGTTCATAAGTCAGACAGAACTCGAGCCAATCTTCAAGAATTGTAACATTTGCCTGTCCGTAAAGTTTTGAATCGTCAATCGTAAAGTTACTATCAACAACTCTGTGTGAGAGATAGGCAATATAGCCATTTCCGGCTCCTCTTCTTAAAAGTTCGTTTTCCCACCATAGTTCAAGCCATGCATCAGCATCACATCTGTCCAAAATAAATTTTGACAGAAGTATCTAAGAAGTCAAGTGGAAAAATATAAAGACTATTTAGAAATACTCCGTTGCAAGTGCTCACTAACCGTGTCATTGCGAGTGCAACTTCGTGGGAAAGTCCCCCGAAGCAATCTCCCTCTTTCTTACAAAACCGAAACGGAAAGCCTTAGAGGGGTGATTCAATGGGGTTTGCAAAAATTATTTAATCTTTTTGGGGTTTTTCCACTGCCATTTTAGAGGATATTTCTAATTAGTTTAAAAGAGGAAATTATCATATAGCTTTGGCAGGGGACTTATGGAAATCGCTCGAAAGTTTTTTTCAAACACCGCCCATTGAACCCGAAACCTGTCAGCCGAGCCTTTTTGAGAACTAATTGGACAGCATAATAACATATACAGGCATAAAAACAGTGAGCCTTGCTTTCAAGCCTCCAAAAAACCCGTCCATAACCCTCAATTTTTCAGGATTCCATTTCCGCTTTCAAATTATCCTCGACAGCAGTGAGGTTGCATTATTTGCTATTGTTTGCTATTATACTTACTTGATGGTAGAGGATTCTTTAAAAAGAAGAGATGATTCCTGTATCCCGCCAGTATTTTGCGAGGTTCAGTACTTTAGAAGCAACAAGGCTATGTATTTAGTTTATCTCATTATGTTTGTTGCAATTGCTGTACTTCTGTTTGAAGTAAGTAAATTGCAGTCAAGAGGAATAAAGCCAATTCCTCTTTATTTCGCTTTGTGTATAGCATCTTTCATCTATTTAATGATTCTGACTATGAAAATGACTACAGAAGTAAACATTTATGAAGTTAAATTCATTATGTTTCCCTTTATGTTAAAGGCGAAAAGATTTCAACTTTCTGAAATAGACAAAGTGAATGTTACTAAATACCATCCAATATTGGAGTATGGAGGATGAGGTATAAGATATGGAAAAAGCAGGATGTGGGCTTATACGGTTTTTGGTAACAGGGGAGTTATAGTCTATCTTAAGAGTGGCAAAAGTTTCCTTTTGGGCTCACAAAGACCTGAGGAACTTGCAAGGAGCATAGTTCAGCCGTTATGAATTCTGAATCAGTTAGAATTCCGATAGAGGGAGTTTTGGATCTTCACACCTTTGACCCCAGAGATATAAAAATTTTGATTCCTGAATATCTTTCTTTGTGTAGAAGCAAAAAAATTAGGGAAGTCAAAATTATTCATGGAAAGGGAACCGGCACATTAAAGAATCTTGTTATAAGGCAAATTGAAAAAATTGAATATGTTATGGGGTTTAGAGATGCCGGACCAAACGATGGAGGATGGGGAGCGACAATAGTCTTCCTTAAAGTTTGATGAAAGAAGAAAAATTAACTAAAAAACTTAAAAAAATCTATTTGGAGGTGAAAGAAAGGTTATGAACCGTATTTTTGTAGGAAACATCCCTTTTGACGCAACAGAAGAAGATTTAAGATCACTCTTCAAGGTGCTGGGAAAAATCAAGCAGATTCTTATTCCAAGAGATCGGGAAACAGGAAAATCGAGAGGCTTTGCTTTTGTGGAGTTTGAGGATGCTTCTCAAATGATGGAGGCAATTGCGAGATTCAACAATACTATGTTGAAAGACAGAAAAATTACTGTAAGCGAAGCAAAAAAGAGGGATTCCTCTTCCGGTTTACGACAGAAACCACAGACAAAATTGCCTGCGACCGCAGAACCAACTGTGACCTGGGAAGAAGAGACAGAGCAGGTTAGGGAAAAAAAATACAAAAGGGATGTTGATTTTGAAACGTCATCAAAGGCAAAGAAAAGGATTATCGCCGAGATGGAAGAGAGAAAAAGCAAGGTTATAAGAAATAAGGGAGGAAAATTTATCGGGCTTGATGATGAAGACGAGGATGATGACGATTTTGTTCCCGTTTATATGAAAGAACCACCATCTGAGCCTAACGAATAGAAAAAGAATACTCTGATTCGGGTTTCTTTTAACTAACTAAATAAGCAATTTTATTTTTTTAAATCTTTTAAGACTGCTTTTGAGACTTTTTCCCCTGAAAGAAGCATTCCACCGAAAATCGGCCCCATTCTTGGGCCTCCGTAATAAGAGCATACGCTCATTCCTGTAAGATAAAGTCCCGGATAAACCTTACCGGAGTTTTTTACCACAAAATCTTCTCCTGTCCTGGCATCCATAAATCCATCACCAAGTTTGCACTTTATAAGCCCTCTTTTTGCCAGAAGGTTTGCTGCCTGAGCATCGTGTCCTGTTGCATCAATGACTGCCTTACCTTCAAAGGTCAACGGGTCTATAGGAAGACTTTCTCCTATCAAGGTCCTGTTTACGACAACTCCAGCAACCCTATTCTTAATTACAAGAAGATCCTCGAGGTATGTAAGGTTGTGAATTATTGCACCCGATTTTAAAGCAAAAAGAATTAAAGCGGCTGATAATTCAAAAGCACTTATGCAAAGAAATTCCTTGCCAGCAGGTCTTGCATTCACATTCAATTCCCTCAGGATTTTTTCTGTGTTTTTTTCAACCACTATTTCGGGCATCCCTATTGCTCCGCCCCATATTCCTCCACCAGGTGCCAATCTTTTTTCAATTACGGTTACGGTCAAACCTTTTCCTGCAAGAAGGCCTGCAGCCAGAAGTCCTGATGGACCTGCTCCGGCAATAATAACATCAGAGTAAAGTGATTTATTAATATGTTCTGAAAAAGATTCCAAGATGGCCTTCGAAATTTCTGAATCCAAACCCATATATAACATCTCCTTTCTGAAATTCAAATCAGAAGCAGTTATTATAGCAGGATTTTATTTAACTGCAAGAAGTGCTACCTGGTGAAATATTTTAAAAATGCTTCCTATTCTCAGGTATTCCAAATATACACCCCCAAACTTTGTTTTAGAGGATCGCTTTTTTAATTTAAGGCTATATTTGATAACAGTCTATAAGATGAAAAAAAAGCCCGCGTTGAAGCGGGCTTGTAAAAAGAGGGAGCTATAGAAAAAATTTATTAGTTGCGAGGAGGGGGAGGAGGGGGCATCATCTCATTGTCTGTTGGTTCCATCCTGCATTCGCCTCTTCTTAAACCCCTTCTTTCTCCGAATTGAAACCTGCCTCCTTCTCTTTCAATGAATTGCTCTTTGGCTTTTTGCCACTGTTCTGGTGTCAAAACCGATTTTAATGAAAGCAGGAAATGGAGTCTGGACTTTTTTATTTTCGCTTTAATGGCTGAGATTTCATCGCTAAGTTTGTCGACTATTTGCAGGTTTGGGTTTTCTTTAGAAAGTTCATTTTCAAGCTCTATTCTCTTTTTCTGCAAATCCCTTTCAAGCGGTAATAGCTCCTGCCTGTGAGCAAATCTTAAGTCAACCATCTTAGCCTGTTGTTCTGGTGTCAAATCAAGATCATCAATAAAATCTCTCATCTGCATTGTTTTTCCTCTGGGTCCTTCTCCTCTACCCATTGGAGGGTTCTGTGCAAAAACATAGAGTGTGGTAACAACTGCAATCAAAACTACGAACACGATTAAGGTTTTTCTTTTCATCTTAAAAACCTCCTTTCAGGACACTATAGACAAATTACCCCAAAAAAAGGTTTAATATAAGCGTGGCAGAAAAGAAGAGTTTTAAGAAAAACATTGATGCAAACCTTGCCGGAGAGAGGCTGGATAAGGTTCTTTCGGCTCTTCTGGAAAATATTTCAAGAAGAGAATGTAGAAGGTTGATTGAGCAGGGCTCTGTCTATATAAATCAAAAAAGGTGTCTTAAACTCTCAAAAACTGTTACAAAAGGAGATTGCCTTGAAATTGTTTTTTCCAAAATGAAAAGTGAAAAAAGTTTTGTCAACTTAAAAATTATTTTTGACGATTTTGGCTTGATTGCTGTAGATAAACCTGCTTTCCTGCCCTCCGTTCCAACAAAGTCCCAAATTTATAGTGCCCAGTCAATAATAGCAAAATTAAAAAGTATTGGATTAAAGGATATTCATCCAGTTAACAGACTGGATACGCCTGTTTCTGGAGTTCTTCTCTTTGCATTAGATAAAGAATACGCAAAAACTGTTGAAAAATTGAAAGCACAAGAAAGTATTGAAAAAATCTATTTTGCCTGGGTATGGGGGATTACTCCTCAAAATGGAGAAAAAATAGATTTCCCAATTTTGACAAAAAGCCATAGTTCCTTTATAGACCAGAAGGGAAAGAAGGCATTAACTTTTTACAGAACAATAAAAAATCTTTATAATTCTTCTTTAATTGAGATTCGTCCCCTAACGGGAAGAATGCACCAGATAAGAGTTCATTTAAAAGAGGCAGGATTTCCAATTATTGGTGATAGAAAATACGGTAAAGAGCCATTTATCTCAAAAAGACCCCTTCTACATTGTAAGAGGATCTCTTTTTCTTTAAGTGAAGATAAAATGGTAACAATTGAGTCTGACCTCCCGGAAGATTTTTTGATGTTTGAAAAAAATTTTAATGGATATTAAAGACCACTTTAAAGTTTTATAGGAAGAGGCGAGAGAATGGGCAACAGGGAATTAACCTATGACTTTACCAATAGTGCAATATTTGTTTCACCTTTTGTCAACTTCACAACTTATAAGCACATTTTTCTGGTACTGTGCCTTTGTTTCTATGGTAGTTTCACTAATGTTAGGTTGGGCAATTATTTTGGCGATGTTTCAAAACAGGAAAGAAATATAGTATAATAAATTATCTGGGCGCCCGTAGCTCAGCTGGATAGAGCATCTGCCTTCTAAGCAGAGGGCCGCAGGTTCGAGTCCTGCCGGGCGCGCCAGTC